>CAYVTP010000128.1:0-4625 GCA_964454615.1 uncultured Acidimicrobiaceae bacterium | reverse complement strand
TGCCGGTGCTCGTCTTCTTCGACGAGATGGACTCTCTCTTCCGGACACGCGGCACAGGGATCAGCTCCGACGTGGAAGCGACGATCGTCCCCCAACTCCTCTCCGAGCTCGACGGTGTGGAGTCCCTGAAGAATGTGGTGGTGATCGGCGCTTCGAACCGAGAAGACCTGATCGACCCGGCCATCCTCCGGCCGGGACGCCTCGATGTGAAGATCAAGATCAACCGGCCCGACCCCGTGGCGGCTCGGGAGATCTTCCGGATCTACCTGACCGACGCCACACCGCTCGACCCCGACGAGCGGGCAACCTTCGACGGCGATGATGCCGACTACATCGGCCAGATGATCGAGGAGACCGTCGAGGAGATGTACGCCGAGCGGGACGAGAACCGCTTCCTCGAAGTGACCTACGCCAACGGCGACCGTGAAGTCCTCTACTTCAAGGACTTCTCATCCGGCGCCATGATCGAGAACATCGTGCGGCGGGCCAAGAAGGACGCCATCAAACGTCAGATAGCCGGTGGCTCCGGCGGTATCCGCTCCTCGGACCTGAGAGCGGCGATCAAGCAGGAGTTCCGCGAACACGAAGACCTCCCCAACACGACCAACCCCGACGACTGGGCCAAGATCTCAGGGAAGAAGGGCGAGCGGATCGTGTACGTCCGGACACTGGTGGGCGGCGACGAAGAGAGCCGCCTCATCGAGAAGGTCTCCGGCGGGCAGTACCTGTAATGGGGCGCTGATGGCGATCCACAAGGTGCTCGGCACCGAGACCGAGTACGGAATCGTGGTCAGGGGCGACCCAGCCCACAACCCTGCCGTGGCCTCATCGCTGGTGGTCAACGCCTACCCGGGTGCCAGGGTCAAGGTGCAGTGGTCCTACGAGGAGGAGTCCCCGGGCAGGGACGCCCGCGGCTTCGGCCACGACGGCTATGGGCTGGTCGACGCCGAAGGCGCTGTGGTCAACTCCGTGCTGGGCAACGGAGCCCGGCTGTACGTCGACCACGCCCACCCCGAGTACTCCTCGCCGGAGTGCTACGACCCCCTGGAAGCCGCCCTGTACGACAAGGCGGGGGAGCGGGTCATGAGAGAGGCCGCGGCCGCCGCATCAGCCATCTCCGGGCAGTCGGTGTCCCTCTACAAGAACAACTCCGACGGGAAAGGCAACTCCTACGGGGCCCACGAGAACTACCTCCTCTCCCGACAGACCCCTTTCGCCGACGTGATCCGCTACGCCATGACCTTCCTGGTCACCCGTCAGATCTTCACCGGGTCAGGAAAGGTGGGTCGCGAGAACGACAGGCCCGAAGTCGACTACCAGGTGACCCAACGAGCCGACTTCTTCGAGGAGCAGGTCGGGCTGGAGACGACCCTGAAGCGGCCCATCATCAACACCCGGGACGAGCCCCACGGCGACGCCTCGCAGTATCGGCGCCTCCACGTCATCGTCGGCGACGCCAACCTCTCGGAGGTCCAGATCTTTCTCAAGCTCGGCACCACCGCTCTGATGCTGGCAGCCCTCGAGGATGGGGCCCTACCCGACCCCCTCGACCTCGCCGACCCGGTCGAGTCGTGTTGGACGGTGAGCCACGACACCCTCCTGACCCACCCCCTCCGTCTCGACGGTGGAGGCACCGCGACTGCGCTCGAGATTCAGGGCCGGTATCTGGAGTGGCTGCGGAAGTACGCCGAGAAGGAGTTGGACGACCCGGTCTGGGACCAGCTGATCGACGAGTGGGAGAGGACCCTGTCGCTTCTCGAGACCGATCCGATGAGACTCGCCGACACCCTCGACTGGGTGGCCAAGAAACGCCTGCTTGAGGGGTACATCGCAAGGGACGGCCTGCACTGGGAGAGCTCGAAGCTCAAGGCACTCGACGTCCAGTACCACGACGTCGACGGCACCCGGGGCCTGTACAACCGGCTCGCCGACCGTGGTGCGATGCGCCGTCTGTTCACCGAGGAACAAGTAGCCGAGGCAGTGGACGAACCGCCACGACGGACCCGCGCCTACTTTCGCGGCAAGTGCGTTTCCCGCTTCCCGAAGGCCGTCGTGGCGGCCAACTGGGACTCGCTGGTCTTCGACGTGGGAGAAGCGAATCTCAAGCGGGTTCCTATGATGGAACCGCTGCGCGGAGGGGCCGATCTGGTCGGCGCCTTGATCGACGAGGCGGAGGACGCAGCCGAGCTGCTCCGCCGTCTAGGAGGGTGAGTCAGATGTCAGACAGGGAACGGGCCAAATCCAAGGACAGCGACCGGTCGCAAGAGGCGGAGGAGCAGGCAGCCTCGACTGAGACCGAAGCCGATCTCGAGGCATTGGACGACCTCCTCGACTCCATCGACGAGGTGCTCGAGGAAAACGCCGAGGAGTTCGTAAAGAACTACGTCCAGAAGGGGGGCCAGTGACGGCACGTCCCATGGGACCCCTTCCCCTCGACGCCCCGGTCCCGGGAGCGAGCTTCATGGACCTGTTGGAGTCGATCGGCGCATCACCGGAGATTGTCATCCCCCCGGGCGCCAAGGTGCCTTCGGCTCCCGAGGGAACGACGGTGCTGGCCATGCGCTACGCCGACGGGGTGGTGATGGCCGGTGACCGGCGGGCCACCGAAGGGCATCTGGTGGCCCATCGGCGAATACGAAAGGTGTTCTCCGCCGACCGTTACTCGGCGGTGGCGATCGCCGGGACCGCGGGTCTGGCCATCGACATGGTGAGGCTCTTCCAGGTGGAACTGGAGCACTACGAGAAGATCGAAGGCGTCAGGCTGTCGCTCGACGGCAAGGCGTCCTTCCTCGCCCGGATGGTGAGGAACCAGCTCCCGATGGCATTCCAGGGCCTCGGGGTGGTGCCCCTCTTCGGGGGATATGACGAGCGCCAGAAGACCGGAAGGGTCTACAGCTTCGACGTGGTCGGGGGCCGCTACGAGGAGGCCGACTTCGGGACGACCGGGTCCGGGGCAAGGCTTGCCAAGTCGTACCTGCGCACCGCCTACCGGGACGAGATGAGCGCTGAGGAGGCGGCCGACATGTCGGTCCGGGCGCTGGTGGCAGCCTCCCAGGAGGACACCGCCACCGGTGGCCCCGACCTGACCAGAGGGATCCTCCCCAACGTGGTCAGCATCGACTCCGGGGGGTTCAACGAGTTCGCCGATGAGGTCATCCTTCCCTACGCCCGAGAGGCGCTGGAGACGATCCGATGACCATTCCCTTCTACGTCGCCCCCGAGCAGCTGGTCAGGGACAAGGCCGACTTCGCCAGGAAAGGCATAGCCAGAGGCCGGTCGATCGTCGCGGTCGAATACGCCGACGGGATCCTCCTGCTGGCCGAGAACCCGTCGACCACGCTGCGCAAGATCAGCGAGCTCTACGATCGGATCGCCTTCGCCGGAGTCGGCAAGTACAACGAGTTCGAGACACTGCGCAAGGCGGGGATACGTCAGGCCGACCTGACCGGCTACCTCTACTCGCGCGACGACGTGACGGCCATGGGCCTGGCCACCGCCTTTTCCCAGACCCTCGGGATGATCTTCACCCGCGACCCCAAGCCTTTCGAAGTCGAGATCCTGATCGTGGAGAAGTCGGTCGGGGGAGAGAACAGGCTGTTCCGGGTCAGCTACGACGGAACCCTCTACGACGAGCGGCGCTTCGTGGCCATCGGGGGCAAGACCGAGGAGCTGACGGCCGCCCTCGCCGATCTCTGGAGGGAGGGGATGACCCTCGAGGAGGCCTACCAGATGGGCGCCGACGCCTTCAGGCGGGCCGAAGGCCGCGACTCGGAGGGATGGGAGATAGCAGTTCTCGACCAGGTGAACGGGCGGAGGGCCTTCCGTCGGATCGAACCCTCGGAACTGGCCTGACCTCCTCGTTCTGTGAAGATCTCTGTCGTAGGGGTCACCAAGGATCTTCACAGAACGGGATGTGGGCGACCCTCACACTCCCGCATCCACGCAAGACCCACCAGCCGATCTAGCCTGACCTGATGGACCGGCGGATCTTCGGGCTAGAGAATGAGTACGGGGTCACCTGCACGCTCAGGGGCCAGCGGAGGCTCAGCCCCGACGAGGTGGCCCGCTACCTGTTCCGTCGGGTCGTCTCATGGGGTCGATCGTCCAACGTCTTCCTGGAGAACGGCGCCCGGCTCTACCTCGACGTCGGCTCCCACCCCGAGTTCGCAACACCCGAGTGCGACGACCTGGAAGACCTGGTCGCCCATGACAAGGCTGGCGAGCGGATACTCGAAGGGCTGGTCGGCGGGGCAGAGGAGAGACTGGAGGAGGAGGGGATCCGGGGTGAGATCTTCGTCTTCAAGAACAACACCGACAGCGCCGGCAACTCCTACGGGTGCCATGAGAACTACCTGGTGAGTCGGCACAAGGACTTCCATCGCACCGTCGACGTTCTCATCCCTTTCCTGGTGACCAGACAGATCTTCCTGGGGGCGGGCAAGCTCACCCAGACCCCACGAGGCACCACCTTCTCCGTCGCCCAACGGGCGGACCACATCTGGGAGGGCGTCTCGTCGGCGACCACCCGATCGCGTCCCATCATCAACACCCGAGACGAGCCCCACGCCGATGCCGAGAAGTACCGCCGTCTCCATGTCATCGCCGGCGACTCCAACATGAGCGAA
>CAYVTP010000127.1:0-4676 GCA_964454615.1 uncultured Acidimicrobiaceae bacterium | reverse complement strand
AGTACCCAGTACCCAGTACCCAGTACCCAGTACCCAGTACCCAGTACCCAGTACCAAGTACCCAGCACCAAGTACCCAGTACCCAGTACTAATTGTCCGCGTGGTCTTCGATGTGTTCGATGATCAGGTCGGCGATGTCGACGCCGCTTGCCTCCTCGATACCTTCGAGGCCAGGCGAGGAGTTGACCTCGAGCACCAGGGGCCCCTCCGCGGATTGGAGCATGTCCACCCCGGCGACGTTGAGCCCCATTGTCTTGGCGGCGCGAACCGCCGTTGATCGCTCCTTGGCCGTGAGCTTTACCGGTTCGGCTGTGCCACCACGGTGCAGGTTCGAGCGGAAGTCGCCGGGCGCCCCGGTCCTACGCATGGCCGCCGCGACTTTTCCCCCGATCACGAGGGCGCGCACGTCCGACCCTGCGGCCTCCGTGATGTACTCCTGGACGATGAAGTTGGCGTCCATCTGTCGGAAGGCGCCGATCACAGACTCGGCGGCCTTGCGGGTCTCGGCGAGGACCACGCCGACTCCCTGGGTTCCCTCGAGGAGTTTGACGACTACGGGAGTCCCGCCAACCACCTCGAGGAGCCCGTCGATGTCCTGCGTCGAATGGGCGAAGCTGGTGGTCGGCAGGCCCACCCCGGCCCTGGTGAGGAGTTGCATGGCACTCAGCTTGTCGCGGCTGCGCCCGATGGCGTCCGAACTGTTGACCGTGTAGACGCCGGCGGCCTCGAACTGACGGACCACGGCCATCCCGTAGAAGGTGTACGTGGCGCCGATTCTGGGGATCACGGCATGTGGCTTGACCTCGTCTCCCCGATAGAGCACCTTTGCCCGTCTGGCGGTGATGTCCATGTAGCAGCGGAGGTAGTCGACGACGGTCATCTCGTGTCCTCTCGCCTGCCCGGCCTCCTTGAGGCGGGATGTCGAATAGAGGCCTCCGCTCCTCGAGAGGATTGCGATTCTCACGTGTCCTCCATTCTGCCCGGTCTGGCCCCCAGATAACTCTTGCCGGGGTCGACGACGAAGTGCTCGCGTATCGTCCGCCGGCCGAGCAGCATCCGGAAGGTCATCTCGTCCCGGGTGGTCAGGTTGACCAGGGCCTCCACTTCCTGCCCTGCAACGACGAGGCGGGTGCGGATCACCGGTCGGGTCTCGGTGCGGCCTCCGGGGTTCTTCACCTTCTTCTCCATCACTACTTCGGCCTCGCATAAGAGGCTCGGCTTGCGCTTCCTTTGGCGGGGGTGGATCTCGAACCTGACATGGGGCACCCCGTCCCTTTCGAAGCGTTGGACGTTGAAGGCGTGGAGTGACGAGCTGTCGGCTCCGGTGTCGATCTTGGCCTTCATCTCGTGGATACCGAGGTCGGGCATCTGCACCCACTCCCTCCACCCGATCGTGGTTCGCTTGTCCTTCTTGGCCATTGGCAGCGGAAGCGTAGTTTTGACCGCAGGCGATTGCTATACCAGCATGAAACCTGCGTCTTGACATATCAGATTCAATTATGCATAATGAAGCACATACACGTTCCTAGAGCAAGGAGTAAAGGAGCAATGTTGATGAGATTCGATCCCTTTGCCGACATCGACCGCATCTCCCGTCAGGTGTGGGGCAACGCCAGGGCCAGCTTCATGCCCGCCGACGCCTACCGGGTCGGCGAGAGGTTTTTCCTCCACGTCGATCTCCCCGGGGTTGACCCGGACTCCATCGACGTCACAGTCGAGAAGAACACCCTCTCCATCTCGGCCGAGCGCCGGTGGGAGAAAGCCGACGATGTCCAGGTCCTTCACGCCGAGCGGCCCTTTGGGACGTTCAACCGCCAATTCTTCCTCGGCGACAGTCTCGATCCCGACCGCATCGAGGCCGGATACGACCATGGAGTCCTGACCGTCTCGATCCCGGTGGCGGAGTCGGCCAAGGCGCGGAAGATCGAAGTGGGCACCATTCGAGAGGCGCTCACCGCGGGCTGAGCCCCGGAGCGCCGAAAGACACCCTGCAGGGCCCCCGTTCCGCGACGGGGGCCCTGTTCGCGTGTTTGGCTACCATCCAGGCAAGTGGATCGCTCCAGGCAGACGAGAGGTAGAGAGCTCCCGGCATGGCTGGTCGGCTTGCTCATCGCGCTGTTCGTCTTCGCTGGGGTCCTCGTCACCTTCCATGTTCTCGGGTTCGGTGACAACCCGGTGTTCGAGGGCGCGCTGAGGGAGGGCATCCACCTTTGACGCCTGCGGCGAGGCGAGCCCTGGTGCTCATCGCCGCCGCCCAACTCCTTGCATTGGGCCTCTGGTTCTCGGCAGCGGCCGTGGCCCCACAACTCGAAGAGGTCTGGGATCTGGGACCGGGTGGTGCCGCCGGCCTCACGCTCGCGGTCCAGCTCGGGTTCGTGGTCGGTGCCTTGCTATTGGCCACCGCCAACCTCGCAGACATCGTGCCGAGCCGTCGTCTGTTCTTCTGGAGCGCCTTGGCGGCTTCCACCGCCAACGTTGGCTTGCTCGCTGTCGGCGCAACAGGTTCAGGCCGCGCCTACCTCCTGCGTTTCCTGACCGGGCTGTTCCTTGCGGGCGTGTACCCATCGGGGCTGAAGGTCATGGCAGGCTGGTTCAGGGAGGGCCGGGGAATGGCGCTGGGGGTGCTCGTCGGGGCCTTGACCGTGGGCTCGGCTTCCCCGCACCTGCTCCGTGGGCTCGGTCTCGATTGGCAAGGTGTGGTGGTCGCCGCATCGGTCCTGGCGTTGTCGGGGGCGGTGATCATGACCCGGGTCGGGGACGGGCCCCACGACGCAATCTCGCCGCGTTTTCGCTGGGACCAGGTGCCACGGGCCCTGTCGGCCCGTGGCACGCGTCTGGCGACCTTCGGTTATCTCGGCCACATGTGGGAGCTGTACGCCATGTGGACCTGGGTAGCGGTGTACCTGTCCGCTTCGGCGACTGCGGCCGGCGGCGGTTACCCGTCGGTTCCGGTGCTCACCTTCATGGTCATCGCCTCTGGTGGAGTGGGGGCCTGGGTGGCGGGACGTCTGGCCGATCGGCATGGAAGGGCCGAGGTCGCCGGGGCTGCGATGGTCATCTCCGGTGTTTGTGCGGCTCTCACGCCGGTGGTCTTCGGAGTGTCGGCCTGGGTCCTGGTGCCGATCCTCCTGGTGTGGGGGGTCACCGTGGTGGCAGACAGTGCACAGTTCTCGGCGATGGTGACCGAGACCGCACCCGACACCGCCCGGGGCACCGCTCTGACCCTGCAGACCGCCCTCGGATTCCTGCTCACGACGGTCACCATCTGGTGGGTGCCCCGGATCGGTGAGGCGCTCGGCTGGCGATGGGCCTTTCCCGTCCTCGCCATCGGCCCCGCTCTCGGTGTCGTTGCGATGGCCCGGTACCGACGGGAACATGGCCCGGCCCGGTTGGCCGCGGGCGGATGAGGGGTGCCATACCCTTGACGCTCCATTCCGGGCCGCGATAGGATGACGGTGGCCCTCGATGGGCCCCCGAACGGGTCACGGTCGAAATGTCCGGTGGCTTGTTCGAAGGTCGAAAAGTTTCGGTTGGGACATGCTCGCGCGTCTGCTAGCATGCCTTGTCTTGCGTCAACCCCTTCGGCATCACCTCAAGGAGGCACCTCTTGGTTTCGCGCGTGGCTGAGCGCTTCTCATTCGGAAAAATCCCTGAAGTCCTACCGCTTCCCGACCTGCTGGCGGTCCAGCACGAGTCGTTCCAATGGTTCCTCGACGAGGGCCTTCGCGAGATCTTCAACGAGATCAACCCGATCGAGGACTTCACGGGAACGTTGGCACTCGAACTGACGGACCACCGGTTCGCCGAGCCCCTCATGACCCTCGAGGAGGCCCGGGAGCGCGACTCGAACTTCGCCCAACCGTTGTACGTAACCGCCAGATTCGTCAACAAGGAGACCGGCGAGATCAAGGAACAGCAGGTGTTCCTCGGCGACTTTCCGATCATGACCGAGAAGGGCGTCTTCATCATCAACGGCACCGAGCGTGTGATCGTCTCACAGCTGGTCCGCTCTCCCGGCATCTACTACGACATCACCCGGGACAAGACCTCCGACAAGATGATCTACTCCGGCAAGATCATCCCCGGCCGGGGCGCCTGGATCGAGTTCGACACCGACAAGAAGGACACCATCGGTGTGCGAGTCGACCGCAAGCGGCGCCAGTACGTGACTTCCTTCCTCAAGGCCCTGGGCATCGCCGAGACCGACGAGGAGATCCTGGCCATGTTCGGTGGCGCCAAGTCGATCCAGAACACGATCGAGAAGGACCCGGTTGTCGAGCGCGACGAGGCCCTGCTGGATCTCTACCGTAAGCTCCGTCCCGGTGAGCCGACCACGGTGGAGTCGGCCCGCAGCCTGATCCAGACTCTCTTCCGCAACCCGAAGCGATACGACCTGACACGCGTCGGCCGGTACAAGATGGCCCAGAAGTTCGGGGAGGCATCGCCCAAGGACTACCGAGCCGAGGGGCTGCAGATGCTCCGCGACGAGGACATCGTCGACGCCATCAAGTATCTGGTCGCCCTCCATGCCGGTGACAGCACGATGCGCACCCATACCGGCGGCGAGGTATCGATAGCGGTCGACGACATCGACCACCTCGGCAACCGCCGGATCCGGTCGGTCGGCGAGCTGATCCACAACCATGTCAGGGTGGGGCTGACCAGACTCGAGCGCG
>CAYVTP010000126.1:0-4681 GCA_964454615.1 uncultured Acidimicrobiaceae bacterium | reverse complement strand
ACGACCCGAGACTGGTGCGGGGTGGCGCTTTCCTCAGGAAGTCGCGGCTGGACGAGATACCCCAGCTCTGGAACGTGCTCCTCGGGGAGATGGCGCTGGTCGGCCCCCGGGCCGAGCAGGTGCCGTTCGTGGAGCAATACGAGAGGGCGATCCCGTTCTACAACCACCGCCACCTGGTTCGTCCGGGGCTGACCGGTTGGGCTCAGGTCAACTACGGCTACGCCGATGATCAGGCTGACGCCATCGAGAAGTTGACATACGACCTCTATTACATAAAGCACATGTCGCCGGTCCTCGACCTGAGGATCCTCTGGAAGAGCAGTTGGACGGTGATCACCGGGTCGGGAGCCCGGTGAGCTCGCCGTTGGTCGACGTTCCCCGCCGGGGCTTCCGCGCCCCAGGGACCGGGTTCATGGTCGGCGGCGGCCTCGTCGGTGCCTTCGGCGCGTATGTCTTCCAGTGGTACGGGACCCAGCGGCTGTCCGCCGACGAGTTCGCCCCGGTAGGGGTGCTGTGGACCCTCTTCTTCATACTGGCGACCATCCTCCTCGTCCCTGTCGAGCAATACGTGACCAGGGAGGTGGCCAGTGGCCGACGCGCCCTCCCCGGTGCCCTCAAGCCGATGTTCGTCATGGCCGCCATCGGGGGGCTCATCGGTGGGGGAGTGGTGGTGGTCACACTCGAGCGTTGGTTCTACGGCGACCCGCAGTACATAGCCCAGATCGTGCTGCTCACTGTGGGCTACGGCCTTCTCTTCATGGGAAAGGGCGTGCTCGCCGGGTCGAGACGGTTTGCCGGCGTGGGCTGGGTGATGATCGTGGAGACCGTGGCCAGGCTGGTGGCCGGTGTGGTCCTGCTCTGGGTCTTGCTGGAGGCCACATCCATGGGCTGGGCGATGGTCATCGGGGGGTTCTCAATCCTGGCCCTCAGGTGGTGGAGGCACGACCAGGGCGCCACGGAGACCGCAGCTTCGCCGGCGGGTGTCTTCCTCCTCGGCTACGTCGGAGGCACTGCCCCCTCCCAGTTGCTTCTCGCCGGTGCGCCCCTCGCCGTAGCCGTTCTGGGTGCGCCCCCTGAGACGGTGTCGGTCATCTTCATCACCTTCACCCTCTTCCGTGCGCCGCTGACGCTGATCTATGCGCTCCAGGGTCGGATCCTCCCGTATCTGGTCGGTCTCGACAGGTCGGGGGACAGGACCAGGTTGGCCAGGATCGCACGAAACGTGGTGTTGGTGGGCACGGTCCTTGCCCTCCTGGGGGGCCTTGTCGGATGGCTGGCCGGCCCCACGGTCGTCTCGGCCCTCTACGGGGGGGAGTACGCGCCGGCCCACATGGTCTCCGGTCTGGCCGCCGCCGGTGTGATGGCAGCAGCCACCGCCCAGATCGCCTCCCAGGTGCTGGTCGCCGAAGGCAAGACCAGGGCCCTGGGCCCCGCATGGGCCGGGGGCCTCCTGGTGGCGGTGGTGGCCACGCTCCTGGCGGGAGGCGTGCCCGAGGTGAGGGTGGCCATCGGTTTCGTCACCGGCGAGTTCGCCGCCCTGGGGCTGATGGCCCTGCTGGCGATTCGGCGCTGATCAGGCTCGGGGCCGCTGTGAGGAAACCGCCCTGCTGTGCTCGGCGGCCAGGGAAGGCGGAAACCTCCACCTGAGGCTGGGAGGCACTGTCGGTATGGTCGCCGGGACCACCAGTGCCCCACCTTCGACCGTCACCAGACCCGCTCTGATCAGTGCCGGCAGGTTGCGGGGGAGTTGAGCCTCATCACCCCGACTCGCCGCCCGGGTCAGGCGCAGGAGCTCGGCCACCGCCGAAGGCCCGATCGCTGCCACCCAGAACCTTCGCACGTATGGGCTGTCAGGCTCGAAGCCGCCGCTCGTTGCCTCGGAGAGGCGGGTGGGGACGGCGGGGCGCACCCGCACCGTTCGTCTGAGCGAAGCGCCCGACTGCCCTGCGACGGTTGTGGTTGGAGGACGACTCTGGCCACCTGCGGGCGCTTCGGCTCTCATAGCGTCACTATCTATAGAAGATCGTCGACTACTGTCAAGTCCTCAACCCCGGACCGCGAAAAGATTCCGGCTGGGGGATGGGAAGGAGGTCCGGGGGCCTCTAGTCGTCTTCGGGTGGAGGTGCCGGGACCCCGACCATCGCCACCACCGTGGCCGGTTGGCTGAGTTGGGCTCCCGGAGCCGGGTTGGTGGCCACGATCCTCCCGACGTGGTCGGGGTTGGTGACCTCCATATCCTCTTGGACCAGGAGGATCCGTAACCCGGTCTGCTCCTCATATGCGGCGATCACGGCCGACGCTTCGGTCATGGTCAGCCCGATCAGACTGGGCATCGTCCCGGTCGGGGGTTGCCCGTTGGACACGTAGAGGGTGATCTCCGTTCCCTGCGGCACCACGGCTCCCGGGCTCAGGGACTGCCGCAGCACCATCCCAGCCGGGTCGAGCGAAGGCACCTCCACGATCACCGGGCTGAGGAATGCCGAGGTGACCAGTGTCACCGCGTCGACCCGCTGCAAACCGACCACCACAGGGACGGTGGTCTCGGGAGGTATCAGGTAGACGTCGATGTTCGGTGGATCGTCGGGGAACGGGTTGACCGGCAGCCCGTCCATGACGACCCGCATGAACTCTGCCCACATCGGCGCCGGTACCGAGCCGCCGAACACCTGGCTGTAACGCTGCCCGTTGATCACCACGTTGGCCAGGGCGATCTGCTCGGACTCGTAGCCGACCCATATGGCCGTCGAGTACTCCGGGGTGAAGCCCACGTACCAGGCGTCGAAGTAGCTCTGGTGGGTCCCGGTCTTGCCGCCCGCCGGCCTTCCGATGTTGGCTCGGGTGCCGGTTCCCACCGTCGGCACCTTCTCCAGAGACCTCCTCGCCGCGGCGTACAGGGCGGGATCGCCGATCTGGGTGGTCTTGACGTCGTGCTGGTAGATGACCGAGCCGGTGTGGTCGAGGATCCTCTCCACGATGTAGTTCTCGGCGTGGAGCCCGTTGGTGGCGAAGTTGGTGTAGGCCGACGCCATCTCGAGAGTCGATATCGAGGAGCTTCCGAGGACTACGGACAACACCGGCGCCATGGGAGCCTGGACCCCCATCTTGCGGGCTGCATCCACTACCTTCTCCGGGCCCACCAGGTTCGAGATCTGGGCGTAGACCACGTTGGTGGAGGCGTAGGTGGCCGCGTCCAGGTTGAGCATGGCCGACGAGCTGCCGCCTCTGACAGTCCAGATGTTGGTCCCGTCGGGGGAGCAGACGAACTCGCACTCGATCCGGATCGGGCTGGTCGCCGGGAACTGGTGGCCCAGGGTGTAACCGGCCTCCAACGCTGCCACCAGGCCGAAGGGCTTGGCCGCCGAACCCGTGTTGCGGCGGCCCTGAATGGCAAGGTCGAACTGGTTGAAGTCGAACGGAAGGCCCGAGGCCATCACCTTCACCGCGCCGGTGTAGTTGTCGACCATGCTGATGGCTCCGGTCGGCCTGCAGGAGTGGGTCTCGGCGTACACCGCGTAGAAGGAGAACTTCTCCTCGAAGTCGGGGAACAGACTGGCGCACGCCTTCAGGTTCTCTTCGTAGGGGAGCAGCGGGAGCCACTCCTGGAGGACCCTGTTGGCCTCGTTCTGAAGCCGGAGGTCGATGGTGGTGTAGACCTGGAGGCCGCCGCCACCCTCGCAGGTGACATCGTCGGCAGGGCACCCGAATATCGCCCGTTTCCTGTCCTCATAGGTGTGGCCGAGGAAGCCGAACTCCGGGGAGTGGAGCAACTGGCGCTTGACCTCGGCGACCACGTGGTCTGCCAGGCCCCGTCGCAGCGGCCGGTCGACCACGCCCAGCGGCTGACGCTTCGAAAGGTTTGCCTGGCTCTCGCTGATCCACTCCTTGGCCAGCATCCCGTCGATCACGTTGTCTCGGCGCTGGAGGGTTATCTCCGGTCGGGTCCTCGGGTTGTACAGGCTCGGGTTGCGGACCAGGACCGCCAAGGCGGCCGCCTCGTGCGTCCTCAGCTGGTCGAGGTCCTTGTCGAAGAACTCCTCGGCGGCGGCCTTCACCCCGTAGGCCCCCGAACCGAAGTAGACCGAGTTCATGTAGTACTCCAGGATCCGCTCCTTGGAATAGCGGCGCTCCAACTCGAACCCGACGAAGGCCTCGTTGATCTTCCGCCGGATGCTGATCTCACTGCCGACAAAGGCGTTCTTTACGATCTGCTGGGTGATCGTCGACCCACCGCGGGTCACGTCATAGACCAGGTTGTCGATGGCCGCGCTGAAGATCGCCGAGAAGTCGACACCGTCGTGCTCGAAGAAGTCGGAGTCCTCGGCCGCCAACATCGCATGGACCACCAACGGTGGGATCTCCGAGTAGGGGATCGGCTCCGAGTTGCGTCCGTCGTGCAGTTCGGCGAGTACCTCACCGGATTCGGCGTAGACCCGGCTGACCCGGCTCAAGTCGGGAAGGTTGAGCTGCATGCTTCCGGTGTCCGGGACCCAGTCGTCTTTCACCCGCTCGAAGGTGCCGTAGGCGGTGGTGGTCCCCAGGAACGCGAAGAGGCCGACCCAACCCGAGAAGAGAAGGGACATTGAGAGGAGGGTGGCCAAGGCGCCGAACCAGCGGCCCCGCCGCTCCCTCGCCTCGACCTGGTGTATCAGGGCTCGTCTGGCCATGTAACGGGTGTATGACG
>CAYVTP010000125.1:0-4723 GCA_964454615.1 uncultured Acidimicrobiaceae bacterium | reverse complement strand
GGCATCCGTGATCTGATGAGGGGGCCCTCAGGGCCCCCTCACTCGCGTTGCACGGCGGATTGTCCCGGTTTCGGAGCCTGGGGGAGGTTGGCCCCCGGATCAGGCGAGCCCCAGTTCGATGGCGAGACTGTCGAGCTTGGGAAGCACGACTTCGGGGCCTGCCGAGGGGAGCCCGAAGACCAGCCGATCGACTCCGATCTCTCGCAGGGGCTCGAGCATCCCCGGCTTTGCTCCGGTGGCTGTGATCTCGAAGTCCCTTGGCTCCCTGCCGGCATCTGCGACGACCTGACGCACCCGGGCGATGTTCCCCGCGATGTCGTGCCGTGTCACCAACGGCATCCACCCGTCACAGAACTCGACCATGTCGGCGACCGTCTTCGGCCCAGCAGCTCCTCCCATGAAGATCGGGGGATGGGGCTTGCGGGCCGGTTTCGGCCATGCCCACGAGGGCTCGAGCTCCATCAACTCCCCATTGAAAGACGCCTCCTCCTCGGTCCACAGTGACTTCATGAGGAGGACTTTCTCCCGGAGGAGTGCCCGCCGCTCCAGGTAGGCGACTCCGTGGCTCGCCATCTCCTCCTTGTTCCATCCATAACCGATCCCGAAGAGCACCCTGCCATCAGACAGGTGGTCGAGGCTGGCTACCTCCTTGGCGGTCCAGATCGGATCCCGTTGGGCCACTAGGGATATGCCCGCTCCGAGCTTCAGCCTTTCGGTGACCGAAGCGGCGTAGGCCAGGGCGACATTCTGGTCGAGGGTCCGCCAGTACATCTCGGGCAGGTCGGGAGCCCCCTCGACTCCACCCCAGGGCGTGCGACGCGACACCGGGATGTGGGAGTGCTCCGGGAGCCACAAGGACTCGAACCCTCGTCTTTCCAGCTCGCGGGCGAGGTGGTCGGGCCGAATTGAAGTGTCGGTCAGGAAGATGGAGACTCCGAAGTGCATGTCCCAACGGTATCCGAAGCCGCTGCCACATCGAGTTGTTCCGGGGCCCGGCCCAGCCGGCGATCTCAGGACACCAGGTGTCGACGGGCTCAGACAGCAACAGGCAGGCGGCGCACACCGCGGAGGAAGAACCCCGGATTCCACTCGAGGTCGGCATGGTCTTCGGCGAAGTCGATCTGCGGGTGGCGCCGGAGCAGGGTCCCGATGACGATCGATGCTTCCAGACGTGCCAACGGCGCACCGATGCAGTAGTGGATGCCCGAGCCGAAGGCCACATGGCGGTTGGGGTCTCGGGTGATGTCGAACCTCTCCGGCTCGGGGAACTGGTCGGGGTCGTTGTTGGCTGCCATCAACACCGGGATCACGATGTCCCCCTGTGGGATCTCCACGCCCCGAATGTCCAGGTCCTGGTAGGCGAATCGGGGGAAGGAGGTCTCGACCGGTCCGTTGAAGCGCAGCATCTCTTCGATCGAGGATGCGAGAAGCCCAGGGTCACCGACAAGGCGGGCCTTCTCGCCAGAATGTCTCATCAACGCGACCATCCCGTTCCCGATGAGGTTGACCGTGGTCTCGTGCCCGGCGATCAACAACAGCTGGACCATCGACACCAGCTCGGCGTGGTCGAGGGTGTCGCCCTCGTCCTCGAGGTGGATCAGTGCCGAGAGGAGATCGTCACCCGGTTGATTCCTGCGGCGCTCGATCGCTTCGTTGACCCATTGGAGGAGCTCGAGTCCCGCGGCCAGCGCGTCCTCTTCACCGGAGGGGCGTAGGGTCCGATCCACGACGGTCCTGAACCAGCCCTGATCATCGACCGGGACACCCAGCAGCTCAGCGATCACGGTTACCGGGACCGGCACCGCCAATGTGTCGATCAGGTCGGTACCGGTTGCCAGCTCGTCGATGAGAGAGTCGGTGAGTTCCTGGATCCGGGGCTTGAGGTCCTGGACCCGTTTCGCGGTGAACGCCTGGGAGACGAGACGGCGAAGTCGGGTGTGGTCGGGTGGATCCAGGTTGAGCAGATGGCGGTTGGCCATCTCGAGTTGCTCCTCCTGCTCGAAGTGGTGCTGCTCCCTGACACCCTCCGGGAGCTTCTTCCACTCCCGCCCCAGCAGGGGGTTGCGCAGCGCAGCCACGACATCGTCGTAGCGGGTCAGGAACCAGAAGGTTCGACGCGTTTGAGGGCCTACCCCACGATACACCGGTGCCTCCTCCCGCATCGCCTGATACAGCGACTTGGGGTCGTGGCGATGGCCCTCGTCCCACGGGTCGAAGGGGCTGTTGACCACCGGCGGAAGGGCTTCGGCTGTCATCGCCACGGAAATATAGGTTGGGATCGATCGCCGATGCAGGCGGGAGTGACGCGTTGAGGGGCTTGGGGAGGCTCACGACCTTCATAAGCTGCCTACTCGGTGTCACTCCGAGATCGAATCGTGGCCACTATCCGGTCGGACGGCCCCATCCCGTTCGAGCGGTTCATGGGGCTCGCCCTCTACGGGCCGGATGCGTTCTTCGGGGGCGAGTCCCTGAGGTCGGTGAAGGGGGGAGACTTCCTGACCTCACCAGAGGTGAGCCCGCTGTTCGGGGAGACTCTTGCCGAGTACGTCAGGTCCGAGCACCGCAGGATCGGCGAGCCATTCCGATTGGTGGAGGTGGGGGCCGGCTCGGGGTCTCTGCTCGGGCCTCTGCTCCGGGCCTTCCCGGTACCGACCACCGCAGTCGAAGTGTCGCCGGCCGCCCAAGCCGCCCTTGGCGAAGGGTCCCCTGGGGTGGAGGTCAGCGGAAGTTTCCCCGACTCCACGCGTGGCGTGGTGCTGGCCAACGAACTCGTCGACAACCTTCCCATGGCTCTCGCCCAGCGGTCCGGGGGCGGGTGGCGTGAGAGATGGGTGGGCGTGGACGAGGCCGACCTGGTCTTCGTCGACGCTCCGCCCCGACCCGAGGTCACCGATTGGCTGACGGCATACGCTGGGGATGTCGCCGAGGGAGGGTGGGTCGAAGTCCAGCTTGATGCGGCACGTTGGGTGTCGGACATCTTGGGCCGCTTGGATGCCGGCTCCCTCGTGCTCATCGACTATGGCGACACAGCCGAGAACCTGCTGTCCCGCCGCGCCGATGGCACCCTGCGCACCTACCGGGCCCACCATCTCGGCCCCCATCCCCTGGATGAACCCGGCGAGACCGATATCACAGCCGACGTCAACTTCACCGCGTTGCTCGATGTCGCAGCCCGGGCCGGGGCAGAGGTCTCCCTGCACCGTCAGGACGACTTCCTCGCCTCACTAGGACTGCGGGACCGGTTGGCCGGTTTACGCCGGGCCGAGCTCGATGCCGCCCGATCTGGCAAAGACACCAAGAGACTCAGGCTGAGGTCGCTGAAGAGCGAGGCCGAGACCCTTCTCCATCCCAGGGGCCTGGGGGATTTCAGGGTCCTGGTGGCCGTAAAGTGATGGGTTCCCTCATGACCAGGATCCTGTGCGCTATCGCAGCCTTTGCCTTGCTCATCGGCTGCGCCCAAACCCCGGTCGAGGCTCCCGAGGAGATGATCGAGGCAGCGAAACTCGACCTGGCAACCTATCTGCAGATCGGCGTCGGGGACATCGCACTCGTCGAGAGTCGCCCCATTACCTGGTCGAGTAGTGCTATCGGCTGCGCCCAGAGCGGGGTGGCCTACGACGACGTCGAAGTCCCCGGTTATCTGATCCTCCTCACTACCGGCGGGGCCATGGCCAGCTACCACCAGGGCGGCGACGCCCCACCCTTCCTGTGCCTGTTGCCCAGCGAGTGACCCGGGGGCCTACGGCCGGTGGACGGGTAAAATCGGGGCCATGAACGATGTCAAGACAGTCGGTCTGCTCGCCTTCATGGCGGCCCTCCTCTTCTCAGTCGCCTATGCCGTGGGCGCCAACATCGCCACCGCGTTGCTCATCGCCTTCGGATTCAACTTCTTCGTCTACTTCTTCTCAGACAAGATGGCCCTCCGCGCCAGCCGGGCCAGGCCAGTGACCGAACAGGAGCAGCCTCACCTGTACGGCATGATCGGGCGGCTCTCGACCGCGGCAGGTCTCCCGATGCCCTCGGTCCACATCATCGACTCACCACAGCCAAACGCCTTCGCCACCGGCCGAAACCCCAAGAAGGCCGCGGTCGCGGTGACCACAGGACTCATGCAGAGCCTGTCCTACGACGAGTTGGAGGGGGTGATCGGACACGAGCTCTCCCACATCAAGAACCGCGACATCCTGATCAGCAGCATCGCTGCCATGATCGGAGCGGCCATCTCGATCATCATTCGCATCGCCATGTTCTCGGGTGGCAACCGGAACAACCCCTTCGGCGCCATCGCCGTGATCCTCGCCATGATCATCGGCCCCCTGGTGGCCATGTTGCTTCGCTTCGCCATCAGCCGCTCCCGGGAGTTCCAGGCCGACAGGAGCGGTGCGGAGATCACCGGCCGGCCCATGATGCTGGCTTCCGCTTTGGGGAAGATCGCAGAAGGGACCGCCCGGGTCCCGATGAAGATCGACCCCGCCCACAGCCAGCTGTTCATCGACAACCCCTTGAAGGCGCTCCGGGGCTCCGCGCTGATGAGGATGATGAGCACCCACCCCCCGGCCGAGGAGCGCATCGAGCGTCTCCACAGGATGGCCTCCGGAATCAGCTGAAGAGACACCGTGCCTGCGCACGGTGTGTACTGGGTACTTGGACGGGGCGTGAGCCCATGACGTGTCCCCCCACGGAAGTGGGGGGACCGCCCGCAGCCGAAGGCGAGGGCGAGGGG
>CAYVTP010000124.1:0-4791 GCA_964454615.1 uncultured Acidimicrobiaceae bacterium | reverse complement strand
ACGCTGCTCCGGTCTCCGGTTGGGCACGGCAGCTGGGCTGGGAAGGAGGAGATGCTTCCACGCCGTCATGGGGTTTCGAGGTCGATCAGGACGAGTTCCGTCGCGTGGTCGAGGCGACCCGCTCGGCCAAGACCGTGCTCACCAGGTTCGCCGAGCCGCAGTGGGTCGGCTACTGGAGTTTCCCGGTCAAGGACCCCATGGGCTACACCGTCGAGATCACCACACCTCAGTTGAGCGCCTGGCCCTGACAGGGCTTGCCGCTGGCCGGAATCCCTCATTTCCCGTCCTTCCCTCCCACCAGCCGGAAGATCGCGCCCGAGTCCTGAGACGCTGAGACGTCCGGGTGGTAGCAAGCGGTCCCGATGCGATGAGTGATGGAGCCGCCGGGACGGAAGCCTGGTCGGGGCAGCGCCGAAGGTCTGGCAGGTAGCCCCCGAGGCGATTTAGTAGCCGCTCCGACCCCGTTCTATGCTCAAAACGTGTCTCTTGGCGACTACCTGCCGATCGCCGTCATGTTCGTGCTGGCTGCGGGATTCGTGGCGGTCTCGCTGACCGTCTCCCGGCTGTTCCGGCCCGATCGCCCGACCCCCGAGAAGCTCGACCCGTACGAATGCGGGATCGTCCCGGAGGTCGAACCGGCCCAGCGCTTCCCGGTGAAGTTCTACCTGGTTGCCATGCTCTTTGTGATCTTCGACATCGAGATCATCTTCCTCTTCGGTTGGGCCAGCATCTGGACCAGCCTCGGCTGGTACGGCATCGGGGCCATCCTCCTCTTCACGTTCTTCGTCCTGGAGACCCTGGTCTACGTCTGGAAGCGGGGCGCTCTCGACTGGAATGTCAAACGGAGGGCCCGGTACGTCCCCGACACGGGCCGGGAGGCAGCCTGATGGCCACCACGCCCCCGGGGAACCTGATGATGACCACGGTCGAACGCGCCGCCAACTGGGCGCGCACCCGCTCGATGTTCCCCGCCACGTTCGGTCTCGCCTGCTGCGCCATCGAGATGATGGCCACGGGAGCAGCCCATTACGACCTGGCAAGGTTCGGGATGGAGGTCTTCCGGGCATCGCCACGCCAGGCCGACCTGATGATCGTCGCCGGGAGGGTGAGCCAGAAGATGGCCCCTGTCCTCCGCCAGGTCTACGACCAGATGCCCGACCCGAAGTGGGTGATATCGATGGGTGCCTGTGCCTCCACCGGAGGCATGTTCAACAACTATGCGCTGGTCCAGGGTGTCGACCAGGTGGTGCCGGTGGACATCTACGTGCCCGGGTGCCCGCCTGGCCCACAGAGCCTGATGCACGGGATCCTCACCCTCCACGACAAGATCATGGCGGGGGAGATCAGGAGGTGACGCCGCTACTGACAGCGCTCGCCGAGCGATTCGAGAACGTCGAGTGGGGGGTGTCCCTCGGCCAGGACGTGGCCACAGTGCCGCCCGACGACTGGTATGGGTTCGCCGAGGCGGCACGCGATGCCGGTTTCGAGATGTGTGTCGATGTGACCGCCGTGGACTGGCTGCGCTCCCGGCCCGACCGTTTCGAGGTGGTCACCAACCTCCTCTCCCTGAGTCACGGAGAGCGGCTCAGGATGGTGACCGGTCTGGGTCGACAGGAGCCGAAACTCGCCTCTCTCACCCCGCTGTGGCCAGGGGCGAGCTTCGCCGAGCGAGAGGTCTACGACATGTTCGGGATCGAGTTCGAGGGCCACCCCGACCTGACCAGGATCCTCATGCCCGACGACTGGGAGGGCCACCCGCTCAGGAAAGACTTCGGTGTGGGGTATGTCCCGGTGCAGTTCAAGGCGTCGCCCAAGGTGACATGACCATGGGCGAGAAACAGGAGTTGGAGGCGGTCGACATCTGGGTGGCCGGGACCGAGGAGCCCACTTTCCAACCGACCGACGAGGGAGCCCAGGAGATCGGCCCGGAGGAGACCCATGGCAGGCTGGCCGAGCAGTACGGGCGGGTGACCGACGACGACTACCTCTTCGACGACGAGGTCCTCGACGAAGAGCGGATGATCGTCAACATGGGTCCCCAACATCCGTCGACCCATGGCGTGTTGCGGCTCCAACTGGAGCTCGAAGGCGAGATAATCAGACGCTCCAAGCCGATCATCGGATATCTACACACCGGCATGGAGAAGACGGCCGAGCAGCTCACCTTCGGCCAGGGCCCGACCAACGTGACCAGGATGGACTACCTGGCCCCCCTTCATTGCGAGCTCGCCTACTCATTGGCTGTTGAGCGACTCCTCGGGATCGAAGTGCCGCCACGGGCTGCGGCGATACGGGTCCTCATGACCGAGCTCAACCGGATCTCGTCCCATTTGGTCGCTACCGCCACCAACGGCATGGACATCGGGGCCATCTCGATGATGATCTACGGGTTCCGGGAGCGGGAGTCGATCCTCGCCTTCTTCGAGAAGACCACCGGCCTCCGGATGAACCACAACTACATCCGGCCGGGCGGAGTGGCAGCCGACCTTCCCCCCGGGTGGCGGAAGGACGTGGCGTGGATCCTCGACGAGATACCCAAGAGGGTCCGGCAGTACGACGACCTCCTCCAGAACAACCCGATCTGGTTGGCCCGCACCGAGGGGGTCGGCGTGATCACCCGCCGGGAGGCCCTTGCCCACAGCATCACCGGCCCTGCCCTGCGGGCCACCGGTCAGGACTGGGACCTGAGGAAGGCCTTCCCATACTCGGGCATAGAGCAATACGAGTTCGACGTCGTGACCGGGACGAACGGGGACGTATATGACCGTTACCGGGTGAGGATCGGGGAGATCGCCCAGTCGCTCCGCATCGTCGAACAGGTCATGGACCAGATGCCCGCCGGCGACTACAGGGTCGCAGACCGGAAGATCACGCCGCCTCCCCGGGCCAGGATCGACGAGTCGATGGAGGCTGTGATCCACCACTTCAAGCTGTTCACCGAGGGTTTCAAGGTGCCTCCCGGGGAGACCTACGTCGCCGTCGAATCGCCGAGGGGAGAGCTGGGCTGCTACCTGGTGTCCGACGGGGAGGCCACGCCTCATCGCATGCACACCCGCGCCCCGTCCTTCTACAACCTCCAAGGCCTAACCATCGCCATGGCCGACAGCCTGATGGCAGACACGGTGGCGACGATCGCGTCAATGGACCCGGTCATGGGGGACGTGGACCGTTGAGCCGGTGGTCTCCCTCCACCCAGGCGCGGGCACGCGAGATCATGGAGCGCTACCCGCAGAAGAGGTCGGCGGTCATGCCGCTGCTCTATCTGGCGATGTCGGAGGAGGGATACCTGACCAACGAGGGCATGGCCGAGGTGGCCGAGTGGTGCGGCATCACGCCGGCCCAGGTGCTGGCCGTTGCCAGCTTCTACACCATGTACAAGAGAGAGCCCACCGGGAAGTACCTGATCTCGTGTTGCACCTCGATCAGCTGCATGCTGGTCGGCGGGGACGAGGTGTTGCACGCCCTCGAGGACGAGTCCGGGGTCCCCCACGGGGAGACCGACTCCGACGGGGTCCTCTCCGTCGAGCACGTCGAGTGCATCGGGGCCTGTGGGGGGGCCGTGGCGGTTCAGGTGAACTACGAGACCATCGAAGGCGTCGCCCCGGACAAGGCGCGCTCTCTCGTGAAGTGGCTCCGGGAGGCCGCTCCCGAGGTGGTCAACGCAGACGAGATGCAGCAGCTGTTCGGGTCGAGGCAGTCCTTCGACTGGGCGATTCGGGAGGAGCGGGGCGCCACCGGCCCCTACCCCGCCTTCCAGCCGTTGGGGACCGTCGGCGAGGAGGGTTCGTGAGCGCGCTGGTCGTCACCAGGAGGATGGTCGACCATCCCGCCGACTCGCACACGATCGACCGCTATCTGGCCACCGGCGGTTACCAGCAGGCGAGGCGGGCGCTGACCATGTCCCGGGAGGAACTAGTCGAAGAGGTCAAGGAGTCAGGGCTTCTCGGACGTGGCGGGGCCGGTTTCTCCGCCGGTCTCAAGTGGAGTTTCCTGGCACAGCCCAGACCCTCGTATCTGGTGGTCAACGCTGACGAGTCCGAGCCGGGGACCTTCAAAGACCGGCAGCTGCTGGAACGCGACCCCCACCAGATGCTGGAGGGCATCATCATCGCCTCGATCGCCAACGAGGCCCGCCAGGCCTTCATCTACATTCGGGGTGAGTACCCCAAGTCGGCGCGACGGGTCCAATCGGCGATCGACGAGGCCCATGCCCACGGCTTCCTGGGAGAGGGCATCTTCGACTCCGACCGGGACCTCGAGGTGACAGTCCACCTCGGGGCCGGGGCCTACATCTGCGGCGAGGAGACGGCGCTACTCAACTCGCTCGAAGGCTTCCGCGGTGAGCCCAGGCTCAAACCCCCGTACTTCCCGGCCGCCAAGGGCCTCTACATGGCTCCGACCATCGTCAACAACGTGGAGACCATCTCCAACCTGCCACATGTCCTCGAGCTGGGCGCTTCCGGCTACCGCGCACTGTCCGAGTCGGCGGACACCGGGACCTTTCTCATGTGCCTCTCCGGCCACATCAGGAGGCCGGGCAACTACGAGCTCCCCCACGGCATCACCTGGCGCCATCTCATATACGAGGTGGGCGGTGGCATCCCGGGCGACAAGAAGCTGAAGGCTTGGATACCGGGAGGGGCCTCCGCTCCCTGGTTCGTCCCGGAGGAGCATCTCGACCTGGAGATCACCGGAGCGGCCACCGCTGCAGCCGGCTCGATGCTCGGTTCCGGTGCGGTCATAGTCATGGACGAGGACACCTGCATGGTCAGGGCAGCGGAGCGCATCGTC
>CAYVTP010000123.1:0-4793 GCA_964454615.1 uncultured Acidimicrobiaceae bacterium | reverse complement strand
GACTCCGCCCTGGAGACGGCGATGGCCCGTCATACCTACGACCACCGGGTCGACGAGCTGTTCGAGATTGCCAAAGGGGCGGCGAAGCGGGAGATATCGACCAGAGGTGCCATGTCGCCGCTGGCAGCAGCCATCGATGCGGATGTCGAGGTTCAGAGGGTCGGCCACCATGGGGTGCCCGGCCTCGACTCGGAGCTTGCCGACCGGGAGGTGTGGGACACCGAGACAATGGACCCAGCTCGCCTTGGCCCAGGGAAGATGGAGATCGTGGCCATCCGTGCCGACGATCTGACCGGCCTGGACCGCATCCTCAGGGCAGCCCGCCGGTACATATACCTGGAGGGCGCTGCTCGGGGACTCGCCGAATACCTTGCCGATGAGCAGCCCCAAGCCAGGGTGGCCAATGTCGGTGAGGTGACACGGGTCGACCTACTGGCCCCCAGCTACCGCATAATGCCTTTCGAGGAGCCGGGGAGTTGACCAGGGCCGCGGTTGTGATCCCGGTCTACAACCGGGCACGGATCCTGGAGAGGACTTTGGCCGCCCTCACCGCACAGGATCACGACGATCTGGTGGTGGTGGTTGCCGACGACGGGTCCGAGGAGGACATCAGGGGCCTGGTCGGGGCATGGAAACCGCCGTTCGAGAGTCTCTACGTCCGCCAGGAGAGAGACGGTTTCGGAGCCGGCCGGGCACGCAACCTCGGGGCCCGCTCGGTGGAAGCCGATGTCCTGGTGTTCCTCGACTCCGACGGCATCACCGCCCCCGACCATGTCAGCCGCCACGTGTCACGTCACGCCGGCAACCTCCCTTCGGTGGTGATCGGGCGCCGGGTCCATCTCGTAGGAGCCGACCTCGACCCTTCCGAGCTCGCTCGGGGCACGGTCGACCTGCGCGGTCTGAGCCAATTGCCGCGGTCTGACTTCCGCACCGTCCTCTCCCGTCGGACCAACAGCCTCCAGCGAACCGATGAAGGGTATCGGGCCTTCGTCTCCTCGAACCTCTCGCTGCCCAGCGCGCTGTTCCATTCGGTTGGCGGATTCGACGAGCGCTTCCGCTGGTGGGGCAGTGAGGACACCGAGCTCGGATGGCGGCTGTGGCAGGAGGGCGCCGACTTCGTGGACGACAAGGACAATGTCATCTTCCACCAGGTCGACGCCGACACGGCGGGCGGCGAGGGGGGACGCCGGCGTGCCCGCGAGATGAACCGCGGCCTGTTGACCAGCCTGGTCCCCCACCGCTTCTACCGGAAAGGTGTGCCCGTGCCGCTCCCGGAAGTGCCGAAGTTCTCGGTGGTGGTCTACGACGTCCCGCCGGGGGCGCCACAGGAGATGTGGTCTGCCCTGAACAGCCAGACCGAGCCCGACTTCGAAGCGCTCTTCGTCGCCGACCCTCGGGAACACGACCCCTTCAGCGGCGCCGCCTCGGGTGAGCGGCGAGTCACCTTCGCCGCTGACCTGGAGGCCGCTCTCAGGTCCTCACGTGGTGAGTTCGTCCTGTTCATCAGCGGGCACGCCGCACCGAGGAACTCGCTCCTCCAGAACGTGAGGAGGCGCCTCGAGCAGCGTCCCGCAGCCGACGCCCTCACCTTCGGAGTGGCCACTCCCGATGGCCCTCTGGGTCGGCGCGGCGACGTCGCCACGGTGGGCGGTGATTGGGGTTATGGACACCCGATCGGCTTCGCGGTGCGCCGTCGACCCCTGGTCCGGGCGGTCGTCGCTTCCGGGACCGTGGCCAAAGCCCTTTCCGCGCTTCTCGAAGGGGCGATGCACACCCGACAGCCTCTGATCGCGGTGCCCTCAGGTGCCAGGGCCCACCGACCGCAAGGCTTCACCTTTAGCCTCACCCGTACACCCGCGGTCGACCGCTCCCAACCCCGACCCGGGCCGGACTCGACCCCGGAACGGCGGCCAGGTATCAGGTATGTCGGCTGGGTCGGCAAGGACAACCTGGGCGACGAGGCCATGCTGGAGGCGGTCGCCGGGCTCATGGATTGGGGGGAAGTGTCGGTGCGTGGTGAGGCCGGGGACCTCCTTCTCCTCGGGGGAGGCACCCTCATCAACCGGAACCTCTACCTCGAGTGGCTCACCGAGCGCGACTCTCCACGGATCGAACGCGCCGTCTTCGGGACCGGTGTGGCCAGCCCCGAGTTCTGGGATGTCACCGAGGACACCGACCGGTGGTTGGAGTGGCTCGACACGTGCTGTTATGTGGGCGTCAGGGGCCCGCGTTCGGCGCAGACCCTGGTCGACTGGGGATATCGGGGCCATATCGAGGTGTGCGGCGACCCGGCCCTCGCACTCACACCACCCGTGAGCCCGATCGTGGACGGTTCGGTGATCGTCGCCCCGGCGTGGACCAACGGCGAGCTCTGGGGCGGCTCCGACATGGCCGTCTACCAGGTGCTCGCCGACCTGGTGGCCGACCTGATCGCCGAAGGCAGGCCTGTCACGCTGATGTCGTCTCACCCCACCGACGACCGGCCCATCCTCCTCATCCGTGACAGGCTCGGCCCGGGCCCCCCGGTCGGCTATCTCGCCGGATATGAGGACACCGGCCGGACGTTGGAGGCGATCGCTAGTTCCTCGGTGGTCGTCGGGGAACGATTGCACGCCTGCGTCCTCGCCGCCGCCGCCGGACGGCCCTTCGTGGCTGTCGAGTACCGGCCGAAGTTGCGGGACTTCGCCTCCTCGATCGGAATGGAGGAGTTCGTGATCAGGACCGATCGGCTGACCACGGAAGCTCTCGTCTCCATGGTCGACTCGACCACCAGGCACGACCTGACCCACATGAGGGACGCCGTCGCCGGCTACCGGAGCCGTCTCCAGGCGGCGTCAGATCTCATCCGCGACGCCGTCGTCAGATGACCAACGTCGTCCTGGCCACCAGCAACGGGACAGGGATGGGCCACCTCATCCGACAGGCGGCTGTCGCCCTGGCACTCGAGGAGCCGCACCAGGGCGTGCTCTTCTCCCTCTCATTGGGCCTGCCGGTGGTGGCGGGCACACTCGGGCTTCGCGGCGAGTACTGCCCGAGCTACGAGCGGGACCACATCGACCGGCACTCGTGGGAGTCCTACCTGAGGGACCGTCTGGTCGCGCTCGTCCGTGAGACCGAGTCCACTGTCGTGGTCTTCGATGGGGTGGCACCGTACCTCGGTCTCGGCCGGGCCCGGATGTCCCTTCCAGACACCCGGTTCGTGTGGCTACGACGTGGAATGTGGCGGCCCGGGACGGGGGCGATGCTGCGTCGCTCGGCCTTCTTCGACACCGTCATCGAACCAGGCGACCTTGCCGGCGACGCCGACCGGGGCCCTACCGCCGGGCTCGAGGCGGTCAGGGTCCCTCCGGTGAGCCTTCTGGAGGTCATCGAGCCGTTGACACGCGAGGAGGCGCGCCGCCAGCTGGGCATCCCCGACGATGGCACGGTGGCCCTGCTCACCCTGGGCACCGGGCGTCTCGGCGACGTCGAGGGCCCGGGACAGGTCGCCGTCGACCGAATCCTGGCCGCCGGGGACATCCACCTGGCTGTCACCAGATGGACTATGGCCGACCGGGCCGTCCCCTTCGACTCGGGGATCACCGAGCTTAAGGGGGCGTTCCCTCTGGCCAGGTATCTGTCGGCCTTCGACTTCGCCGTCAGCTCGGCGGGATACAACGCAGTGCACGAGCTGGTCCCCGCCGGCCTGCCCACCCTCTTTGTCGCCAATACTTCGACCCGAACCGACGACCAGGTGGCCAGGGCCTCTCGGCTGGCGGAGCTGGGACTGGCCCTCCATGCCCGCGACGACGATCCCGACGGGGTGGGCGAGGGGGTCGAAGCACTGCTCGACCCCCACACCAGGAGAGCCTTGGCTGCATCCGCAGCCTCGACCCGGGACCTCATGGGAGGGGCCTCCGAGATCGCGGCACACATCGCCGGGAGTGGGGACACCGCGCTGAGACCGGCGACCTCTCGTGCCCTCGCCTCCGCAGAGCGACGGAGCCGGCTGCGCGAGGCGGTGAAGAGAATCCTGGGCGACCGCGGCACGAACCTGGTTCGTCGAATCCTTGGCCGCGCCCCCACACCGGTTACCGGACGCCCGACTGTCCGGCTGGTCCCCGAGCCGACCCCATACGATGGAGAGGGTCCGATGCCTCTCGCCTTCACCGACACGGTGACCCCGGACGACCTGCGTCTGGGCACGCCGATCGAACACATCCTGCCGGGATCGAGTGACCAATACCGGAGACACCGCCGGGAGCTGGTCGCCAAGTACTACCGGATCCATTGACGGCGAGCTCGACGCCCCGACCAGATCATGGGTGGATCATGACTCGACGATCGAGACCACTATTCCATCGCCAATCGCCTGATTCCCTGCCGGAATCGGGGTGTGGGGCCCGAGGTCCCAGTAGAGCTGGAGATCCGAGTCCGGGGGCTGGAACTTGCCGTTCTCGAAGGTGATTGCATAGATGCGGTCTGCTTGCAGGCTCCCGATCCCGAGATCGGCGTCTCGCGGTCGGAACGGGGAGGTGGCACAACCCGAGTACCAGGTGACCTGCGGGAGGTAGGTGGTGAAGGCGGCGCAAGTCCCCGGGCCATCCTCCCTGATGAATCGTCCGGCGTCGGCGACCACCGCGAACGTGACGCCCCGGGCCTCTGCGTTGCGATCGACCCTTTGAGCCGTCTCCTGGAAGAGGGGTAGCCAGCCAAAGACCAGCACCGCGACAACGACCCACAGGGACCTGCGTGGAAGTTTCCCAAGTAGTCGCACCACCACCCCGGACCCGAGTGCGATCAGCAGCCAAACG
>CAYVTP010000122.1:0-4855 GCA_964454615.1 uncultured Acidimicrobiaceae bacterium | reverse complement strand
AAAACGAGACAAAGGACCCGAAGCCAAAGCGAGACAGACCTACCGGACTCTCACATGAAAGATTTCGGGACGGAGTGGAGCTGAGGGGATTTGAACCCCTGACCCCTTGACTGCCAGTCAAGTGCTCTGCCAGGCTGAGCTACAGCCCCATACGGGACCCGCATTTTACGCAGCGGGCCACCGAAACGAAACCTCAGGTGTAACGGGCCACCAGCCCTGTGCCGATCTCGGCCAGCAGCTCCCGGAGCTCGACCGGTTCTAGCACCTCGAAGCCGACCGGGAGCGACAGCAGATACCTTGCCAGCCATCCCAGGTCGTCCGATCCGATGGTGAGCAGGCACCTGTCGTCGTCGAAGGCTTCGAGGCTTCCCGTCGTGGGGGGAATGTGCCTCCTGACCTGTTCCATAGGCGAGTCCAGCACCACCTTTGCCCGGTGGTCCCAGACTTCGATGGCGATCCCCCGGTGGACCAGCTCCACTGGGTCCGGGCTCTGGCGTCGCTCAGACCGGATACCCGTCTTCCTCGCTTCGGCGACACGGTCGAGGCGGAAAGTCCGCCAGTCGTCCCGATCCAGGTCGAATCCCGTCAGATACCAACGGCGACCGGTGTGGACCAGACGCAAAGGCTCGATGTGTCGTTCCGACTCTCGACCCCGCGTGTCCACATAACGGAACCGGAGACGCAGGCGCTCCCGGGCAGCTGCCGAGGCTTGCGCCAGCGAGGCCGGGTCGACGCTCGTGCCCTGAAGCCCGGGAACGGCAACCGTCGACTCGGATATGTCCTCGAGGCCACTGCGGAGACGGGGCGGAAGGACCTGCTCAAGTTTCGACATCGCCGACAGCGAAGCCTCCTCGATCCCCCCCACTCCACTGGTAACTGCCACCCGAAGCCCCACGGCCACAGCCAGTGCCTCCTCATCGTCGAGGAGAAGCGGGGGCAGCTTCCCACCGGCGCCCAGACGATATCCCCCGCCGGGACCGGCCATCGCCTCCACCGGGTAGCCGAGCTGGCGGAGCCTCGTGATGTCCCTTCGCACCGTGCGGGGAGTTACCTCGAGGCGTCGGGCCAGCTCTTCTGCGGTCCAGTCGATCCTCCCCTGGAGGAGACCGAGCAGCTTCAGCAGGCGTTCCGCACTGTCCATGGCATTGATGATCCTGAAATATACGGACTGATCCTGTCCGCTATATCTCTTAGGTTAGATCTCGACGGAAACAACGGAACAGATCGAGGAAAGGACCACGAAGATGCTCTCTCCGATGAGCTACGAAGACGTGCGAAGGATGCAACAGGAGCGGCTCGACCGATCCCTGGCGCGGTATCGGATAGTGCGGGACCTGGGGGATGAGCCGACAACCATCCTGGGTGTCGCAACCTGTCGGGTCATCGAGTACGACTTCGCTCCACGCGAAGCCACAGCACACCAGCTGGGGGCCTAGATGGACTGGGAGTGGTCGACCGAGATCAGCGCGGGGCGACTCGACGTCCTACCCCTGACAGTCGACCGGCTGTCGCATCTGGAGGCCGTGTTCGGCGAGCGCGGAGTCGCCAGGAAGTGTTTCTGCATGTACTGGCGTCTCCCCCGTTCCGGGTTCGAGGACGGCCGGGACAACAAGATCGAGTTCGCCCGGGTGGTGGAGGACCGACCTCCGCAGGGTCTCATCGGATACCTGGACGGCGCACCGGTGGGATGGGTCCAGGTGGCCCCTCGTGACGAGTTCCCGACCCTCGACCGGTCCCGCAACCTGGCCCGAGTCGACGACAAGGAAGTGTGGTCGATCAACTGCTTCGTGGTCAGAGTGGGGTATCGCAACATGGGTATCGGTACCTGCCTGGCAGAGGCGGCGGTCGAGTGGACCAGGTTTCGCGGCGGGAGGACCGCCGAGGCGTACCCCTATGACGATCCGAATTGGTCGTCCGCCAACTTCTTCACCGGGACGCCGGGGATGTTTGCCGAGCAAGGCTTCCGCGAAGTGGCCAGACGGAAGCCGACCAGGCCGATCGTTCGTCTCGACCTGGACGAGCCCTAGCTCTCCGAGACGATCGGCTCCTCCCAGGAGACCCTCTCAGAGTCGCCCCAGAGCCTCTCCAACGAGTAGAACTCACGTGGCCCGGCCTGGAACAGGTGGACGATGATGTCCCCGTAGTCGATCAGGACCCACTCCCCCTCTGCCAGGCCTTCGACCCGAAGCGGCTTGATCCCGTGACTCTCGCCCACCTTCTCCTCGACAGCCTCGGCAAGAGCCTGGACATGGGGACGGGAAGTGCCGGTGGCGATGACGAAGACGTCCGACAGGAAGAACACCTTCTCGACGTCGAGCAGCACGATGTCGGCCCCTTTCTTGTCAAAGATGGCGTCCGCCGCCACCCGGGCCAGTTCGATGCTCTGCTCTACGGTCGCTCCTCCGTCTCGGATGAAGGTGCCACCATATCGCCTTCTCGCCGGTTCGCATAGAGGCCGTTGGCTTCGATGTACCGGAACACCCCTTCGGGGACCAGGAACCGGTACGGCTCGCCGGACCCGACCATACGGCGGATCTCGGTCCCGCTGACCTCCAGGACCGCCATGTCGACGAAGACCGCTTCGGGTGCGACCTCCAACACCCGGGTCGAATCTGTCCCCGGTCGGGGTACCACCAGCACGGTCACCCGTTCCAGCACTGCGTCGGCCCGGTGCCAGGTCGGTAACCCGACGGCCGCATCCGCTCCGAGGATGAGGAACAGCTCCTCGTCGTCGGGGAAAGTCTCAAGGGTGTCGATGGTGTAGCTGGGGCCGCCACGGCCCAACTCGCGCCCGTCGGCTTCCAGACCGGGGACCCCAGTGATAGCGGCTTCGACCATCGCCAGACGGCGGTGCCCTGGGGAGATCTCCCGGCCCGCCTTCTGCCATGGGTCGCCGGCGGGCACGTACAGCACCCGATCGAGCCGTGCCTGGTGCATCGCACATTCGCCGGCGTGAAAGTGGGCGATGTGCGGCGGGTCGAAGGTTCCTCCGAGAAGCCCTGTTCGCACCTGGCCGAGGATAGGGCTCCCGCGGTGGGAGGAGGCGCAAACCCCGGGTGATATCGGTCTCGCGGCATCCGATCTGGGGCAGGGGGTCGACATACACACCCCCGATCCGAAGCGACATGTGAACTCCAGACTCGCCGTGTGGTCTCCCGGCCGTGGCGATCCGCTCGCCCCTTTGAACCACCGCGCTCTCGCCGACTTCGATGGTGCTCAGGTAGGAGACCGAGACCTTGAATCCGGAGGCCGGCTCGATGGTGACGCTCCTCATGCCGGCGACGCTCCCGGCGAAGGTCACCCGTCCGGCGGTCGGAGCTCGGACCGGCTCACCGACCCGGGCGGCGTAGTCGACACCCCAGTGCCCCGCATATTGGCCGAGCGGGAAGAAGGGTATGGTCACCTCCCCAGACACCGGGGGGCTGAGGCACACGGCCGCAAGGACCAGGACAGCGAACACCTTCTCCCCTGGTTCCGAACATACAGAGCGTCCCTGACAGGTTCCAGGGGGTTGCCGCTATGTTGATGCGATGGCACCAGTGCGCGTCGGCCTCATGGGATTCGGCCGGATCGGCCGGAACGTGATGCGTCTGCTCCAGGACCGAGAGGACCTCGAGGTCGTCGCCATCCATGACATCGCCGACCCCAAAGGCCTGGCCTACCTGCTCAAGTACGACTCCCTGTACGGGAGATTTAGAGGGGATATCCGCACCGAGGACGGCGCCCTGGTCATCGATGACCGACGTGTCCGATTCGGTTCGGCGAAAGAGCCCAAGGACACCGACTGGGGAGCCGACGACGTCGACATCGTCTTGGAGACCACCAGCCGCTATCGCAGCCGCGACAGCCTCCAGGAGCACATCGACCACGGGGGGAAGAAGGTCGTACTGACCTCCAGCCCGGAGACCCCAGGTGAGGTCCCGCTGCTCCTCAGCGGGATAAATGACGAGATCCTCGAAGACGACCCTTCGATGATTGCCCTGGGCTCGAACACCGCCAACGCCGCCGCCCCGATCCTGAAGACCATCAACCGCACCTTCGGGATCGAACGGGCGTTCATCACCACTGTCAAGGCGATGTCCAACTCGGGTCGGCTCGCCGACGTCCCCACCGACAGTTTCCGCACCAGCCGGTCGGCCGCCGAGAACATCATCCCGTCGGATACCAACTCGGCGGAGATCATCTACCAGGCCCTCCCCGAGCTGACCGACAGGCTCCTGTTCACCTCCCTCAACGTCCCGGTGCCGGACGGGTCCAACGTCGACATGGTTGCCGAGACCTCCAGGGAGGTCACCGCCGAAGAGGTCAACGAAGCCATTGCACAGCGGGTTGCCGACCGTTACAGCCACATCATCGAGTACACCGAAGACCCGATCGTCTCGACCGACGTCCGAATGAACTCCCACTCGGGGGTCTTCGACAGCCTGGCCACCATGGTCACCGGAGGGACCCTGTTGAAGACTGTCATCTGGTTCAACAACGGTTGGGGCTACTCCCATCGAGTGGTCGAGGTCGCAGCACGGATGGCAAAGGAGATGGGCCCATGATCCGGGTGGCGATCAACGGCTTCGGGCGGATCGGACGATCGGTGTTCCGGATCATCGCCGAACTCGACAAGGACATCGAAGTGGCGGCGGTCAACGACCTCTCCGACGACGACATCCTCGCCTACCTGCTCCAGTACGACTCTGTGATGGGCAGGTTCAGCCAGCCGGTGTCTGTTGCCGACGGGGTGATGAAGGCAGGTGACCACGAGGTGCGGATGCTCATGGAACGCGACCCGGCCAAGCTCCCCTGGGCCGAGCTCGAAGTCGACGTGGTGGTCGAGGCCACCGGTGTCTTCCGGGACCGCGAC
>CAYVTP010000121.1:0-4935 GCA_964454615.1 uncultured Acidimicrobiaceae bacterium | reverse complement strand
GCATCGACTACGACCGCTGGTATCCGGAGGTGCCGGCGGTGATGGACTCCAAACAGCTCGCCGAACTGTTACACACCAACGAGCAGATCATCAGGGCCTGGGTGAGGGAGGGGATCATCCCCGCCCACCGCAAGCCGGGTGGGCGCAAGTTCACCTTCCTCCGCCACGAGATCTTCGACTGGCTCATCGCCAACCGATACGACCCCGAGGCGTCTTAGCCTTCCGGTAACTGCATCCGGAATACGATACCTCGAGTCGTAATGCGGAGACCTAATGAGTGCAATGGATTTCGGCCGATCGATTATTGACCACACTAGAAGAAACGAGGTGACAGTTTCCGCGGCCGTAGGAGGTTTTGCGGGCGCTGTACCCCGCGAGTCGTCGGGCTGCTGTGCAAGCGGGACGTTGACGGCTGTCCGAGTCCCGACGTCACGTATGTGACGGCGGTCGTCCTCATCTCGTCGAGGCCGTTGACCGGAGTCGGCGGACTCAGTAAAGTTGACCGACCGGGGGCAGCGCGCTCCTTGGTCGAGAGTATCGGTTCTCATCAGGAGGTGACCGCATGCGTAGGAGGGTTGTCTGGTGGGTAGCAATCCTTGCCCTTATCCTCACGAGCACAGGAATAGCTCTGGCTTCTTCTCCGAACTACGCGTGGACCAAAGAGTTTGCGTACCTCTGGCACCGTGGGTACGTCCAAGTCAAACCTTGTTACAGCTGGGGCGGCGGATATCATGCGGCGGCGGGGGCGATCAGATACACGCGTGAGGCCGGCCCCCCGCTCGATACTGGATGGCTTTGGACAGCGCGAGGCACCGGGCCGAACGATTGCAGGATCCTCTCTCGCACCAAAGAGGTACAAGACTCGATATACAGCGGGCCGCAATACACGACCAAGTTCAACTATCAGTTCGATGTCGTCCCCACGGTTGGACCTTGGTAGGCCGATACTGAGTTGGGATCCCTCGGCGCTCCGTAACGTCATCTAGCTGTGGATCGATTCGGCACCGCACGACTTGCGGCCTTGTTCGGCGTATTGCTTACGGCCATGGCTTTTGCCATGGTTGCGGTAGTGGCCTCAAGTGTCCGGTTCCTCCAAGCCGAGCGGCTCCTGCTTGGTGAGGATGCTCACCTCTTTCAGGTTCGGCCGGTCCCAGGGGCGACTGTCTCGATCGAGGAGACGACTGAAGTGGTCCGGGCTCTGCTGACAGGGAGTCGAGTCACAATCGGAGTCACTCTCGACGGAGGTTTCGGTGTCGCGGCACTCGGCGTGTTTGACACTGCTGGAAAATTCCCGTGGTCCACCGCTGATGCGGGGGGGATCTCGTTCGACTCGTATTCGGAAGGCCGGCCCGAGGTGTTGGTCGTCGCAGGCTCCTACGCGGCCGACCGCTGGGAGAGAACTGGCCAGGCCCCGCACTTGCGCGAAGGGGACGTGGTCGTCGGCGTAGCGGATCAATCCTTTGTTCCTGGCCATGAGCAGTACGTCTACAACCTGTTCTCACGGCCCATCTGGTACGGCCGTTGGGTCGTCTCGGCCGAGGACGCCGAGCTGGTCAGCCACCTCGTGGCGACGCTCCGTAGGGGAGGATTCCAGGTGGACCGCGAGCACGTGATGCGACCAGCCGAGTTTCTCGCGCGGTCCGGGTATGTGAGGTTGCTGGTAGGCATGTTCGGGGCAAGTCTGCTCGTCTTCGGGCTGACGACTGTCAATGCTGTAACCGCTAGCGCGTCTTCGATCAGGGTCCACCGTATGTTCGGCGCCACGCCATGGAAGCTGGCAATGGTCCACCTTCCGGCGGTGGCGGTCATGGTGTTCTCAAGCGCCGCTGTCGGGTCGGCTGGCATGTTGCTATTCCATCGAAGTCTGGTCTCCCCCGATACCCCCGTGATGTGGGCCGTGGCGTCTTGGGGAGCGACATCTGTTCCGCTCGCTGTGATTTGGGCCGTCGCCCTCGCCGTGGGCGCCGGACGGCTCGACCCGGCGGAACGGTGGTGAGGCAGATCCGCCTGGGCGTGCGCCAGGCAATACGATCCTGGAAGACCACTTTGCTGTTCTCCGGCTTGGTACTGATCGGCTCATACGGCCTCGTCGCCGGCGCTGCAGGTGCGTTGGAGGCTAAGCGATTTCTTGACCTCAACGCCCGGCTAGAGGATCGCGACGCCCTGTACCTCAGGGCGGAGTACCTCCGGACGCCCACTCTCGCACCGGACCTCGTGACGCGATGGACCCTCCTTCTGGCAGACGACAAGGGCTACGCGGTGGTCCTTCACAACCACGAGATCGTTTCAGTCACTGGTCACGATGTCGTGGTTGCCACAGGGGCATTCGCCGGAGCCTATGGCTTCCCCGAATCGGAAGGAAACGGTCCGACAGCATTCCTGGGCGCCCACGTGTCCGGTACCGAGGTGGGTGAAGTCATCGACCTAGGGCCGTATCGCGCGCGAGTTGCGGGGAGACTCGACCGTGGAGCCGGCCTCCTCGACCCGTGGAGCGGGTTTGTGGACATGTCGGACAAGATCCTGCTGACGATCCCCGTCGAACAAGTCGGCGCTCTCGACTGGCCAGCCCTATCAGAAGCGCTTACCCGCACCGTGTTCCTCGGTGTGGAGGAGCCACCGTTGGATCAGCTGGTCGACGCGGCGTTCGCTTCGGGGATCCAGCTCATCCCATATCGTTCGACTGACCCGGACGCGGTCGGCTGGTCGCGGTTCCTTCGCGAGAGCACCATCATCCTCACTATGTACGGGCTGTTCTTCGTCGTCATAGCGGTCGGCGTCGGGTCCGTCGTACTCACTCTCGTGCGCGCCGGTCGTAGGCGACTTGCAATTGAGAGGCTGTGTGGCGCAACCTTGGCCCACTTGAGCCTGGGCCAGGCCACATATGCCAGCGTTGTCCTGGTCCTACCTGCCACTTTGGTGGTTGGTCTGCTGTCGTTGGTCTTCCCGCCCGTCCGCTCCGCGGCTCCGCTGGTGATTGTCCTGGCTTTGGCAGTCGTGGCAGTTCTCACAGCTCGAGCAATGGTCGAGCTCGCATCCGGAGATCTGGCATCACACGTGAGAGGGGCCGGATAGCTTGGCTACTGAGGTCATCCGCTTAGAGAACATCGAGAAGGTTTACGGGCGCGGCTTCGGCGCTGTTCATGCCTTACGCGGCCTCTCCGTCCAGGTCGAAGCAGGCGAACTGATCGCAGTAGTTGGCCCGTCCGGCTCTGGCAAGACAACGCTTCTCGACATCATCGGACTGCTCACCAAGCCAACCGATGGACGGTTCGCCCTGATGGGGGAAGAGGTCGGAGACCTCAACGACCGTCAGAGGGCGCGACTCAGAAACGCGACCTTCGGCTACGTTCGCCAGGACTTCGCGCTCATCGATAGCGACACAGCGTTCGAGAACGTCGTCATTCCCCTGCACTACGCCAAGCCACGGCCCACGAAGGCGGAGCGCATCCGCAGGGTGTTCGACGCACTGGAACGGGTCGGGCTCGAAAGAGATGTTGGTCGGAAGATGTCCACTATGTCAGGTGGCGAACGACAACGGGTGGCCATCGCCCGCGCGCTGGTCAACGCGACCGCGGTAGTCCTCGCCGACGAGCCCACCGGGTCGGTCGACAGCAAGAACGCCCAGGAGGTGTTCCTGGCACTCGCTTCTCTCCGCGACCGAGGCACCACTGTGATGATCGCTACCCACAACCAATCGATTGCCGCACAATGCGACCGGACACTCACTCTGCATGACGGCGTCGCGGTCGATACCACCGGACCGATTGGGTTGTCCAATCCCGGCTGAACTGCTCGCCGCTGGTTGGGTTTAACGCTGCCCTCCGACTCTTCGTCACGCACATTCTGGGCCACCTACATCATCGGCCCTGACACTCCCTGACTGAGGCTCGGGTCACGGGTTCGCCGACCGAGTGCTGGGGAGAGCTGTGCGTTGCGACCGCACACAGTTGCAACACGAGAGTGTTGCGGTAAACCAGTAAACTCGCATCCCAGATAATGCAACTGTGTAAAGAGAATGCCGCCTGCTGACGAGATTGGCTTGAGCCGACGGGTGCTGTCCAGGGTCGACACCAAGCTGCGCTCCGAACTCGACGAGGAGAAGGGGGAGTGGTTGGTGAAGGTGCCGGCTTCTCCTGCGGTGCGGGCGGTATGGAAGCGCTACTGCGACTCGATCGGGATCCCGATGGGTCAGGGGTTGGCGGTGCTGCTTCACCATGAGCTGGCCTCGATCGTCGACGAGGAGGTGGAGACGCTCTCTGACCGACTGAAGACCCGGACCGCCGAGCTCGAAGCCCGGGCCCGAGAGCTCAAGGAGCGGGAGACGGAGCTGAAGCAGCGGGACCGTGTCCTTGTCTTGTTCAAAGCCGACCTCGAACAACGGGAACGGGACGTGGCGGAGAGAGAACGCAACGTCGCCGCCATCGAGCGGAACCTCGCCCAGCAGCTGAGGCCCACCGCCACCACGGGAGCATCTGCCGGGCCCCGGCGCAAACTCGGCCGCAACGAGCTGTGCTGGTGTGAGTCGGGGAACAAGTACAAGAACTGCCACCTCGACCGGGACCAGAGGAGTAACGGTTAGTTAACGGTTGAATAGTTGGTAACAGCCTGATATGCTCCGGAGGGCGATGGCCACGCCCAAACACCCTTCACTTCCTTTCGGAGACAATCCCGAACCGTCGGCAGGGTCGGACCGCCTACTGTCGGTCGAGGAGCTGGCCGACTATCTCGAGGTCCCGGTGAAAACCATCTACACCTGGCGACACCACAACACCGGTCCACGCGGATTCCGAGTGGGGAAGCACCTCCGCTTCCGCTGGCGAGACGTCCAGACCTGGGTGGCGCAACGAATCGCAGACGAAAACTGACATGGCCCACATCCGCCGCCACCCCGTCGACAACACTAAGTGGCAGGTCCGCTACATCGACCCCACCGGC
>CAYVTP010000120.1:0-5013 GCA_964454615.1 uncultured Acidimicrobiaceae bacterium | reverse complement strand
CCCTCGGCGCAGCAACCTCACGTATCACCTTGGGGCCGTCGGTGATCAACTCCCCATACCGTTCCCCGGCCATGACCGCCAAGATCGCCGAGACCATCGATGAGATATCCGGCGGCCGCTTCGTTCTCGGGATCGGCGCCGGCAACACCGCGGACTCCGACTACGAGGCGTTCGGGTTCCCCACCGACAAGCGGTACTCGAGGTTCGCTGAGGCGATCCAGATCGTCCACGGGTTGCTCAAGGAGGGTGAGGTCGACTTCCACGGTGAGTACTACTCGGCGGCCGAGGCCGAGCTGGTCCTGAGAGGACCCCGCGCCCAGGGCCCGCCGATCAACATCGCCGCCGGGAGCCCCAAGATGCTCAGACTGGCGGCGAGATACGGGGACCAGTGGAACTGGTGGTCTTGGGACGAGACGCTGGAAGAGGCTGGTGCTCGGTTCGAGCCGATCCTCCGGCTCTTAGTCGAGGCGTGCAACGACTTCGGCAGGGATCCGGCCGACCTGGTCAGGACTCTCGATCTCTACACCGTGGTTCCCGAGCGTTTTCGGGATGGGTCGGCCCCGGACCTCAAAGTGTCCAAACCGGTCACCGGGTCGGCAACCGAGATCGCGCGACACATCCTGGGCTTCGGCGAGATGGGTTTCGAGGAGGTCCGCTGCGACGTGTGGCCTAAGACGACCGAGGCCATCGGAGAGATGACAGAGGTGGTCGACCTGGTCCACAGAGGTTGAGTCGGTGACGTGACCGCGACCCATGGTTCGGCCATGTCCGGCATCGGGACGCCATCGTGCTGATGCTCGGACGTGTCAGGCCCACGGTCGTCCTCGGTGCCTTCATCCTGGTGGCGCTGTCGGCCTGTTCCTCCGCCGGACCGGCGGTCGACGGAACGGCCCCCGGTTCTCCCACCACGGGCATGCCACCGACCACGACTGCTGCCCCGCCAGCCGACGCCATTCCTACGGAGACGCCCTCTACGGAGGCACTGGCTCCCGGGACCTTCTCCGCCTATGCGGTCGCCCAGCCTGGCCACTACGTCACCTCGGTGTTCGATCCTGGCGTCGTCTTCACGCTCGCTGTTCCTCTCTTCGTCGACGAAGCGGAGTGCTACCTCTACTTCGAAGACGGCCCGGAGGAGGAGGCCAGCTGGCTCGGGTTCCACGCGGCGTGGGCCGGTCTTGGTGTCGACAGGGTGCTAGACCTCATCCGAGCCCACCCGGACATCGAGTTCCAGGCCGAAGAGTCGGTCACTGTCGCCGGATTGTCAGCTCGACGCCTCGACGGAGTCGTGCTCCGGGACTCGCAGGACCTCTACCGGGTCGGCGGGGACTGCGAATGGTGGGTCGAGGCGGGATACGTGATGCGGTTCTATGTCGTCGACGTCGACGGCCGCACGGTGGTGATCACCATCGAAGTGCCGCTCGACTCTCCGTCGTTTCTGGCCGTCGCCGAACAGATTGTCGAGTCGGTTCGGTTCGAGGCGCGCTAGCGCGTGACGGCCGATCGGTCGAGGTGGTCTCCGTCGACTGAAGGTTGGGCCCGCTGTGTAACGGCCTGGACCCAACTTTTGAAGGCCGGACAGCCCATTTCCGGCACCCGTTTCCCGGAGTAGTGTTCCCGGCGAGCGCCAACACCGGACGTCGAGGGTTGTCATGGACTTCAACGGATACGTCGACCGGGTCAACTTCCATCTGACCCGTATGAACGTCGAGTCACGCCCCTCCCATCAGGCGTACATGGAGGCGTACAGCAACCAGGTCCCGCCGAGGAAGCTGGCCTCCTCCTACGCCCGACGCATCCACCTCCGCCGCGAACAGGACGACGACTCCGAGGAGTAGCCCCAGCCTGACACCAGAGAGCCTGCTGGGTGGCAGGTCTGCTCTGCCGGCCCGGACCCTTTGATTTCCTCTCCCAGTGGGCCCAGGCCGGATCCGAAGAGGGCGCACCGCCGACCCTGGGGAGGTAACCCTGGGTTCAGTGGGGGTGCGGGAGTGTCACCAGAGGCGAAAGAAGGTCAGGGTCGTCGAGCCACGAACACATACTCCCGGCTCGCACTGCTGAGGGGCTCTCGATCGAATGATCCGTAGAGGGCCTCCAGCTCGAGGCCGGCGACGTCGATCAGCCCGAGCCACTCGTTCTTGGTCGCCCACCAGAGCGAGTTCTTCTCGCCCGTTTCGAGGACGATGTCGACTCGATTGTCCGGCACGTCGTACCGCAGCGTGTGGGCGAACGGCTCATCCTGTGGCTGACCGTCCAACCCCACGGCGATGTGGTGGTCGAAGGCGAACACATTCCATGCGAACCGGCCCCCCGGCTGGAGCGCCTCGGTGACTCGCTCGAAGGCTTGCCGCCGATCTTTCCACGTCGGTAGGTGGAAGAGGGCCCGGGCGGGGCAGTAGATCAACGCCGCCGGTTGGGCGAGCTCGAAGTCACGCATGTCCTCTTGGCGCAGGTCCAGGCTCACCCCGGCCGCCTCGGCGGCCTCGACTGCCTGGGCGAGCATTGCGGGAGATGTGTCGATGCCGATCACGGTCTGTCCCGTCGCACGGGCCACCGGGATCGCAACACGACCGTTGCCGACGGCCAATTCGACGATCGGGCCCGATGCTTGTAGTGCCAGATCGACATAGAACGGAATGTCCTCGGTTAACGGGTACCACTCGTCGTAACGATCGGCGAACGCCTCGTCCATTGACATGAGCGGATCGTACGCCCCGCGAGCGCCCCCGGGGCACGCGACCACCGTGACCCCCACCCTCGGGCACCATCGTCGAGGAACTCGACGTCTTCGGCGGGAAGGCTGGCGCTCACCTTCATACTGGCGTCCCAGCCAGAGTGGGACCGTTTGCCTCCCTTCGAAGTTCCTCCGCTGGACCAGCAACCTGTCATCGTGAGCACCAACCGCTGCCATGGGGGAAGGGTGTACGCACGGGTGGCCGGGGAAGGGCTCAGCCGATGTCGAGCAACAAGGCGAGGACTTGTCTGATCTCGGTTAGGGCAGCGGACCCGACATTCCCCCGGACAGCATCGATGCGGTCGACGGACACGGAGCGAATGTGCTGACATTGCGCAGCCGAGTCGACGACCAATCCGTTGCGCTTGTCGGCGATGATCAGGATCTCGGATCCGAACCGACGGATGGTCGACGTCAGCGGAACGACATGGACCACCCTGGCAGCGGCATCGAGTGTCTCTTGTGCCGTCACGACTACGGCGGGCCGGCGTAGTCCCGCCTCACGCCCGCTCGGTGACCCAAGGTCGAGATCGACTACGTCACCCGAGGTCAGCATCGAGCCAGTAGGTTTCTTCCTCGGTGAGCGACGCCCTCAACTCCTGACCGATTCGCTGCTGGCGCAGACGACGGGCGGCGATGGCAACCGCCTCTCCGACGGTGGTGCCCAGTTCCTCAGCCAGTTTCTTGAGTTCCTCATGCGTACTCCGGTCGACCCGAACGCTCGTACTCTGCATGCAGATCAGCATATGTTTTTGTATGCCTCCCTGTCAAGGGCAGGGTTTGAAGGTAGACCCCGGCCAGTCTGCTCAGTAGAGGATGTCGAGGGAGTAGCGGAGGGCCCGGTCGAGCATGACCCTGGTGTAGGGCTCGAGCCGGCCGATGGGATGTGGGTCGAGCCGGGCCTTGCCGAGGGTAATGATGTTGTCGCAGTTGATCACCGCCTTCTCGGGAAGGCCGTGTTCGGGCCCGACCTCCACTTCGGAGGGGATCCCTCTGATAGTGCGAGTGATCGGGGCACAGGTGACCCGGTCGAGCACCTGGATGACAGCATCCCGGGTGAGGATGCACACCGGTCGGCGTCCCCCGGCCGGGCCCAGATCGGCCCAGTAGATCTCGTTCCTGGCTACCACCCGGGGGCAGTCTCGGCGGCCAGTCTCTCTGATGCTTCGAGGAGGGCCGGGTCGGGCGGGTACCTGGTGTACCCGTCGACCAGACGCCGGTCCGCCTGGGCCCATTCGTCGGCATGCAGGATCGCCATGGCCCCCCGTCTCAGCAGCTCCGACCGGCTGACCTCGGCACGTCGTGCCAGCTCGTCGAGCCTCTCCACCAGTTGGTCGTCGAGTTGTACCAGGACCTCACGTCTCGCCATCACCATATGCTAGAGCATATGGTGTCGTTCTAGCCCCGTCCAGACCCCTCGACCGATGGGCTCGGCGTCCCATCTCCCCTTTACTGAGCCGCACTCTAAGCTAAGCTTCTCTCATCACCTTCGCTTAGGCTGATTGGACCACAAGGATGGCTGAACTCCTCCACAAACGATGGGACCCCGGCTCTCAGGGGACGACCCGCCGGGATCGGCGAGGCTGCAACTACGACGCCTACCTGCCAGACCCCGTTGCCGGCTGGAATCTGACCCTACCTGGAGACGTGGCTGCCGATATCGCCGACGCCGAGACTGCAATAAGAGACCTCAACCAGGCTGGAACCATCCATGTCAGCCTCAAAGGGCTGGCACGCTTCCTTCTCAAGGCCGAGTCTGTCGCTTCGTCGAAGATCGAGGGCCTCGACGCAGGAGTCCGTCGCCTGGTCGAAGCCGAAGCCCTCCTCGCCCGGAGCGGGGAAGCAGCCGACCGGGTGGCCGTCGAGGTTCTCGGCAACGTCGCCTCCATGGAGTCCGCGGTCGTGCTTGCAGACCAAGCGCGGGAGATCACCCCTGCCGATCTCCTCATGATCCATCAGATCGTCATGGAGGGATCCCCAACCCCCGAGCGCGGGGGTGTTATCCGCGCGGAACAGAATTGGATTGGCGGCAGCTCTTACAACCCCTGCGGCGCCGCCTTCGTCCCACCGCCGGCGGAGTTCGTCAGGGAGCTCCTCGAAGACCTCATGGTCTACGTCAACGGAGATGAGCACCCGGCGCTGGTGCAGGCAGCAATCGCCCACGCCCAGTTCGAGACCATCCATCCCTTCGCCGACGGAAACGGGCGCACCGGCCGCGCCCTGATCCACATCATCCTCCGGCGACGGGGTGTCGCCCCCTCCTTCGTCCCGCCCATCAGCCT
>CAYVTP010000119.1:0-5116 GCA_964454615.1 uncultured Acidimicrobiaceae bacterium | reverse complement strand
CCCGAGGAGAGCGTTTCGCCGATTGGACTCCACGAGGAGACACTAGATGCGGATGCGGTCGCCAGTTTCCGGTACCGGCGGTCTCAGTCGAAGAGCAGGCCCACCTTCCCGATCTGCTCCCCCGACTCCAGGTATCGGAGAGCTTCGGGCAGTTCGTCGAAGGGGAACATCCGACCGACCGGGGATTTCGCCCCGCCCCTGCTCACCCAGTGGAGGGCGCGTTGGAACTGGCCTCGTGACGCCATCGTCGACCCCACCAGTTCCAGCTGCCGGTACCAGAGGACGGGGAGGTTCAACTCCACCCGCGGTCCCGAGGTGGCCCCGCATATGGCGACCCGGCCTCCCTTCCTGGCGGCGCGCATCGACTGTTTCAAAGTGGCCGGCCCGACATTGTCGATCACCAGGTCGGCCCCACCCGACGCGTCCATCTCCTGGCCGAACTCCCCGGCCGAGTCGAAGGCGCCGGCGGCGCCCTCCGAGATCGCCCAGTTCCGCTTCTCCTCCGAGCGAGAGGTGACATAGACCCTGGCTCCCATGGCCTTCGCCAGGAGGAAGGCGGAAGCCGACACCCCGCCCCCGACCCCCGCGACCAGGACCGTCTCCCCCCGTTGAAGACGACCCTTCTCCAGCATGCGAAGGGCCGTCGCCGAGGCCAATCCGAAAGTGCCGGCCACGTCCCAAGGGAGGCCACCCGGCTTGCGGACGGCGTTTCTGGCGGGAACCACGACCTTCTCTGCGAAGGTCCCTGGGTGTTCCTCCCCCAAGATCCCGAAGTCATCGCAGTAGACGATGTCGTCATTCCGGCAGGCGTCACATGCTCCGCAGGACATGGAGGGATCGATGATCACCTCGTCACCCGTTTCGAACCCGAAAGTGCCCTCGCCGACTGCGTCGACGATGCCGGCGCCGTCTGCCCCGCCCACGTGGGGCAGCGACCGGGGGGCGGGCAGACCCTTCGAAACCCAGAGATCGAGGTGGTTCAGGCCGGCGGTCATCAGCTGGAGTCTGACCTCGCCAGGTCCCGGAGAAGGCTCTTCGACGTCGGCGAGCTCGTAGGCGTCGATTCCTTCGGTGGCGGTCAGGTGCCAGGCCTTCACGACGGCGAGAGTAGCGTTGCCCCGGTTCGCATGGCAGGGAGTGCGAGATGACCGACATCCCCACCGACCGGGAAGTTCACACCACAAGCGTCAGGGTCCGTTTCTACGAGCTGGACCCCTACGACCACGTCAACCACACCAACTACTTCGCCTACTTCGAAACCGCCCGCATCGAGTATCTGGTGGGCATGGGGTTCGGGCTCGACGTGATGAAGGAGAGGGGCTTCCTGCTGGTCGTCGTCGAGGCCCGGGCTCGTTTCCTCGCCTCCGCCGAGTACGGGGACGAGCTCACCATCAACACCTGGGTGGAAGAGGTGGGCCGGGTCCGGTCTACTTGGAGGCAGACCATGAGCCGGGGCGACGAGGAGGTCGCCACCCTGACCATCACCGCCGCATTCACCGATCTCGAAGGGAGGCCCCGTCGCATCCCCGATGACTTCGCCGACCACTTTCGGGGCGGTTGAACTCGTTCTGTGAAGATCTCTGTCGGAGGGGTCGTCACAGATCTTCACAGAAGGAAAGAAGTGACCCAGTCGTCCACCGGGTCGTCGAGTATCTTCTCCAAGGTCCCGGACTGGACCACCCTCCCATCCCGCATCAGGGCGAGACGGTTGGAGAGGGCCACGGCCTCGTCCCGGTCATGGGTGACCACGATCGAAGTCAGCGACCGTCCGGTGAGGAGCTGACGGATCTCCAGCAGGACCCGCTGACGCAGGTTGCGGTCGAGGGCGCCCAACGGCTCATCCAGCATCACCATCCGGGGCTCCGGCGCCAACGTGCGGGCCAGGGCCACCCGCTGGCGCTCCCCGCCGGACAGCCCATCGATCTCCCGGCTGCCGAACTCCCCCATCCCGACCCATTCGAGCGCCACCTGGACCTTCCGGACGATCTCCTCGGCGTGATGCATCTTCAGCCCGAAACCCACGTTCTCGGCCACACTCAGGTGGGGGAAGAGGGCGTAACCCTGGAACATGAGGCCGAAGCCGCGCTGGTGGGTCGGGACCCCGAGCACGGACTCCCCGTTCCAGAGGATGTCGCCCCTGGAAACATCGACAAGGCCGGCTATGGCACGAAGCAGCGTCGACTTGCCCGACCCCGACGGCCCCAGGACGGCCACCACCTCGCCGTCGCCCACCTCGAGGTCGACCGAGGTGAGGATCGGCGTGCCTTCGATCTCGACGGAGACGCTCTCCACCCTGAGCATCAGAACCGACCCACCTCTCCGAAGCGTGCCCGGTCGATCCACAACACCACAGCGGCAGTCAGCCCCGCCAGCACCACTGCCAGGGCCATCGCCATCCCGAAGTTGACCTGGCCGGGACGGCCCAGGAGCCGGTAGATCATGGTGGGGATGGTGGCAGTCCCCGGTCGGGCGATGAAGGATGTCGCCCCGAACTCGCCCAGGGAGATGACGAAGGCGAAGGCCGCCCCGGTGAGCCCGGCCTTTCCGACAATGGGGAGGTCGACGTGACGCCACACCCTCATGGGTGATGCGCCCAGCACCGCCGCCGCTTGGCGGGTCTCCGGATCGATCGACCGCAGCGTCGGCACTGTCATCCTGACGACGAAAGGAACAGCCACCAGGGCGTGGGCCGCCGGGATCAGCCAGAGGCTGGCCCGAAGGTCGACAGGCCAGCCCAGGGCGATCAGGAACCCAAGCCCGATGGTCACCGCCGAAGTGCCCAGGGGCAGCATCAGCACGGTGTCGAACCACTGAGACATGCGGCCCCGGCGACCGGTGATCACAGTGGCGGCCAACATCCCCACCAGGGTGGCGAGGAGCATCGCCGCCAGGGCGTAGATCATGCTGTCACCGACCGCCTCGATGGGGCGGCCGACCACCGGCTGGCTCTCGAAGAGCCGACGGTAATAACCGCCTCCGAGGGAGCGGCCAACCAGGGACGCGAGAGGTATGGCGAGGAGACCGAGAGTGCCCACCACGGATGCCGCCACCCAGACACGCGCCCTGCCCGTCGGCCGGGGAAGGTCGGCCTCGGTCTCGGTGGTCCACGAGACCGCGGTCCTTTCCTGGTATCGGGCGTAGGCCCACAGGGCGAGGCTGACCCCGACCAGCTGGACCACGGCCAGAGACGCGGCCAGGGGAAGGTTGAACAGGCTGATCGCCTGGCGGTAGATCTCGACCTCGATGGTGGCGTACTGGAAGCCGCCGAGGATGAGGACCACGCCGAACGAGGTGAAAGTGAACAGGAAGACGATGGAGGCGGCCGCCGCCAGGGCCGGGCGGAGCAGTGGCAGGGTGACGCGGGTGAAGACTTGGCGAGGGGAGCACCCGAGGACCCGCGCCGCCTCGTGCAGGGAGGGGTCGATGCGGGCCCAGAGGGTGGACACGGTCCGGACCACCACGGCCACGTTGAAGAAGACGTGGGCGGCAAGGATGGCCCCGACCGTGCCCCTCCAGCCGAGGGCGACGAAGGCGGTCCCTACGACCACCGTGGGAAGGACGAACGGGACCGTGACCAGGGCGGTGGCCACCTTCCTGCCCACGAAGCGGTAGGTGGAGACGGCCCAGGTGAGAGGGCCGGCCACCAGGAAGGTGAGGACGGTGGACACGGTCGCCTGCCACAGGGTGAACCAGCCGACCCGGGCTAGCCTCGACTCGACGGCTGCGGTCCCGGCGGTGAACTCCGACAGGCCGAGGACGATCAGCCGGCCCACCGGATACAGGAAGAAGTACCCGATGAAGAGGGTGGGGACGGCGGCAACCGCCAGCCATCCCCATCGGATTCTCCTCCTCACCTGCTCTCCATCACCTGGACCCACTCGTTGATCCACCTCTCCCGGTTGAAGGCGATGAGTGTGGTGTCGAACCGGGTCGGGCTGTCGGGCAGGACGGTGTGCTCGGCGAACACCGAGGGCAAGGATGCCTGTCTGTTTGCCGGGTAGACGAACCAGCTCTCCGGGATCTGCTCCTGGAACACGGTCGACACCATGTAGTCGATCAGCATCCCCGAGGCCTCCGGGTGGTCGGTGCCGTCCAGGATCCCTGCGTACTCGATCTGGCGGTAGCAACCGTCGGTCATCACCCCGGTCGGAGCGGTGCCGACCGGAGGGTCGGCGAACATGACCTCCGCTGGCGGCGACGAAGCGTAGGACAGCACCAACGGTCGATCACCCCCGTATCGGGTGAAGTCGCCGAAGTAGGCCTCCGACCAGCCGGAAGTCACTTCGACTCCCCCGTCCCGCAGGTCGGCCCAGAAGTCCTTCCAACCGTCCTCGCCGTACGCCGCGATCGTGGCGAACAGGAAGGCGAGCCCGGGGGAGGAGGTGGCCGGGTGCATCACCACCAGGGAGGCGGCGTTGGCCGGGTCACGGAGGTCCTCCAGGGTGGAGGGCGGAGTACGCCCGGCCTCCTCATACCACCCGATGTCGAAGTTGATGCACACGTCACCGTAGGAGATGGGGGTCACCAGGTCGGCCGCCGGGAACAGGCCGGGATCGATGTCGTCGGCGCCGTCGGGGCGATAGGCGAGGAAGATCCCGTTGTCCAGCGCCCTGGACAGGAAGGTGTCGTCCACCCCGAACAGAACGTCGGCCAGCGGGTTGTCCCGGGTGAGCACCGCCTGGGTGACCATGCTCCCGGCGTCACCGGCTGCAATGACCCGCACCTCGATTCCCGTGGCCGCGGTGAACGGGGCGAAGGTGGCGGGGGTTATGCCGTCCTCGAACGAGTCGTGGGAGAGGATGGTGAGGGTCGTCGGCCGCTCCTCGCCGGTGCCACAGGCCACCATCGCTACCGCCAGGGCAACGGCAAGGGTCAGGGTTCGAAGGCTGTTTCTCATCTACGGCTCCTTTCTCGGCGGGAGCGGATGAGCGAGTTCCCTGTCTCGGCATTACCCGTATCAGGTTCGTTCGGTCGGAGCCTGCAGGCTCCCTCTCAGCCCGGTCTCACCGAGCTCCCGTAAGGGTCAGAGTACTTGGTACTTGGTACTTAGTACTGGGTACTAGGTACTGGACGGCCGTATGGCGTGTCCCCCTGTGGAAGCGGGGGGACCGACGCA
>CAYVTP010000118.1:0-5159 GCA_964454615.1 uncultured Acidimicrobiaceae bacterium | reverse complement strand
GATCGGTGTCGACCTGGCCACGGTGGAGGAAGCCGTCGGCCTTGGCGATCGGTCACGGCCCGGCCGCGGCACTGCCGCCCAGACCGGCGCCGGGGACCGTTTCGAGACGGAGCTGTTGAGGGTGGTCCTCGCCGGCGGGGCGGACGGCATCGGCGTGGGCCGCGAAGACTTCACCGATGAGCGTCTCCGATCGGTGTTCGAGGCGCTGGACGACCGGGTCGATGCCAACGCCATACCGGACGAAGCGACGCGGGCAGTTGCCTTGTCCCTGGTCATGGACACCCGGCCGCTGCCGTCGCTGGCTGACATCGAGCTGATCATGAAGGGGAGGAGGCTCGACCGCCGGATCGACGAGGTGGAGGCGAGGCTGGAGCAATTGGAAGGCGGGAGCCAGGCCCATTCCGATGTCCTCCGAGAGTTGATAGGTTTACAGCAGGAGAAACGCTCCCTGGGGTACCCATGAGCAAGGACCTGGCAAGAGTCACCAGCGAACTGCTGAAGCGGGGGAACCATCGCGGCTTTCTGACCATGGCCGAGGTCCAGCAGGAGCTGGAGGACATCGAGGCTCCGGGCGAGGCCTTCGAGAAGGTCGCCGACGAGCTCCGCCTCAAGGGGATACGTCTCACCGAGGAGGGGCCGCAGGCCTCCGAGGGGGTCATCCATGTCTCTCAGATCTCGGTGTCTGATCCTGTCCGCCTCTACCTCAACGAAATCGGCCGCTATCCGCTCCTCACAGCACAGCAGGAGGTCGAGATAGCCATGGCGGTCGAGAGCGGGCGCAAGGCAGCGGCTCGTCTCGCTGAGGAGGAGGGCCTCTCCGAGGAGGACTGCGCTCTCCTCAACCACGAGGTCGAGTTGGGTCTGGCTGCCCACCGCCAGCTGGTCCAGTCGAACCTCCGCCTCGTGGTGTCGTTGGCCCGCCGTTACGTGGGACGTGGCATGGCCTTGCTGGACCTCATCCAGGAGGGGAATGTCGGGCTGATGAGGGCCGCCGACCGGTTTGACTACCGGCGCGGCTTCAAGTTCTCCACCTATGCCACCTGGTGGATCCGCCAGAACATCTCCCGGGCGATCGCCGACCAGGGCAGGACGATTCGGATGCCGATCCATGTGCTCGACGCGGTGAATGGCCTGACACGGGCGCAGCGGGAACTGACCCAGGTCCTGGGACGTGACCCGACCATGGAGGAGCTGGCGTCGGAACTCGATCTGGATGTAGCCCGGGTGATCGAGCTGAGTCGGATCGCCCTCGACACGGTGTCGTTGGAGACTCCGGTGGGGGAGGACGAGGACGGGACGCTGGGCGACCTGGTCGAGGACGCCGACTCGGTCCGTCCTGCGGATGTGGCGAGTTTCTCGTCTCTTCAGGACGAGCTCGCTGAGGCCCTGGAGGGCCTCAACCCGAGGGAGCGCGAGGTCCTGATCATGAGGTTTGGTCTGGCCGACGGACGCATGCGCACCCTTGAGGAGGTCGGGGCCCACCTCAACGTGACCCGGGAGCGGATCAGACAGTTGGAGACCAAGGCCCTGGCCAAGCTCCGCCACCCGGACAAGGCGATCAAACTCAAGGGTTTCCTCGACTCCTGACCTGGAATCTGGATACCCACTGGTCGGTTGGTATCCTGGGTCGCCGTATTCCGCGGTAGCTCAATTGGCAGAGCAGTGGACTGTTAATCCATTGGTTGTAGGTTCGAGTCCTACCCGCGGAGCCCACGAAACCCAATGTCTCTCGGCAATCCGCCGCAGAACGTATGTTCCCTCCGAACCCGAGGTGTAGCCAATCTGTAACCATGGGCTTCGACATGAGTCCCGGTGCTCTGGAATGCCGGTTAGCGCGTAGGTCGACTCCCTGGCTTCGGCGTGGACTCGCGAACGTTATGTGCGGGTATGTGGGCGCCAGCCTGGTGTAGAGACACGTCCACCACTCAGGGCGTGAGGTCGGCCAGATCCAGATCGAGCCGCTCCAAAGTCACCGGGTCGTGGTAGGCAATCCCGTCGTAGCCGGTAGTTACGATCCGACCGTCGTAATCCAACGTTTCCATGACCACGACCGGGCTGACCGGCGCAATCGTCCAGTCCCCGTACGGTATGGCGTTGCCATCTGGGGGCCCGTAGTCGGATTCCTCGCGATACGGAAAAATCCTTCCTGTTATGTCCAGACTCTGTCGATCGATCCGGCACAGCATCGAATCAGGGAGACCACCGTCGCCTTGGCGGGCGCAGTACACGGCTTCATCGGTAACCAATAACAGCTGGGCGGGCTGGCTGGGCAGTGGATAGGCACGCATGATCCGGCTGAGGTCATCGTTGAGTAACAACACCTCGCGGTACTCGAACACACAGATGAAGTCCGTCCCGTAAAGCCCGTTGCGGTCGCCGATCACGCACCCGGGAGCCTCGGTGGTGCCGGGAATCTCAGAGATCGCCCAGACGCCCTGCGACGTCGACTCCGATAGGACAATCGATACGCGATCGGCCAGAGACAACTCCGCTAGTGCCGGCACGATCCCGTCCCGGGCAGCGTCCGCCTGGGATTGACTCGGCGCACCCACCGTCGAGACATCCACGGTGGTTGTGGTGCCCACCAACGTCGTCGACGGATCCCGAATGTTCGGCTCCGTCGTGGTCGAAGTCGCTGCACTTCCCGTGCACGCCACCAGCCCCATGCACAGGCCAAGCCAGACGATCCAGAGACTCCTCACGCTCATAGGACGCTACAGGCGATCACAGAGTTCCTGGTTGACCGCCATAGCAACCTGCGAGATGCCGCAACGCACCCCGAGCGCCAATGGAGATCCAGCGCCGATCACCAAACATGGAGCACGGCATGGGTGATGACACCCCCCACCCGTCCTAGTTGCGGAGCTCGATTCCGCACACCTTCCAGTCGCCTTTGAACTGCCACCACGAGTGTTCTCTCACCAGGAACAGCCTCCAAGTTTCGACCCGGCCGGCGACGGTGATCTCGTACTCCTTCCACCACTGTTTGATGTCTTTGTCGAGGGGGTGGACATCGGGGTGTTGGGTCGCTGACCCCACCGCACCGGCTCCTGCGAGGACCGAGTATTCGGCTCCATCCGATTCGAGGAATTGATCTCGGCCGATCCTTGCCTTTTCGCTGGAACACAGCCTGTCGTATCCCTTCTCAGGCCCTCCGCGAAAGCCCTCCAACTCCGTAATGAATCGGATCCCGGCATTACCGGCCGAGTTGACGGGGAGCATGGTGGTGAAGGCCAACCCGAAGTAGAGGATGACGACGACCGCTACCCCACGAACGAGCCATCGGAACCATGGGGGCCATTCCCAGCTCATTTGATGGTTCCGGTGAAGATCACACGGCAGTCGCCTGACAACGCCGCATGAAAAGGCAGAAACCCGTGTCCAACGAAGCGGGTCAACTCCAACCTGAACACGTTCGAGATCTGCTTCTCGTGGCTTCCGTGGTGCATAACGTCGAAAACGTTGAAACCCGGGTCCAGCGATCTGCCGAGCACAGGGAGGAGATCGGTCACCAGGTCGTCAGACATCGACCCTCCGCGAACTGGCACTCACCTCTGCTCCCACCATACCGCGCTCAGTCAGTAGCGAACTTTGGCCGGCGTAGGCCCCGCTGGGCGAGGACCGCTTTACCCGGAGTAGGCGCGTCTGTCCGCTCCAGCAGGGGTTCATTCACTCGATCCGTAGAGGTTCCCAGCGTGCGATGTTCTCCGTGGCGTCGGCGTCGTGCGTGGGGAGGATCAGGGTCGGATACTCCTCAATGAACGCTCGGAGTCTGCGGTTGGTGTCGTCGCTGAGACGTACGTTGAGAGTCATTCGTTGTTCGACATAGAAGGACTCAGTCCCTCGGGCGAGGTCCGCTGCGTACCGGCTCTGCCTGATCAGGTGGTCACCGGTGAACAGCAGTGTCAGATCGGCGGTGCGTACCGCGATGGCCACGTGGCCCTTGGTGTGCCCCGGGGTTGGCAGCGCAACCACGTCACCCTTGTCGGTGAGTGGCAGGCTGGCGTCGAAAGGCCCATAGGGATCGGGGCCGAGGTTGTACTTCTTCGGCTCTAGCGATGGGGGCCAGCTCTCCTCTTGGAGCTTCCAGTGGCTCCCGAACCCGTTCCGGCTGTCCCACTCGGTGCGGTGGACGAGAATCTCGGCATCGGGGAAGTGGCCGACCCCGGCCGAGTGATCGACGTGAAGGTGCGTGGGAAGAACCAGGCGGACATCCTCGGGTCGCAGTCCGCGGGCACGCATCTGAGGCCCGATCTCGTCGTTGGGTTCGACGCTCATCTCGAACATGTGTCTCCAAATCCGGAACGAGCGCACACGCTCGGCGGCCGCATGGTCGCCGCCAGTGTCGATGACGATGTGACCGTCGTCGTGCTCGACTACATAGGAGAGGATCGGAATCGCGTCCTCGGGGCCGCCGCTCTTGGCACCCCGCAGAATCGATGCCGCCATTTGTCCCCAGGAACGTGAACGAAAGAAGCCTTTCGGGAACTGGAGCCACCCGACCTCAAGAACGTGTACGCGGATCCCCCCACCTCCTCACCGTTGCGGAGGACTGGCGCGTCCGGCTTGAAAATGCCCGGGTCTGGGCTCTGCCAACAAGCGTCCGCTCGTCCTTCATCGACATCACCAGCAAGGTTTGAGATAACCCTACCCGTCGTGTCGTGGCCGCGGCAGTGCAAGGTGAAGGTGCGCTGGGCGCTCAGGAACTTGGACCGCTAGGAATACCGGGTCGGCTCCCCTGATCGAGGGAGCTCTGGCTCCGCTGCGACATTCATCCGAGCGTTCCTCCCCGCAGGTGGTGTAGCCATTTGTGTAGCCATACCAGAACGCACAAGGCACCACTGCCAGACACCAGATAGACCGGAACCTAGACAGAACCGCACTAAACAGCTCGGGCAAGTACTAGGAATCACGGGTTCTAGGGACTGTTAATCCATTGGTTGTAGGTTCGAGTCCTACCCGCGGAGCCCTCGAAATCCAATGTCCATCGGCAATTCGCCGGAGAACATACGTTCCCTCCAACCCGACCGGTGGCCATTCGGTAGCCATGGGGCTTCGAACAGACGTTCCGGTGCTCTGGAATGCCGGATACTGAGCGGGTTACACGGCCGATTCCCCTCTTGGCAGTCGCGCGTTATGCGCTGTGACTATTCAGACGG
>CAYVTP010000117.1:2269-5214 GCA_964454615.1 uncultured Acidimicrobiaceae bacterium | reverse complement strand
TGTTTGGAGTCCATCACCGCCGGCACCTCCGGATACCAGCGGTCGTAGTCGATGCCCCCCTCAGCCATCTTCGTGTCCGGTGTCGCCCTCGGTTTCGTCTCCGACCCGTTGCAGGGTGGCGAGCACCTCGTCCCGGAAGAAACGGAACTGTTGACCCCAACGCACCGCGGGGAGCTCCTTGCGGTGCACCTTGTCCCGGACATCGCCGATGGTGCAGTGCATCATCTCCGCCACCTGAGCGGTGGTGAGGATCGGTGGGTAGAGCCGGCGCAGCTCCTCGATCGGGTCCGGTTCGCTCATTCCCACCTGATGTTACCCAACGTTGCCACAGATGGGAATGGTCTGAGGGCTTGGGACCGAGTCTTGTCCGTATTTTGTCCGTCACAGGACAAGAAGCGACACGAATCGAGGGGAGGCGACGAGGAGTGAAGCCCCTGGTCAAGGCCGGTTTTCGTGCTACTCCTCCTCGTCGCTGGAGTATTCAGAGAGAGCTTTTAACCCGTTGGTTGTGGGTTCGAGTCCCACGGGACCCACTTCACGAAAGTCAAGCGTCACTTGGCTATTCTGGAAGTCATCCTCGTTCGATGCCGGATTCTTGTCCGTCTTTGTCCGTCGTTGGTCGGTCTGAAGTTGAGCGAACGTGTCATAGACGGCCCTCGCCGGAGCCAAAGGCTACCCCCGGTCATCACGTGCACGTGCCAACCAAGAACCGGTCGACCGAAGCTGTGCTCCGATGCCAACCTGGCATTTCGTCAAGACCGCCGAACCGGCTCCTCGTGGAGATATCGTCAGGAGCCAGATGCGATATCCCGAAGCGGATGTTGCTCATGGGGAAAGCCTGTCGACGATCGCGCCGAGCACTAGCTCCCACGCTTCTGTCCGGTCGTAATCGCCGAGAGACTGCTCCCACATCCCTGCCCCAACCGGGGGTGGCTGTGCGGCCAACTCGGAGCCGGCCAGACCTTGACAAGCTGCATGGATCATGAAGGCGATCTCGTTGGGATTCCGGTCCGGATCAACCACTCCGGCATCCTGAGCTCTCTTGATGAGAGCCATTAACGCTTCCTGAGCCTTGATTGCCGCGCTGATAACAGTCTCCGTCGCAAAGACTTCCGCCCGTGCTCTCTCGAACGTCAATCGGAAGAGACTGGGATGTCCGATGGCAAATGTCCGAAAGGCTCCTCCTGCCGCCACGAGGTCTGACCTCGGATCTTTAGTGCGAGGGGTGGCGTTGACGAGCTCGGCCAGGAGTAGAAAGCCGTTGGCAGCGATTGCCTCGATCAGACCGTCTTTGGAACGAAACAACGCGTATACGGCACGCGTGGTCGTTCCCGCACGCTCAGCCAATGCTCGTACAGAGACAGCTGAGATTCCTCCTTCTATCAGGAGTTCCTCGCCCGCATCCAGAAGGGACCTCGCTGTTGCTTCGTCGTGTTTCCGCGATCTGCCCATGGGGGTTGACAAGCATAACGTTCCTACGTTACGTTACATCGTTACGTAACAACGTTTCGCTGGTTCGCGGCCACAGGGAGAAGAACGATGGGTTCCGCGATCGTCATAGGCGCCGGGCCGGCAGGACTGGCTATGGGAATGATGCTGACGGAGGCAGGTGTCGACGTAATCGTCCTGGAAAAGGACGAGGCGCCGGTCCCAACTTCGACGGACGGCGCCTGGGAGTGGCTAAGACCGGGAGTCGCCCAGTTCCGGCAGTCGCATGGCCTGCTCTCCCGGGGCCTGCAGATTCTCCGCTCTCGGTTGCCGCAGGTGGTGGGGCATCTCGAGCGACTCGGTGCTCACCCTTTCACGATGACAGACTCACCGCCACAGTCGATGACGGGGTGGATACAGGAAGCAGAGGATGATCGATTCGCCTCCCTCGCCGCGAGTAGACCCGTCTACGAACTCGCCTTCGCCATTGCGGCACGGGAGGAGGCATCGGTGGATGTCCGACGCGGCGTGAAGGTGATCGGCTTGACAGTCGGAGCGGAAGCCATCCCCGGGGTCCCCCACATCACCGGAGTGGTCACAGCGGGTGGTGAGGCGATTCGAGCAGACGTCGTGATCGACGCTTCTGGACGCCGCTCTCCCTTGCCGGCACTCCTGGAAGACATCGGGGCGAGAAAGCCTCCCGAGTCGGACGGTGACTTCCGCTTCGCCTACTACACCCGGTACTACAGGAAAACGGGCGCCGCTCTCCCACAGCCGTACGTCCTCTCTCAGTACCTCAGCGGATCGATCACGATTGGCACTTTCCCCGCCGACAATGACACCTGGTCGGTGACCATCTATGGGACCAATGCCAACAAGGCACTGAGGAGGGTCCGGGATCCTGAGGCCTTCAACAGGGTCGTGAGAGCCCACCCGGAGCGTGCCCACTTCATCGACGCCAAACCGATCAGTGAGGTGTTGACGATGGCAGGCGTCGCCGACCGTGAGAGGAGACTTCACGCTGATGGCGAGCCAGTGGCGACCGGATGGCTCCCGGTGGCGGATGCCTGGGCATGCACCAATCCGATTCTTGGCCGTGGAATCACAATGGGCCTCATGCATGCACTCGCTCTCGCTCCGACCATCACCCAAAACCTGGACCGACCGATCGATCTGGCCGACGCTTGGGAATCGATCACGGGGGACGAACTGCGACCCTGGTACCAGGCGACGGTCGAGATCGACCGGGCCAGGAGCAAAGAGATGGATGCGATCCGAACCGGGAGGATCAGTCGACACGGCGAACAGATGTCTCCTGACGAGGCCGCCTTCCTGGCAGCGACGTTGACAGATCCGGCCGTGTTCAGGGGACGTCTCGAAGTCGCCATGCTTCAAGCGACCGCAGACGAAGTCATGGCCCGGCCCGACATCCAAGAGAGGGTCGCAGCCACCGCTGCAGACATGCCCGACATCCCGCCCCCTGAGATCCCGAGCCAAGCGGAGTTGGAGACACTTCT
>CAYVTP010000117.1:0-2169 GCA_964454615.1 uncultured Acidimicrobiaceae bacterium | reverse complement strand
CTGGGCCTGTTGGCAGGGACTGCCCTGGCCAAGGGAAAGAGCGAGTGGCACGGAGTGCCCCCACACGGGCACATCATGCTGCTTGGAGTGACCGTTGAAGAGACCGAAGACGGTGTTTTCGTCCACTACGACCGGTGTGTGGAACTCGCCAAGGGGAAGGCTCTGCCGACCCCTGCGCACCACCACTCCTTGCATACGGGCACGCCCGGAGGCTCTCCCTTCGCTCAGGGGGCCCTGTTCCAGGCAGGCATCTGGGTGGTTCCGCTTGATCCGTTGATCCCCGGCTTGTTCGGATGCGACGGACTGCCGAACCCGATCCCCTTCGACTGAGCCGACGCCACCAGCCACACCAGAGGCAACTAAGAGGAGGTCTCCGCCCAGCGGGGGCCTCCTTTTTTTGGGCAGCCAACTCCGGGCCGGACCTGCCGACGTGGCATCAGCTCTTCCTTGCCCCACCCCATTCGTCTCTCACAGGCAGGCTCGTCGGCCCCCCCCCGTCATGTGACCCGACCTCCGTGGGCCTTGCTCGCGTAGTGTTGAACCCAGGGTCTAGACAGGAGGACCAATGGCGACGTACATCACACTGGGCAACTACACCGCCCAAGGAATCAAGGACATAAAGGAGAGCCCGGCGCGTCTCGACGCCGCAAGAGCGCAGCTGAAGGCGCTCGACGTCCACATCAAGGACTTCTATCTGACCATGGGTCAGTACGACCTGGTGGCCATAGTCGAGGCGCCCGACAACACCGCAGCGGCAAAGGCCCTATTGGCTTTGGGGGCCCAAGGCAATGTCAGCACGACGACACTGGCCGCCCATACCGAGGCGGAGTTCAGGGCCCTGCTCGCTGACATGGAATAGATCTCAGGCCGAGATCCCGTCCTCCCACCAGCCGAGGACCCGCAGAGCCCGGAGAGTGATCCACCTCGAGGGTTTGCCCTCGCCGTCGTCGACCTCGAACCATCTACGGCCCTCTAGGTTCCAATCGAGGGGCCAGGTCCCGTCCTCAGAGCGCCGGGAGCGGAGGTGGTCGACAGCCTCCCCAATCGGGGGTCCGGCGATGCTCCGGTCACGAGCGACGAGGAGCGGAAATAGTCGAGACCGCGCAGTACGTCGTAGCGCCAGCGATTGGGGTGGGTGAATCGCAGGTAGCGCTCAGCCGCCGGTTCCCCTGTGGACAGTCGACGGAACAACGACCTCTGCAGCAGATACTCCTCCCCGGAGGCTCGAGCCTCACGGGACTCATCGGTACCACCGGAGGCACGTTCGAATTCGAGCAGACCTTCGAAGACGTTGATAGTGGTGTCGAAGGAGGAACGCACCGAGCCGTTCTCCACCTCACAGTTCCAACCGCCGTCGTCGAGACGTTCCCCACCAACCTCTCCACGACAGGGGTCATGTCGACTCCGAAGTAGGTGCCGTTGGCCACGGTGACTCCGTTGAGACACGGCTCGACCTCACCATCCCAGTAGCCTGCCCGTCGTGGTCCCAACGGGAATTGTCGCCGATCAGCTCGACCATCAGCCGAGTCCGAACAGTGGATGGCAACAGCCCGAACCCTCGCAACATGGAGAGCGAGTGGGTGGTGGGAGTCCAAGGCTGTCCGGGCTCGTCCCCGCCCCACACGTAGTCGGCAGGAAAGAGGGCACCCCCCGGCCCACTGCCCGTCGTCGTCTGCGAGTGAGAGGAGCCGGGCCCCCCAACCTTCGGTCTCTACCTTGGCCCGCTCCTCGGCCCAGGCCTCCTCCGGGGACTCGAGCAGATCGCTCATGACCTGCCAACGGATGGAAGGGTCCGAATGGTCCGAGTCGAGGAGCCAATCGATGACAGAGTCATGACCAGACACGGCCCGAGCCTACCCCCGGCTGCGCTTTCGTGGAACAGGGAGGGTTGGAGGGAAACCGCCCCCGAGAACGCACTAGGACCGGGGTTAGGATCGGCACGTGCTCGACCGACCCCCCGGGCTCAAGTGGAACTACTGCGAACCCGACGTGCTCGGCAGCCGCCTACTCCGAAGGCGTCGGGTGGCTTGCACAGGTCCTCGACCTCCTCGATTCGAAGCGTCGAATTCTCGCTGAGCTCGTCTACGACCTCCTCCCCGGAGCCCGATATCGCCTCCCGGAGGCGACCTATCTGGCATGGATCGACCTGAGCCGATACGGGTGGGATCG
>CAYVTP010000116.1:0-5269 GCA_964454615.1 uncultured Acidimicrobiaceae bacterium | reverse complement strand
CCCCCTGAGAGTCGTCTGGATGGCGCCGGAGCGACATGGCCGCCGGTCTGTTGGGTGGTCGGACATCCTCAAGCCCGGAGATCCACGCGACCCGTTGCCGCTTCGCTCTCGCTGGATAAAGACCTTCCGACCGGATCGGGTGGTTCTGATGTCCGGCATCGCAGCGGGGGCCTCGACCCTCGTCGAGGAGCACGACCGGGGGATGGAAGTAGACGGCCTGGCCAACTTCGTGACGAGACGGGCTTGGCGGAGCCTGGACCAAGGAGAGCGCACCCTCCGCGGCAACCGGTACAAGGTGCCTCGTTTCGTCCACGAGACGATCCTCTCCCGGAAGAGCTTCGTCGATGCGGTCCACGGATTCTCGGAGGTCAGCGGCGAATCGCCGGAGGCAGCCATGAAGAAGGCCGCCGCCTACCTCCGCGAAATAGCCGCTACCCACAGCCCGTATGTCATCGACCTGATCGCCAACGCCATCCACTACCTCTACCGCCAGGGCTACGGGCGCATCGACTACAGGCCCGACCAGGTCGCAGCTGTCGCCGAGCTGGGCCAGTCGAACCCCCTGGTGTTTCTCCCGGCGCACCGGTCGAACCTCGACCGGCTCAGCACCCAGTTCCTGCTGTGGGAGAACGATCTTCCGCCCAATCACACTGCAGGGGGTATCAACCTGAACTTCTTCCCGGTCGGGCCATTGATGCGGCGCACAGGAGTCTTCTTCATCAGACGTTCCTTCAAGGACAACGAGCTCTACAAGCTCGTGCTCCGGGCTTACGTCGACTTCCTCGTCGAGAAGAGGTTGCCGCTGGAGTGGTACCTCGAGGGCGGTCGTTCCCGGTCCGGCAAGTTGGGCCCACCCCGATTCGGTCTCCTCCAGTATGTGGCCGGAGCGCTCGAGCGGGAGAAGGCCGAGGACATCATGATCGTGCCGGTCTCGATTGTCTACGACCAGATCCAGGACGTCCCCGACTACACCAGGGAAGCCCAGGGCCGGGGCAAGGAGAAGGAGTCACTCCGGTGGATGGTCAAGGCGATCAGGTCGCTGCGCCGCAGATACGGGAACATCCACGTCAGATTTGGCGAGCCGATCTCGATGGCAGCGATGCTTTCGAACGACCGGCACGGCATCCAGAAGCTCGCTTTCGAGGTGATGCACCGGATAGGGCTGGCGACGCCCATCACCCCCCTTGCCCTGGTGAGCATCGCCCTACTGGAAGCCAGGGGCAAGGCGCTGACCTCGACCGAGTTGGCGAAGAGCTGTGGTGGGCTGGTCGACTTCGTCAGGGCGAGGGGCCTCGAGATGACGGAGGTGGTCGATCTGTCCGACCCGGAGACAGTCACCGGGGCCCTGCAGTGGCTGGCAGAGCACGGCGCCGTCTCCAGCCACGAGGCGATAGGGCGAACCGTCTATTGGCTCGACGACGAGCAGATGATCCAGGTCTCCTACTACAGGAACGTGGTCGTCCACTTCTTCGTCCCCAGGGCGATAGCCGAGATAGCACTGACCTCCGCCCCCGGCCGCGGCGACGAACGGGCAGCCGTGGATGCCGCGGTAATGGCCGTGAGAGACCTACTCAAGTTCGAGTTCTTCTTCGCCGACCGGGACGCATTCCTTGCCGAGATCGACGCCGACATCGCACTCGACATGCCGGACTGGAACCGGGTCCTCGGCGACGAGGGCGGAGAGGCGGTGGCCAACGGGCTGGGCCGGCGGGTGGCCGGATGGGCGCTGCTCCCCTTCCTGGACGCCTATCAGGTGGTGGGCGACGAGCTCGAGGAGCTCGTCGGGCCGTACAACGAGAAGCAGTTCCTCAAGGCGTGTCTAGCACGCGCTCGCATGTACCGGATCGAGGGCCGGCTGGCCTCCGGGGAGAGCGCCAGCCAGGTGCTGTTCAAGTCGGCGCTTGCCCTGGCCGCCAACCGCGACCTGCTCTCCGACGAACGGGCACCGGGAAGGGCTGCACTCGCGGCCGAGGTGCGGGAGGCCCGCCGCCTCGCCGCCGAGAACCTCTAGGTCTCTCTGCGGAGACGGCGTTTCGCCTCGGCGATCATCTCCGCGGAAGTCTTGGGCTGGAACGAGTCCCGGTACGACTGGCTGGACTTCGGCTGGATGGCCTCATGGCTGCGGTCCACGGCACTTCCAGTCCTTGCCCCCCTCGGCCTGGCAGGACTCTTGGGAGGAGGGATTGGAACAACGTCGGACTCTCCCCGCAGGATTTCCTCGAGTGTGAGGTCCGGCTCGGTTCGGGGGCGCCGCTCGGGAACCGGCCCGGCCTGCTGTTGGGCACGGCGTTGCGTGGATCGTTGTTGCTGGGTGGTAGGGGTCCTGACCGGGGCCGGCTCCGGTGCTGTCCCCCGCTTGGCCCGTCTCTGCATCGCCCTGCCGGCGAAGATCAGGATGATTGGTACGAAGATGAACTCCTCCAGGAGGCGCAACACCGGGTTGGTGGGAAGGGCCAGGGCATTGGCGATCAGGACGAAGGCGAACATGACGACGCCGATGGTCACCAGGATGGCCCCGGGAGCTGAACTGTTGTTGTCGGCCACGAAGCCATTCAACCAGATCACGCCCGGGTGATCACCACCCTGAACCGCCACGCTGCCAGAGAGAGGAGCAACAAGGCGAAGCCAGCCAGAACTCCAAGCTGGGGGAGGATGTCCAACAGCGTGCCGTCGTGCCGGATCAACTCGGACAAAGCGCCGATCGCCCAGGCGTGAGGCGTGAACAAGGCCACAGTCTGCATCGTCGGTGTAAAGAACTCGATGGGCATCATCGCCCCGCCCAACGCCGCCAGGCCGAGGCTGATGATGACTCCCACCCCGCCCGTTTGCTGGTCATTGCTGAACAGGGATCCCAGGAGCATGGCCCCGCCTGCCCCGACCGCGGAGAACACGACGACAACCGCCGCCACCCCGAGGGGGTCGCCCCACTTCACCCCGAAGGCGAGGGCGGTGACCGCCACGATGTAGATCCCCTGGACCATGGCCGTGCCGAACCTGCCCAGGGACTCACCAACGATGATCGTGGGGATGGGCGTGGGCGTGGAGAGCATCCGCTTCGAGATACCGAGCTGACGTGTGAGGAGCAGCGCGGCGTAGCCGGTCAAGCCCGTGATGAACATGAACAGGACCAGCTGCTGGGATGCTCCCAGGTCGAACCGGCCCATGGACGATGGGAACACGGTCTCGCCGACCGACCGAACGGTCACCTTCACCTGCGGGACCGTGTCCGCGAGTGCGCGAGCCGAGTCCAGGGCGAGAGTGAATGCGAGCCCGGTCTCTTCCGAGGCGAAGCGGGCGGCTCCGACGGGCCCCATCACCTCGGCCACTGCCGAGGCAACCACCGCCCGAAGCTCCCAACCGAACCCGTCGGGCCGGGCGAGGAACTCAACCATGACCTGGCCACCGCCAAGGGCTGCCGAGTCGAGGTCGGCAGGAAAGAACACCCCCGCCGAGACATGGCCACGTTCCACGGCCCTCATCAGTCGGTCTCGGTCCGGGTAGTCGACCGTGTCAACACCGGGACTCTCGCTCAATAGCGCGACTGTCTCCCGGGATAGTTCCCCCGTGCTCGGGTCGTGGACTCCGATCAGGGGTGTGATCCCTCCTCCGAACTGGGCACCGATGAGCAGGATCAAGGCGAGCGGGAAGATGAACACGAAGAAGATGTTCGACCGGTCACGAAGCATGCGACGAACATTCGCCGAGGCGATCGCCAGGACCTTCACTGTCTCAACCTCCTGCGGAGGGCCACCGCGGCGATGGACCCCGACACCAGGGCGAACCCAAGGAGCACCAGCGCAGCCTGGGTGGCCCCGGTCCAAGACGCACCTCCGGAGATGTCTCCGAGCCCCCGAAGGAACCAGGCATGGGGGGTGATCAGAGTGGCCCGCGCCAGGAGATCGTCACCCTGCCCCAGGGGGAAGAAGACCCCGCCGAGGAGCCCGAGAACAACGGCGATGATCGAGCTCATGTTGCCTGCACTTTCGGGGGTCCTGGCGAAGGCGCCGCCGATTCCGGCTATCCCCGTTCCCGCGGCGACGGCTGCCACGAGGAGCAACATCACCCCCGGCCATGGCCCCCAGTCGGCGCCCATCATCACGGTGGTCGCCAGGGCCAATACCGACATGGACACCACGCCAAGAGTGAGCGAGACCATTCCCTTGCCCGCCACTACCGACCATCTCGGGATCGGCGCCGCGAGGAGCCGGCTCATGGTCCCGTCCCGTTCCTCCTCGAGCATCCCGACCACCCCCGACTGCACCGTGAAGAACATGAAGAAGATGGCCATCCCGGCTGCGAAGTAGGTGGCGGGATCGAGCTGCCTGGTCTCGGCAGCTAGGTCCGCCAGCTGGAAGGAGACCGCCGCACTGGCGGGATCGCCCTCGAGGGACTCGACCAGCTCCACGTCGGGAACCACTCCGAGCAGGTCAGCGGTTGTTGCCACGGCCAGACGGGCGGCATCAACACCGGATCCGAACTGTCGGGCAATCGAAGCCGCTATCTGGGTGGCATTGGGCGAATCGACATCACCGATGACCTCCACTCCGGGCGTCCCGCCGGTGGCCACTGCCATCCCGAATCCCGAAGGCACGTAGAAGAGTGCCCGGATCGATGTCCCCAGCGCCTCCTCGGCCTCACCCGAAGAGTCGAACCTGGCCACGGTGAGCACCTTCCCCCGTTCCAACTCGTCGAGCACGGCACCGAATGCGAGTGAAGGCTCCGACCGGTCCTGGTCGACCAGCCCGTAGTCGAGGCTGGGCCCGGAGCCCGAGAATGCACCACCCAAGATGAGGTTGAAGATGACTGCCAGGATCAACGGAGCGACGACTCCGATGATGAAGGCCGACCGGTCCCTGACCCGGAGCCTGATGTCCTTTCCGGCGATCCGGAGTGCTGACAGCACGTCAGTCCCTCAGCGCCTTCCCGGTGACGTGTAGAAAGACCGCTTCCAGGTTTGGTTCCACCACCTCGACGCCGCTGATGTGAGCTCCGCTGGCGGTAACCCTGGCCAGCAGCTCGGGGAGGATCCTCCCGGCATCGTCAACAAGGACGTCCAGGCGATTCTCCGAACCGGACACTCCTCCGACACCAGGCATCTCGGAGATCCGGGCCGATGCGCCGTCGAGCTCGCCTGTGATGCTGATCCTGTCCTTCTGACCGACCATCGCCACCAACTCTCGGCGGGTGCCCTCTGCCTTGATCCTTCCCTCGTCGATTATGGCGACGCGATCACAGAGGCGCTCCGCTTCCTCCATGTAGTGGGTGGTGT
>CAYVTP010000115.1:0-5380 GCA_964454615.1 uncultured Acidimicrobiaceae bacterium | reverse complement strand
CGGTCTCGCCTGGAGTCTCATATCGCAACCTCAGCTGCTGTGCCGGTCGTGTCTCGGCTCCGCCACAGGTAGAGGGCCAGTCCGATCGGGATGGTGGTGAGCAGGAACACCTGTGAGCCGCTTAGCCCGAAGGCGAACTCGGGATTGTCCCGGACGTACTCGACGGCGAAGCGGAACACGGCATAGGCGAGCAGATAGAGCTTGAAGCTGTCCCCGGGTCGTCCCACCCTTCCACTGATCCTCATCAGGACCAAGAAGGCGACGACGTGGAAGAGGATCTCGTAGAGAAAGGAAGGGTGCATGGGCAACCCCACGGCACAAGAGGGGCAGTAGGGCATGGTCGCTGAGGCCACAGGTGATATCGAGATTCCCCAAGGCAGGGTGGTAGGTGTCCCGATCTGCTCGGTGAGGAAACAGCCCACGCGGCCCACCGCCAACCCTCCGGCAACCGCGGGGGCGAACCAGTCCCCAGTCGAGCCCCAGTAACCGATCAGCTTCTTGGTGAGGATGATCCCGACATAGGCCCCGGCAAGACCCCCGAGGACGCTCTGACCGCCGTGCACCCAGAGGCCCGCAAGACTGGCATCGTCGGCCCGCACCATGTACTGCCATCCGGTGCCGAGCTTGGCGAAGACGGCGCCGGAGAAGAGACCACCGGCGACCAGGGCCATCAGTCGCGGATCCTTCGGCTGGTTGCGGCTTCGCACCCAAAGGACGAGTACCGCGGTGATGACGCCGAGAAGGACGAAGAAGTCGTGGGTCCCAACCGGGATCGGGCCGAGGTGGAAGAGCACGGGAAACATCAGCCGAGCGCCAGCGAGGTCAAGATCAGGAAACAGGCCCCGTCGAGCAGGATGATCACTCCCGCGGTGACACCGAGGACCATGACCCCGACATTGAACCACTTGGGCAGCCCGCTCCCAGGTTCCTTCGGTGGCTCCGGTGGTCTCGACTCCATCGATTCCCCCTCGAATGTCTGTCGGAAGATAGATGAGCGGGAGCTGCCATGTCGTCTATTCGCCCCTTGCTCTGATCTCGGTACGAGTCAGCACCCGAGGAATGACCCGTGGCGGATCTCGATGCCGTCGTACTGCCCGCCCAGCTCGGTCCGGATGCCGGTGGCCTGATCCACCAGAAACCAGTCAGATGACTCATGGGCGCGCCGCGTCGAACAGGTAACCAGACTGCCGTTTGCCGTCGAGCTCGCCGTCGCATGAGCCACCCGGCACGTCATCCGCTCGGCAGTCTGACCGACTCGCTCGAATACGCGTGGGGGCGGGACGAGTCGGCGGTCGAGCTTCGCAACGGGAGCCGGGGAGGGACTCGGTGGCGAGGTCGCGAAAAGTAGCCATGACGGAAGGGAACTTCGTTGGTGTAGCTTTGGGGTCAACGAAGGCTCGCACTGGCCGACGTCGGCGTAAGTGCGTCTGCGGGAGGCGCATGATCAAAGGAGGAAGCCGATGAGACGTTTTCTTGTTCCGGTCACTGTTGTGCTGTTTGTCATGGTGTTTATGGCGCCCGCTGTCGCTCAGCCGGCCAACGATGACCTGGCCGCGGCGACTGGGGTCACTGCTTTGCCTTTCAGCGAGTCGGTGGACACCACGGATGCCACCGTTGAGTCGGGCGAACCAGTTGAAGGTAATGAGGCCTGCCCACCGCGAGGTTCCACGGTCTGGTACGCCTTGACCCTCGACACCACCCAACCGGTGTCGGTGAACACCGCTGGCTCGGACTATGACACCACTTTGGCTGTTTACACCGGCTCCGGATTCGGCGACCTCTCCTTAGTGGACTGCAATGACGACACCTTCTTTGGTCTCCTAGCCGCGTTGACCTTCGAGGCAGAGGCAGGGGTCACATATCTGGTCCAGGTTGGGTCCTTTGGTGGAGACCCCGGCGGCTCGCTGCAGATCTCCTTTGCCGAACCAGGGAAGACGACGGGTAAGCCGATCATCTTCAAAAGCCAGTTCAGAGGGTTGATCGCTGATGCTTTCATCGAGGAATTCGACGAGACGACGGGAGCATTCAGCTTCACATCGGTCAACCTCGTCGACGGGCAGTCGCATGAAAAGGGAAAGCCGACCAAGTTCTCTTCGCTTTTCGTGTCCACGTTCGAGGAGACGTTCGACGAAGAAGAGGGCACGTTCAGCTTCACCGAGTGGTTCGGCTCTGCCGATCTCAGCAACGACCAGTTCGCCATCGACAAGAAGCTTCGATCGGCCTGGGTTGAGACAGATCTCGTCCTGTCTGGCCAGACCTGTACCGGGAGTTTCGAATCCGAGGATTTCGAATGCATCGATCTCGGCTCGGCGAATGTCACCGCCGACATCGTCTGGGATGGAGTCGGGGGTATCTCCAAGTCCCAGTTCAAGGAGAAGTCGACGTTTGACGGTGTCCGCATCATGTTCCGGGACAAGTCCTCCAGCCGTGATGCCGACGTGTCCGGCGGTGTGACGGGAGACATCGCAATCGACCTGAGCGATGCGTTTGGATCGTTGAGCAGCCAGAACACGGGCGACTTCATCATGATCCGGGGAGCCGGTATCCCGTAGATCGAGACCGTAAACGGAAGGAGAGGGCCTCGGTTCGAGGACCGAGGCCCTCTCACGCCGCTCCATAGCGTTGGGGCAGCGGGAAGGACCACCGGTGTGGTTCCGGTACCGACCTCAACGGCTGACATGTTTCCGTACTGCCCATTTACGCATAGGCCACCGGCAGATCTAACCAACTAGCACAGAACAACGCTTCTGAGTGAATAACGCACACTTCAGAAGTGCGCTATACCGGCACATCGTGCTCGTGGGTGGCGTTCAGTTGGTCGCGTTGGGTCTTGGAACTTCGGACCCTCAAGGAACGTCTTACAGATTGTGGTGGTGCGTCGCGCTGTGCTCGTCGTGGTGCTCGGTTTGGGTCTCCTGATGTTCGGCTGCGCTCCGGAGGCAGGTCCCGCGCCGCCCTCGACCGTCACCACAGCCTTCGCGTCCACAACGATTGCGCCGAGCTCAACGACGAGCACTTCCCAGCTCTCCGAACCCGGTCGTGTTGGCCTATACAGGGCCGATCCACGCACCCTGGAGCCGATTCGCCCGTCTGAACCCTTGACGACGGGTGATTCGATGTAGGGATCAAGCTCGCCGAATGGGGACTGGCTCGTGCTCAACGTCTGGTATGGCGGCCCTCCGGAAACTGACATTCTGCGTATGGTCAACGTTGAGTCAGGGGCGGTGGTGACAGAAGCCGAGGTTGGGGCTCCGCAGTATGGAATCGACGTCGCCGACGACGGCACCGTGTATCGGCTCGCCGGGAGCACGAACTTCCGCGTGGAGGCCCTAACGCACGGCACCGAGGAGTTTGCCAACCTTCTTTCGCTACCCGAGGGCTTCAGTCCATGGAGTTCGACCGAGATGTTGAGTGCGGATCGTCTCGGGTGGATCGGCAGTGTTACAGCAGCCGATGGTCTTTTGGTTGCCGCGGTCGGTGTGGCTGACATTGCATCCGGTGACTTCGACCTCTATGAGCTTCCTCGTGTGGCACTCGAAGGCGCTGATGAGTTCGACGTCGGTGATTGGGTGGTCGGCGAGTACTACCAGCCCGGAGTCGCCTGGAGCCACGACGGTTCCAAGGTCTATGTGGCCCACGCAAACGAATCCGCGGTCACCGTGATAGACCTGACCAGCGGCACCGTTGACGAACACGATTGGGGAGCGCCGACTGCTTGGCTCGACCATGTCACCTCATTCTGGAACCCGGTGGCCATTGCCAAGGGACCCGAAGCCGGCGCCATTGCCACGGCGGTGCTCGCCCCAGACGGGCAAACGCTCTACGTCTCCAGTGAGATCGGGGAGTTCGTTCCTTCAGACGACGGGAACTGGCACATCGAATGGACGCCCCAAGGAATCCAAGCCATCGACCTCACCACATGGGAAGTAGCTGAGACGTGGGATGTACCCACCGCTCATGTGACCCTCACCCCCGACGGTGACAAGTTGATCGGCTGGGGAGTGACGCGGAAGGACACAATCGATACGACCACCTACACCGGACATCCAGTGGTCATGATCGACACCGAAACCGGTGAGCTTGTGGGCGAGGTCGATCTTCCCTACGACGACCTGCGGCTCGTCTCATTCTCGGACAACGGGTCATACGTCTACTTCACCCAGTGGGATGAGACGTTCCTATCGCTGGACTTGTCTACCAATGCCCTGGTCGGCACGTATATGGGAGGGGTATTCGGCGAGAGCGGACTAGTAGCCGTCCCACTTCACGCCGGGTCGTAGATCAGCTCGGGTCAGATAGCGCAGAACACCCTGTTCTCTCGCGATAACGCCCAACTCGCCAACCCGAGCAGAACGGCACCTCTTGCTCTGGCTGTCGAGTGTCGCAGGTGGGTACAGGTCCGATAGTTGGAGTCCACTCGACACGCCAATATATCGCGTTACGATATAGTCCGCCGCCATGGAGAGTGCCGTAACCCACGAAAACCCACAGGATTTCCTCCCACTATCTGAATCCGTTTTTCAGATCATGCTCTCGCTGGTGGATACGGATCGGCACGGGTACGGGATCATCAAGGAAGTGGAGGCGCGGACCGACGGGCGGATCAAACTGGCTCCAGGCACCCTGTATGGAGCGATCAAGCGGCTTCGACACCAGGGGCTTATCGCCGAGGTGGCAGTCAAGGTGGACCCGGAGTTGGACGATGAACGTCGCCGGTACTACACCCTGACCGGGCTAGGCCACGGAGTGGTGGGCGCCGAGGCGGCCAGGGTCGCCGACTTGGCTCGTCAGGCAGCCGCGAAGCAACTCCTACCGGGCTGGCCACAGATCACCGAGTCGACATGATGGACCAGATTGTTGCCGTGTCCGACCGGCTTTACCGGCTGATCCTCAGCGTCTATCCCCGTAGATTTCGTGATGAATACGAAGAGGAGATGGCTCAGACCATGCGCGACCAGGTAGGCGACGCTTGGACCCAACGTGGTGCCGTTGGAGTTACTGGGCTGTGGCTAAGAGTTTTGGTGGACTCGGCACGCTCAGCCTTTGTCGAGCACCGCAAGCAAGGATGGAGTGTGAACCTCAGCTGGCCCGGCCTCGGGTACGGATTGGCCACCGCCATCGGATACTCGCTGGCATTCGTCAGTTTCATCGCATGGTCCGGCGAGCTCGTCGGATTCGAAACAGCTGAGAACTGGCTTCACCACCGACGCTATCTATATCCGATTCTCGCTGGACCCGGCTTTGTCTTGGTGGGTGTCGGCCTCAGCGGACTGTACCGACGATTGGAAGCATCGAATCGTCCGACGATTCAAAGCATTCGGCTGGGAGTTGGGCTGGGACTGGCAGGAATCGCCGGGATCACCGCTGACCTGTTCGGATC
>CAYVTP010000114.1:0-5669 GCA_964454615.1 uncultured Acidimicrobiaceae bacterium | reverse complement strand
CGCCTCCGATCAGAGGTCAGTTGACGATCACCAACTTGCCTGCCACATGACCCTCACCCAGGTAGCGGACGGCATCGGCGGCCTGCTCGAGGGGATAGGTCCGCTCGATCACCGGCCTCACCTGCCCTGAGGCCACCATCGCAGCCAGGGCATCCAGATCCTCCCGCTTCACCGAGGAAACAAACCACTTGAAGCGTCGACCGTCGAAGGCCGACCTGACCTGTCGGAAGAGGTTGTTGCGCAGCGGCCCGGCAAGGGCATGCTTGGGCCCGGTCACGGTGACGTTGATTCCGGTGGGACCCAGCACCCTGCTGGTCTGCGACCAGGGGCGAAGGCCGGCGTTGTCGAAGAGGACGTCGTAACCCCGCTCTGTCTCGGTGAAGTCATCGGTCTTGTAGTCGATCACGTGGTCGGCGCCGAGGGAGCGGACCATCTCCACCTTCCCGGTGCTGCAAACCGCGGTCACCTCGGCTCCGAGGGCCTTGGCGATCTGGACTGCAAAGGTCCCCACGCCACCGGAGGCACCGTTGACCAGGACCCGTTGGCCCGCCTCCAGCCCGGCGTGGTCTCGAAGACCTTGGAGGGCGGTCAGCCCGGCGATGGGGATGGTGGAGGCCTCCTCGAACGAGACACCCTCCGGTATGACGGCCAACTTGGCAGCCTTTACACGGACCTTCTCGGCGAGTCCCCCGGCGCCCACACACCCGAAGAGCCGTGTCCCCAACTCGACCCCGTCCACCTCCGGGCCGACAGCGTCGACAACCCCGGCGATGTCGGCTCCCGGTATCGGGCTCTTGGGCCGTCGCAGACCGGCGTCCAGGCGGGCCAGGAGCGGGGTGCCGGTGATCATGTGCCAGTCGAACATGTTCAGCGAGGTGGCAGCGACACGGACACGGACCTGGCCCTCACCCGGCTCCGGCTCCTCCAACTCCCGGACTGTGAGGACTTCGGGTCCTCCGTAGCGGGACCGGGTGACCGCCTTCACGTCCTTGCCTCCCCCACCGGGGCCGAGTCCTGAAGGACCAGGACCTGGTCGATACCGTACAGACGGTTGGCCCTCAGTTGACGGGGCGGGAAGAAGTGGTCGGCACTGCCGTCGGACAACACAACGGGGGACCCGACCTCGAACCTGACGCCCTCGTGAATCACCTTCGCCCGGCCTGCCGCCAGGACGTTCCTGAGCCAATCGGGACGGGTCCCGTAGGGCAGCACGACAGCGAATCCGGTGTCGGTCTCGGCGACTGTGACCGGGGTCGAGTATTCGGCACCGCTGACCCGTCCCACATGCTCGATGACGGCGACGCCCGACCCGGGCTTCCCGGCCCTCCTCATCACCTTCGCATTGGTCATCCTGTTCACCCGCCGAACCAGGTCGAGAACGGGGGTGTATCCCGTCCTCATAGACACCACCAGGACTCCCCAAAGAACCAGGCCGAGGACCACAAGGCCCCCGGCCACCGACGCCAGCCATCTCACTCGTCATCACTCCTTACGTTGTAAGTCTTATGCCGTAAGGTACGGGGCCGCAGCCACGATGTCAAGCCCCAACTTGTCCGAAGAGCGTGGCCCCTCTTTCCTGACTAGAGTCAGAGAATATGGATGCGGCCCGGGCCCTGCGCAGCTTCAGTCGTTCCTACACCCAGAGGATCGGTGTCCTCGAAGAGTCCTACCTGGGCACCGGCCGCCCCCTCGGGCCCTCACGGCTGCTGTTCGAGATTCCCGACTCGGGGATCGGGGTCGCCTACCTCCGGGAGCTCCTCGGGCTCGACTCCGGCTACACCAGCCGGCTGCTGCGGTCCCTGGAGGAGGAGGGGCTCATAGAGGTGGTCCCCGACCCATCCGATCGACGCAAGCGGCTGGTGGGCCTCACCCACAAAGGCCACCGCGAGCAGCAACGTCTGGAGGACAGATCGCAGCGGTTGGCAGCGAGCCTCGTCGAGCCCTTGCCACTACGGCTGCAGGAGGACCTGGCGGCGTCGCTCGCACGGGCGGACCGGATCCTCCGCGCCGCCACCGTCAGATTCTCCACCGTCGACCCGCACTCGTCAGCGGCAAGTTGGGCGCTTGATCGCTACTTCGCCGAACTGGACGAGCGGTTCGAGACCGGCTTCGACGCCCACGACGGTGGGGCCGAGGACGACGGCATGGCCATGGTCGAGCCGCGGGGCATGTTCCTGCTCATGTCGACCGACACCACGACCGTGGGATGTGGCGGCGTCCAACAGGTCGACGCATACACCGGGGAGATCAAGCGCATGTGGGTGGACCCCGACTGGCGGGGTTTGGGCCTGGGCACCAGGCTTCTCGACCGTCTGGAGCAGGGGGCTGCCGGGCTCGGCTATGGACGGGTGGTGCTCGACACCAACGGGTCCCTCACCGAGGCCATCGCCATGTACCGGGTCGCCGGTTACCGCGAGATCGAGCGCTACAACACCAATCCCTACGCCCAGCACTTCTTCGAGAAGGACCTGAGCCCGGATTGAGGGAGGCCCCGATTGCGCATGGCGCCATCGGAACCCCGTCAATCGTTAGGGTCGGCCTACACCGGCTTCTGTGCCTTGATGATCACCGAGTCCATACCCTCGGCGACGCTGTGGGTTGGTGTCAGGGTGATCTCCTCGAAGCCGGCAGCTTCGAGTCCGGCCCGATACTCGCCATAGGAGAGGGCCCCGGCGATACACCCGACCCAGCTCCCCCGCTCCGCCCGCTGGTCGGCGTCGAGGTGGTCGCCGGCGACGATGTCGGTGAACCCGAGCCGGCCTCCTGGCTTGAGAACCCGATGGATCTCGGCGAACACCGCCGGCTTGTCGACGGACAGGTTGATCACGCAGTTGGAGATGGCCACGTCGACGGTGCCCTCGGGGAGTGGGATGTCCTCCATGTAGCCCTTGAGGAACTCGACGTTGGTGGCCCCCGCCTCCGAGGCGTTCCTTCGGGCGAGCTCGATCATCTCGTCGGTCATGTCCAGCCCGTAGACATAGCCCTCGGGACCAACCCGGCGCGCCGAGAGGAGCGCGTCGATGCCTCCTCCCGCCCCGAGATCGAGGACCACGTCGCCGGCCGACAAGCTGGCGACCGCGGTCGGGTTCCCGCACCCGAGGCTCGCCGAGGCTGCCTTCTCAGGGATGGCATCGAGTTCCTCCCTGGTGTAGGTGCCGGCGGTCAGGTCGGTGGCAAGGGCCGAATCACAGCCGCATCCCTCGCTGCAGCAGCTCCCTGTGGTGGCCGCCTCCGCATAGCGGACCCTCACCTTCTCCCGTAGATCTACCGATTCGCTCATTCGTCTCTGTCCTTTCGTTGGATATGACATATCGACCGATGTCGATGTGTTGACGATATATCACATATCGACGCGTGTCAATATGTGGTAGCCTGAGCCCCGTGACCGATCAACCTTGTTGCCTTCCCGTCGTCGACGACACCCTGAGCGTCGACGCCTCCGAGGACCTGGCGGCGATGTTCAAGGTTCTCGCCGATCCGGTGCGTCTCCGTCTTCTGAGCCTCATCGCCAGCGTCCCCGAAGGTGAGGCTTGTGCCTGTGACCTCAACGAGCCGTTGGGGCGTAGCCAGGCGACAGTCAGCCACCATCTGGCCCGCCTCGTAGAGGCCGGGCTCATCACCAGGGAGCAGCGTGGGCGGTGGGCCTGGTTCCGGGTGCATCCCGACCGCGCCGACTTCGTCCGTTCCGTCCTGGAAGGAACCCCCGAGCCCGCCCTGGCGTGAGCCTCGGAATGGGCCGGCCTAGCCGGCGAGGCCGACAGCGAGGAGGACGACGCCGACCAGTGGCGCCACACCTTGGACGAGCGCAGCCTTGAGCATCCTGGGCGACGACGCAACCAGGACCAGTGCAGCGAGGAGCATCGCCCCGGCCCCGGCGAACACCAGCGTGGCGCCGATTGCCGTCTCCCCGATCGCCATGAGGATGATCCCGACGGTCACCATCAGGGCGAGGAACAGGTTGTAGAAACCCTGGTTGAAGGCTATCTGCTTGAGAGTCTCGGCATCTTCAGGTTTGCGAATGCCGAAGATCCGCCGTGTCTTGGGGTCGGTCCACCTCAGCGACTCGAGCACGAAGATCCAGACGTGGATGAGGGCGGCGATCCCGACCAGCACCAACCCGAGCGTCCTCACGCAGTGAACAGTAGGCAGGCAGGCCTGGCTCCCGGAAGCGAAACCCAACTACAATCGAGGTCCCTGCGGGTGTAGTTCAATGGTAGAACACGAGCTTCCCAAGCTCGCAGCTTCCTTGCCCCTTTTTGCCTTTGACCAGGCGTTTTAGGCTTCCCGAGTCTCCCAGCTTCCCAGGAAAGTTCCCAGGAATGTGGCCTAGTAATCCCACAGTCGGTCCCTGTACCATCGCAACCGTGAGCTTGCATCATGGCCCTGCCGAGTGGCATGAGGTACCCAAGCCTCACTCACCTCCGACTGCCATCGGTAAGCGAAAGGCTCGCCGAAGAGGAGCAGGCCTTCTTGTACTCGTCGCCCTGGTGCTCTCGACCTATTCGTCCGCTTTAGCGTCGGAGTCGGCGACCACCGCCGAGGAGTCACCGGGCCCTGTGTCTGTGCTATTTGAGAGGCCGCCCCAACGTTCATCTGATCACGGCCAAGTGGAGCGCCTGTTACCGAACGCCAGACCGCCGTCCACAGATGATGTGCATCATGAAGACATGGCCGAGTTCGCCAGGTCGAAGGGGATCTCTATTGCGGCGGCACACGCCGACTACGGCCAAGTTGAAGAGTTTGTCGCCGCTGTTGACGCTGTTCGGGAGAGCTTTCCTGATGACTTTGCAGGTGCCGCATGGGAGCGGACGAGCATGGCCACCTCGTGGATTGCTTTCGCCGGAGCGATCCCTGAGGGCGTGGCGAGGCTTCTCAAGGATGTGGCTGCTCCTGTGGAGCTGCTGGGCGGGAAGGGTTGGACGGAGGCCTCAATTGTTGAGGTGGGACAAGAGATTCACCGGAGTATCCGTGAGGCTGCCGGCGGCGCGCTAGATGTGTCGACCGACATTGACACAAATGGTGGCCAGATCCGCGTTGTGCTGGGCCCAGGAGTTTCTCCCGAACGTTCATCTATAGAGGAGGTCTTTGAGAGAGCCCGATCCGAAAATCCTTCATTCGACGCAGCCGTGGCGAGGTTACCGGATGCTGTTGGACTAGAGGTCCTCTCGGATCCATCTGCAGCTTCGTCGTTGGCAACGGTTCACGGCGGGGCGAGCCTCAGTAGTTGCACTGCCGGGTTCACTGTCAAGCGCCAGGTGGCGCCAGAGCAGGTGGGCCTCATTACGGCTGGTCACTGCCCAAATGATCAAAAGTACCTCGGTAGGGACATTCTCACCTGGATGGCTCACCACCAAGGAAACCTGGGGGATATCGAGTGGTATCGGTCAGCGGAAGCCGCTAGCAACACATTCTACTTCGATAAGGCTGATCCTCGGCGGAGAATCCAGCACGGTGCGCAGAATCCAGTCGTTGGTCAGCCCGTCTGCAAGAACGGAATGACAACAGGTAGGTCTTGTGACGAGGTCTATCGTCTCAATCAATGCCGCGATTTCTATTGCGGATTGACCCAGACACACAGGCGTAGCGTCCAATGGGGCGACAGCGGCGGCCCCTGGTACTGGAACAACACCGGCTATGGGATAACGCACGGCTGGAACACGTACCTATTC
>CAYVTP010000113.1:0-5755 GCA_964454615.1 uncultured Acidimicrobiaceae bacterium | reverse complement strand
CCGTTTACGGGGGGACCGATCGAACGGAGTGAGATCGAGGGGGGCCTGAGGCCGAAGGCCGAAGTCGTCCGTCACCTCAAGCTAAGTGACGAGCTCGCCCTGCGGGCTCGCACCCCCCTCGCCCTCGCCTGCGGCTGCGGGCGGTCCCCCCACTTCCGTGGGGGGACATCTACTCCTCCCAGACGATGTCGAACCGTTCCATGCAGTCGGAGCACCTGTAGGCCAACGGCGTTCCCGGTTCGACGGGCTCGTCAGGGGGCAGATGGGAGATCAGGTGGGCGTCGCCCCCGCAATCGATGCACACGTACTTCTCGGGTGGGCCGTTCACGAGACGCTCTCTCCCGCAGATTCCAGCATCTCACAGGCTTCGACCACCCTACGCGCCATGCCCGTCTCGGCCTTCCTCATGTAGGAGCGCGGGTCGTAGGCCTTCTTGTCCCCCACCTCCCCGTCGACCTTCAAGACCCCCGAGTAGTTGGTCATCATGTGGTCGGCGATCGGGCGGGTGTAGGCGTACTGGGTGTCGGTGTCGACATTCATCTTGACCACTCCGTAGGTCAGGGTCTCCCTGATCTCTTCGAGGCTCGACCCGCTTCCCCCGTGGAACACGAGATAGTGCCTCGCATCGGCGCCGAACCTGGCTTCGACCGCGGCCTGGCCATCCCTGAGGATCTTCGGGTCGAGACGGACCGCCCCTGGCTTGTAGACCCCGTGCACGTTCCCGAACACCGCGGCCAGCAGGTACTGGCCGCGGTCGAAGGTTCCGAGGACCTCCGACACCCGCACCATGTCTTCGGGCGAGGTGTACATCTTGGAGCGGTCGATGTCCTGGTTGTCGGTTGCGTCCTCCACCCCGCCCACGATCCCGATCTCGAGCTCGAGGATGATGTCGAGCTCGGCGCACTTCTCGAGGAGCTCGGAGGCAAGGGCCAGGTTGTCTTCCATCGGGAGCTCGGAAGCATCCAGCATGTGGCTCTGGTAGAGCAGCGGGAGCCCGTCTGCCTTGCGCCGACGCGCCTCGTCGATGAGTGGCCTGATGAACCCGTCGACTCGGTCAGGGGGGCAGTGGTCGGTGTGGAGGGCGATGTTCACCGGGTACTGGGGTGCCACGACGTGTGCGAACTCCGCCAGGGCCAGAGCTCCCAGGGCCATGTTCTTGTTGGACTGGCCGGAAGCAAACTCGCCGCCGCCGTAGGAGACCTGCACGATCCCGTCCGAGCCCGCCTCACTGAAACCTTCGAGGGCGGCAATGAGGGTGCTCGAAGAGGTCACGTTGATGGCAGGGAGCGCATACCGTCCTTCCCTGGCGGCTGCGAGCATCTCCCGGTACTTCTCCGGGCTGGCTATCGGCATCGGTCACTCCTCTCCCTCTTGGTGGGCTCTGGGCCCGCCCTGCCGGCTGGTGTGCTTCTTCCGGTCATCGAGGCGAGTGTATAGGCAGGCCGGTCCGAGGGTCCCCGGCCGGGCGTCGCCGCGACGGCGGACACCCTCCCGGCCGATGGCCGCCCGCTCCCGCGCCGTGGTCCGCGACCTCTGACTCGTCCTCACCGGTCCCACCGGGGAGTCGAGCACCCTTCGGATGGGGGGTACCCTCCAGTCCCGGTGAGACTCATGATCGCCCGCTGCCGCGTCGACTACTCAGGTCGGCTCAATGCCCATCTCCCCGAGGCGACCCGACTCATCATGGTGAAGGCCGACGGGACCCTTGCGATCCACTCCGACGGCAACGCCTCCAAGCCCTTGAATTGGATGGTGGCCCCCAACTACCTGGAGACCTTCGATGACCGGTGGGTTGTCTCCAACGGTAAGGGGGAGGTGCTCACCATCTGGATCAGCGAGGTCCTCGAAGACGTCACACACGACCTCGGCGAGGATCCAGGCCTCAAGAAAGACGGGGTCGAGGCGCATTTGCAGGAGCTGCTGGCGTCCCGGCCCTGGATACTCGAGGAGGGGCTCTCATTGCTCCGTCGGGAGTACCCGACCGACATCGGCCCTGTCGATCTGCTGTGCACGGACGCCTCGGGGCGCACGGTGGCGGTGGAGGTGAAGCGCCGGGGGGAGATCGACGGAGTCGAGCAGCTGGCCCGGTACATGGAGCGACTGGACAACGACCCGCGTCTGGCGCCGGTGAGAGGGATGTTGGTTGCCCAGGCGATCGCACCCCAGGCGCGTGTCCTGGCGCAGGCCCGTGGCGTGGACACCGTGGAGGTCGACTATGACGGGCTACGCGAGGCGGAGGACACCGACTTGAGGCTCTTCGACCTCCACTGATGTTCCAGATCGTCCTCCTCACCCCCGAGATACCTCCCAACACAGGCAACGTCATGCGCCTGGCGGCGGTGACCGGATGTCGCTTGCATCTCATCGAGCCGCTCGGGTTCGAGATGGACGACGCCAGGCTGAGGCGGGCCGGGATGGACTACAGGGACCGCGCCGTGGTGGAAGTGCATCCGGATCTGGAGACGTGGAGGTTGGAGGCCTCCCCCGACCGGGTCTTCGCCCTGACCGTCGACGGGGACAGGAGGCATACCGAGGTGGACTACCGGCCCGGTGACAGCTTCCTCTTCGGTCCCGAATCGGTCGGACTGCCCGAGACCGTCAAGAACCTGGAGTGGATCACCGCGCGGGTGCATCTCCCGATGGTGCCCGAGGTTCGCTCCATGAATCTCGCCAACTCGGTGGCCATAGTCCTCTACGAGGCGTGGAGGCAGCTCGGGTTCGAGGGATCGACCTTCAGAACCTCTCGGCGATGAGCCGGAAGGCGATCGCCTCGGACAGGGTCGCCTTCCCGACATCGGAGAAGTCGACGCTCTCGTTGGGGGCGTGTATCGCCGAGGTGGGGTCGCCGCAACCGACCACCAGGATCGGCACGCCCGGGTACCTCTCACTGAACATCGAGATGAACGGGATGCTCCCCCCGGTCCCCATCTCGACCGTATCCGCCTCATAGGCGATGGCGAAGGCCTCCTTCCAGGCCTCGGCGGCGAAGTTGGTGGTGTCGAGCGTTGTGGCGTCACCGCTCTCGTCATGGAGGAACTCGATCGAAGCGCCCCAAGGTGTGTTGGCCACGAGATGGTCTTTGAGCGCCTGCAACGCCGCTCGGGTGTCCTGCCCCGGCGCGATGCGCATGCTCACCTTGGCCCTGGCCACGGGCACGAGTTGGTTGATGGCCTCGGCGGTGGGTGGGGCGTCCATGGCAAGGACCGAGATCGAAGGGCGGGTCCACAGGCGGGAGAGGAGAGAGCCCTTCCCGATCAGCTCGAGACTGTCGGGGGCGCCTGCCTGTGATCGGAGGAGCTCCTCTGGTGCCTCGATCGAGTTCTCCAACTCCTCGTCGACGAGCCCGGGGACAGCGACACTCCCGTCGTCGTGGTGGAGGCTGGCCAGGATCCTGGCCATGGCCATCAGAGCGTCGGGCACCATTCCCCCGAACAGCCCGGAGTGGACTGCGGAACTTATGGTGCGGACTTCGATCTTGACCGCCGCCAGACCTCTCAGGGAGGTGAGCAGTCCCGGCTCGCCCACCTGCCAATTGCCCCCGTCGCCGATCACGATGACATCGGGGGAAAGCAGATCCGAGTACCTGTCGAGGATCTCGGGGAGTCCGGCTGACCCGGCCTCCTCCTCACCTTCGAGGAAGATCTGGACACCGACGGGGAGCCCGTCGCCGTGCGCCGCGATGGCCCCAAGATGCATGACAATGCCCGACTTGTCGTCTGCTGATCCACGGCCGAACACCCGGCCGTCCTGCTCGAACGGCTCGAAGGGTCCGGTCTCCCACTCGTCGAGGGGCCCGGTGGGCTGAACGTCGTAGTGGGCGTAGAGGAGCAGCGTCGGTGCCCCTGCCGGGGCGGGCTTCTCGGCGAATACCGCTGGATGGCCGTTCGAGCTCTCCAGGAGCTGTGCACTCTCGAACCCGGCCCGATCCAGCATTGCCACCAGATGCGCTCCGGTGGCACGCACCTTGTCAGGGTCGAACCCGGGAGCACTCACCGACTCCATCCTGACCAGGTCGAAGAGGAGTTCCTTGAGGCGGGGCATGTCGGAGGCGACCGCCGATCGTAGGTCATGGTGCATGGCCTCGAGCCTACCGCCCCGGGCCGATGGCGCGGGCCGGCCCGGGATCGGCCATCATGCTCGCGGTGGCCTCGTTTCGATTGTTCGACATCCCTGTCCGGGTTCAGCCTTCGTTCCTGCTGATCGCCCTCGTGCTTGGTTGGCTCTCCGGGTCGTCCGATTGGAGATTCATCGCCACCTGGGTGGCGGTCATCTTCGTCTCGATCCTGATCCACGAGTTGGGTCACGCATTGCTGGCCAGGTCCTACGGGGCCGACGTGTCGATCGAGCTGAACGGGCTCGGCGGTTTGACCCGGTGGTCCGTACCGGGGCGAGCGCTCCCTCCCGGGAGGACGGCTCTGGTGGCCGCCGCCGGGTCCGCCGCCGGTCTGTTCTTCGGCGGCCTGGTGTGGGTTCTCTCCTCCTTCTTGGGCCCGTTCGATGAGCCGGTGATCCGGCTGGCGGTCAGGCTTCTGATCTTTGTCAACGTATTCTGGGGCCTTCTCAACTGGCTGCCCATCCGTCCACTCGACGGAGGGCATCTCACACTCTCCCTTCTGAGCAAGGTGGCCCCTGGCCGTGCTGACCGCATCGCCCGATTCATCTTCACAGTGACTTCGGCGGCTGCTCTGTTCGTGGCCATTCAGATGGGTCTGTTCTTCATCGCTGTGCTCGCCGGGTGGATGCTCCTAGCCGAACTGGGCGGGGGCCCGAGAGGGGGTGGCGTCGCCACGATCCCCGAATTCGGATACGACGATGATCACCCTGTCGGTCCCGAAGACTCTTTCGGAATCGGCAAGGACCAGGATCCGGGTCAGGACCCCCCGCCGACCCGGTAGGTTTGCGCCATGGACTTTGCATACAGCGACCGGGTCGAGGCCCTTCGATCGGAGCTCTTCGATTTCATGGATGGCCACGTCTACCCGGCCGAGGCGATCTACCGGGAGCAGATGGAGGCCAGCGGTGATCCGCACCACCATCCGACGGTCATCGAGGATCTCAAGAGGGAGGCGAGGAGACGGGGTTTGTGGAATCTGTTCCTGCCCGACCCGGAGCACGGCGGAGGGCTGAGCGTTCTCGAATATGCCCCCCTGGCCGAGATCACCGGTCGCAGTCCCCACCTGGCACCGGAAGCCCTGAACTGCTCAGCCCCTGACACCGGGAACATGGAGATCCTCCACATGTTCGGCACCCAGGAACAAAAGGATGTCTGGTTGCACCCGCTCCTCGAGGGGGAGATCCGGTCCTGTTTCTCCATGACCGAGCCGGCAGTCGCCAGTTCTGATGCCACCAACATAAGGACCAGCATCTCCCGTGACGGAGACGAGTGGGTGATCGACGGCGTCAAGTGGTTCTCCAGCGGGGCGGCGTCTCCGAGGTGCAAGGTCTCCATAGTCATGGGCGTCACCAACCCCGATGGGGACCCCCACCGTCGCCAGTCCATGGTCCTGGTGCCGATGGACACCCCTGGCGTCGAGATCGAGCGCTCCCCCGCTGTCTTCGGCTATCAGGAGCGCGGCGGTCACCCGCAGATCCGTTTCAACCAGGTGAGGGTGCCGGTCGAGAATCTCCTCGGTGAGGAGGGGAGCGGGTTCGCCATCGCCCAGACCCGTCTCGGCCCTGGCCGCATCCATCACTGCATGCGTGCATTGGGAGCAGCAGAGAGGTGCCTCGACCTCATGATCCAACGGTCCCAGTC
>CAYVTP010000112.1:0-5894 GCA_964454615.1 uncultured Acidimicrobiaceae bacterium | reverse complement strand
TCCAGGCGGGGCGACCCGACGGAAAGTGCAGCAGAGAGCAGACCGCCGATGGCCCCATCAGGGGCACAGGCAAGGGTGAAACGGTGGTGTAAGAGACCACCAGCGTCACGGGCAACCGTGGCGGCTCGGCAAACCCCACCCGGAGCAAGGCCAAGCAGGGACACCGGTGGCCCGCCGATCGAGTCCCGGGTAGGCCGCAAGAGTCGGACGGTGACGTCCGGCCCAGATGGATGACCGTCCTCGACAGAATCCGGCTTACAGACGGGCTCGCAAACGTCTGAGCGTGTGCACAGGGTTACCGATCCGGTGACCTGGTGCACACGCCGGGCCAAGCGTGTGTACCCGGCAACCGCATCCGTCGCACAATGCACACGCAAGTACCCTCCCGGTCCTGATGTGCGGGCGCTTCGCTATCACCGGTGACCTCGACTTCTACGCCGAGTACTTCGCCGTCGACGAGGTGGTCACCGAAGCACTGGAGAAGAGCTGGAACGTGGCCCCCACCGACCAGGTCTACGTCGTCACCGAGAAGGAGGGGAAGCGGCGTCTCGGGTCGATGAGCTGGGGCCTTCTACCCCACTGGGCCGGCGACACCCGCTCCATCCAGATCAACGCCCGCGTCGAGACGGTTGCCACCAACAACACCTTCCGTGACTCCTTCGCCCGGCACCGCTGTCTCATACCGGCCGACGGGTTCTACGAGTGGAGCCCGCCCGAGAACGGCCGCAAACCGCACTGGATCTACCGCGCCGACGGCCACCCCACGGTGTTCGCCGGGATCTGGGCCGCCCGGCGCCACCCCGACGGCGACGACTGGTTGCGGACCTGTTCGATCATCACCACCCAGGCCGGCGGTCCGGTGTCCGAGATCCACGACCGGATGCCTGTCTGGCTCCCCGCCGACAGCTGGTCGGCCTGGCTCGACCGGGAGCAGGACGACCCCGAGGCACTTCTCGGTCTGGCCCGGCTCGCCTCCCCCGACGATCTGATGGCGCATGAAGTGTCCAAGGAGGTGAACTCGGTCCGCAACGACGGGCCGCACCTCCACCACCGGGCCACCCCCGACAGTCTCTTCTGGTGACACGGCAGCCTCCCGGCCCGGCATGGATAAACCTCTACAACGGGGGCGCTGGGTAGCCTGGGCACTGTCCGCATGCCCCGCAACACACTCCTCTCGCTGCTCACGGTGGCCGTCGCCCTGACGGCCTGCACCGCTCTGACCGGCGAACCCGATACGACCACGACAACCACCGAGCCTCTCCCACCACGGGACTGCGTGCGGGTCACCCCGGGGGCGTCGGAAGTCGACACCGGGTCTCACGCCCTGGACGCACTCACCCTGTCCGGCGAGATCTTCGCCTGTGCCGACGACGTGGTGATCGTTGCCGACACCGACCTGAACGCTGTGATCGCAGCCGCCCAACTCGCCTCTGCACTGGGCGGGCCCCTCCTCATCCCCCACCCCCTGCTCCCATCCGAACTGGGACGTCTCGACCCGGAGCGGATACACACCATCGGGGAGATCGAATTGGTCGCCCCTCCCGGGGCCGAGGTGATCGCATACGACATCCCCGGCGCGGTCGAGGCAGCCGCAGACGCCCTCGGGACCTCCTCGTTGGTCCCCACACCGGTCGACGTCGACACCTCCAGCCTGATCGAGACGATCGACGCCATCGCGGCCGGCGACCGTGTGGTCATGCCCGGGACGCCACCCGAGGGCCACACGCCACGCCACTCGATCGACCCCTCCACCCTGATCCCTGCTCTGGCCAGGGAGTCTTCGTCCGCCTACGTCTGGATGGTCGACGCCTCAGACCCGATCACCATGCTCCTCGCCGCCACCGTCGTGGCCGTGGCCGATGCCGCCCTGGTGGTTGTCGACCCGTCCGACCTGTTCCTCTACCCCGAAGTGGGACCGGCACTCGACGGGCATCCGGAGCGGCCGATCCGGTTCATCGGATCGTCGCCCGAGCTGGACGACTGGAAGCTACGGACCCTGGTGCGCGGCGACCAGCTCCCCGGGGGAGGGTTCGAGTTGTTCCCCGACCACATACCCCGCCGGTTCGTGGCCTTCTACGGGCATCCGCGTTCGGCCGCGCTGGGTGCCATGGGCCAGGCCAGCCCGGAGGAGGCTCTCCGGCTGATGCGAGACGGCGGTCTCCTCACCGGCTACTCCTCCAACCGCTGTCTCCCCTCGCCCTGCCGCGGAACGGTCCAGGCCGGCCTGCTCGACGCCTACGGGGCCGACGGCGCCCATGTCGTGCCCACCTTCAACTACATAGCCAGCGTCGCCCAGCCGAGGTGTGGGTCGCACAAGTTCGAGATCGAAGTTTTCCAGGAAGGCATCGATGTCGCCGGGGCCAACGACGGTTACGTGGTCTTCGACCTGCAGCCCGGTGCCGAGGACTTCCTCAGCCACGCCCAGTTCTACGAGGAGGCCCTCAGGCAACCGCACGTGGGGCTGGCCATCGACCCCGAGTGGCGATGCGGTTGGCCGGGCCAGACCGAGTTCAACCGTATCGGGACGGTCACCGCAGCGGAGATCAACCAGGTGATCGACTGGCTCGCCGACCTGGTCAACGACCATGCCCTCCCCCAGAAGCTCCTCCTCATCCAGCAGTTCCGCCTCGACATGATCCAGGATCGCCATCAGCTCCGGAACAGGCCCGAGGTCCAGGTCGTCATCCAGATGGACGGCGAGGGACAGGGGAATCTGACCGTCAAGGACAACACATGGCGCAGCGTGACCTCCGGCACGGAGGACGACCACTGGAAGTGGGGCTGGAAGAACTTCTTCGTCCGGGACCATCCCGACGGGCCCTACTCTCCGGCGGAGAGCCTCGACCGGACCCCGGTCCCGGTCTACATAAGCTACCAATAGGGCCCGGCCTCCGACCGAGGGAAGGACCGAAGAGATGATCAAGTTCGCCTACTTCTGCGGCCACGAGCAGTGGCACCCTGAGGAGTTGGTCGAGCACGCGGTCCTCGCCGAGAAGGCAGGATTCGACATGGTGGTGGTGTCCGAGCACTTCCACCCGTGGGTCGACGACGAGTCGGCTTCAGGCTACGCCTTCTCGACCATCGCAGCCATGGCCAACGCCACCAGCCGCATCGAGTTCGCCACCGGGGTCACCACTCCCCTGTTCCGCTATCACCCGGGGGTCGTCGCCCAGGCCGCGGCCACCCTCGACCGGCTCTCCGGCGGCCGGTTCATCCTCGGCGTGGGGACCGGGGAGAACATAAACGAAGGCCCCCTGGGACTCGACTTCCCCGCCTACGCCGAACGCAACGCCCGCATGCAGGAAGCCCTCGAGATCATGCGCCGGCTCCTCGACGGCGAGAAGCTGACCTACCAAGGCAAGTACTACCGGACCGACCGGGCCAAGCTCTACTCGCCCCCGTTCGGCCCGGTGCCGATTCTCCTGGCGGCCGGGGGTCCCAAGTCGGCGGCCCTGGCAGGGGCGATGGCGCAGGGGGTGATCACCTCGGTCAAAGACCCCAAGGACACCTCGGAGAGGGTGATCCGGCCCATGCGTGCGGCAGCCGAGGATGCTGGACGCCCCAATCCGATGGTCCTGGCCACACGCTGGTCGATATACGCCCGGGATGCCGACGAGGCGTGGCAGGCCCTCTACTCGTGGCGAGGGCTACGGGCGCCCGGACGGCTCGAGGCTGTGGACCCTCAGACACTGCGCCAGCGCGCCGACGACCTACCGCGGGAGGAGGTCCTCGGCCAGTACACCAGGGTGTCTTCCGCCGAGGAGATCATCGACACCTACCGTCCGCTGTGCACCAAGCTCGGCGCCGACGTGGTCACCTTCCAGATGGCATCCCTGGATCAACCCGCCCTGATCGAGACGCTGGGCCGCGACGTGTTGCCTGCCCTGCGAGGCTGACTCACCTGACCCGGGTGATCAACTCGATCAGTCTGACCACGTCCAGTGCGACCGGGCCGGGAAGCCACTCCTGGCGGCTGGCGACCGTGAGCGACGGGACGATGCGGTTCAACTCCGCCAGAATCAGCACCGAGTCCTCGCTCTGGGCCAAGAGGAGCACCTCGACCGCGGGGATCATGGTTGGGGCCAGACCACCACCGAAAGAGGCGAACAGGTCGATCCGGTGGCCGTCGCCTTCGCTTGTGTAGACCCGACGCTCACCCACCGCCGACAACACCTCGGCGACGCTGAACTCGACTTCGCCCTGCACCACGGGCACACCGTCGGAGACTTCGATCTCGCCGGTGAGGAAGTTGGAACTGCCCTGGGCGAAGCCTGCCCAGAAGTTGGACGCCACCGCCCGGTCGCCGCTCCTCAGAGCCTCCGCCACCTCGGCGAAACTGGCGCCCTCGGCGAGAGCGGCCAGGGCGGCATGCCCTGGGACGGCGAGATCCGCAGCGGCGTCGAAGTCGGGGGCGGCGAGAAACTCGACGAGAAGTTCGACGGCCTCCGAGGGCGACCCGGCGACAGGAGAGGCGACCGGATCACCGTCGTTGTTGGCCCCACCGGCGCAGGCCGCCATCACCACGGCGAAGACCAGGATGAGGCTAGGCCGACTCACGCTCGGGGAGCCTCCCCGTCTCCTTCACCTGCCGACGCCGCTCCGGGGAGCGCAGGTCGAGGGTGATCCACAGCCATGCCAGGTATGAAAGTCCGGCGACCTCTTTGAGCCAACGCCACGGGTCCGACATTGCCCGCTCCCAGGCGAGAGGCCAGAAGGGAGCCTCCCCGGCGGGTATGTAGTCGAAAAAGGGGAAGAAGAACACGTCCTGGTTGGTCCACATCCCGTCGAGCAGGAGGTGGAAGAGCCACCCCACCCCGACCGCCATGAAGGCGCGTCGTCTCCGTCCCCGGCGGGTGTAGATGAGTACGCCGGCCATGTATAGGGCGGGGAAGGTCAGCGAGTGAAACCACAGTTCTCCGGTCGAGTAGCGGTCTGTCAGAAGCAGCGTGCCCAGTGGAAGGTCTACCAGGTCGGGGAGGATGGCGCCGAACAGGAGGAACCTGACATCGACCTTGGGATCCCTGAAGATCCAGCGAAAGAGCCACAGACTGCCTCCCAGGTGCCAGAACAGCACGGCTCAGGCGACGAGGATGCGCCGGCAGTGGACACATCGGGGCATGTCCTCGGCGAATGCCTCGTCGTGCTCTGCCGGGGACAGGGTCATGTGGCACCCCCCGCAGACGTTGTGCTCGTATGCGGCTATGGCCAGCCCCTCCTTGATCTCACGCAGCTTCTCGTAGAGGTCCAGCAGGTCCTGGTCGATGCCCTTGATCGCCTCCGCCTTCTCCGCCTCCCGCCGTCCCAGCTCGGCGTCGATCACCTTCCACTCGGCACGGATCGCCGCGTCGAGGCGGTCCTTTTCGGCCTGGGCAGTCTCGATCTCTGCGTCGAGCCCGGCCACCGTCTCCCTGGCAGGATCGATCTCTTCGAGAGTCTGCAGCACCCGTGACTCCATGGTCTCCTGCTGCCCCCTGAGGCTCTGCACCTCGAGCCTCATGTATTCGGTCTCCCGGCCGCTCATCCCACCGGCGAACAGCCTGGTCTCGTGTTCTTGCAGCTTCAGCTCGAGGAGCTGAAGCTCCCCTTCGGACTTGTCCAGGGCGAGCTCGATCCGCCTCAACTCCGACCCGGCAGCCTCCCGCCTGGCAGTCAGCTCCTCCACGTTCTCGTGCGCCTGGCGGTAGGCCTCCAGCTCGGGGAGCGTGCCTCTCCGGTCGAGCAGCCTGTCGATCTGGAGGTCGATCGCCTGGACTGCGAGCAGATCGGCTAGGGGGGTGATCGTCATGCGCCCCGCAGGGTAACTAGCACGAGCCGCTCGAAAGCCACCGAGTACCAAGACACCTCTAACCTCCCTGCATGGACCTGACACCCGCCGCCGAGTGGCAGCCACCCGA
>CAYVTP010000111.1:0-5903 GCA_964454615.1 uncultured Acidimicrobiaceae bacterium | reverse complement strand
GCACCGGCTGCGCTAGGTCACGTCCATGGCATCACCCTTTGCTCGAGTTGGACTACACGGTCGACGATTCGGTCACCGGTGGCAATCATCCCGACGACGGTCCAGCGGTTCCGCTCGGATTCTTGGGCACGAAGGTATGCGCGATCAGCGAAACGTCTGGTCTGGGCTTCGAGTGGTTTGGCGTAATGCACTGAGGATGTAGAGGCGCTCGCTTCTGAGGTTCCGGTACTCCTATGGTCGGCCGCATTGGGAGAACTCGCCAGGACTCCGAGACGTATCGGGCGATGGTGGGTCACAATGAGGGGATGGATGCGGTTGCCCTCCGGTTCCGCGACGGGGATGTCTCGGCGTTGACCGAGATCTACCACCGGTACGCCGGTGCGGTGACCACTGTCGCTCGTAGCTCCCTGTGGAGTGACGACCTCGTGGCGGATGCGGTCCAGCAGACGTTCGTCAACGCGTGGGGAGCCCGCGCCAGCTTCGATCCGGAGCGTCCGCTCGCGCCATGGCTGTACGCGATCGCCCGGCGGGTGTGTGTCGACCTGATCCGGCGCGAGGGTCGTCGGCATGGCCCCGAACCAACTGAAGCGGGGTTGGCGGTTCTCCCCATCTCGATGTCGGCTGTGTGGGAGACCTTCGAAGTTCGGGCAGCCCTCGACGCGTTGCCTCCTGACGAACGCCACGTCTTGCGTCTCTACTACTTCGAAGGGCGCACTCACTCTGAGATTGCTGCTGTCCTCGACATCCCACTCGGCACCGTGAAGTCTCGTTCGCATCGCGCGCATGGCAGGCTGAGCGAAATGCTCGGACACCTCTTGGACGAACCGAACAACATCTCTGGGCGTATGGGAGGTCAGACATGAACTCCGATGAGCGCCTTTCTGAACTGCTGTCTGATCCAAGTGTGTGGGCCGAGGCGCCGGACACGGCCGACGAGCTTCTCGAACGGGTCGCAGGCTCTCGCCGGCGCCCACGGCGTCTGTGGGGGATGGTGACAGCAGCGGCTGTCCTCGCGGTGTTGGTCGCCATCGGCGTCTCGGAGTCGACTCGGCAGGATCCGGTGGACTTCGTTTTGATTGGGACCGACTTAGCGCCGCGGGCTTATGCCGACGTCCGCATCGTCGAAACGCCCGCCGGGCTGGTCCTGCGGCTAGAGGTGTACGGGCTGGATCCTGCCCCACCAGGTACCTACTACCAGGGCTGGGTCATGGCGGGCGAGGATGCTGTCGGCGTCGGAACCTTTCACATGCGCGGCGGCGATGGCGCGGTCTCCCTGTGGTCCGGGGTCGATCCCGACACCTACCGGGTTCTCGTCGTGACACTCCAGTCGGAGAATGCCGGTCCGCAACCGTCGTCCGACGTCGTTCTCCGGGGCGAGAGCTGAACGTCAGTAGCCGTAGTCGTCCTGCCGGTAGTCGTCCCACGGGGAAGCAGGAGCCTCGTCGCTGGACGAGTCCCCCTTTGCCTCCTCGGCGCCGACCAGATCTCCCTCCGCGGTCACGACGAACCACACGCCCTCCACACCCTGGCCGTTGACATCGCCGGGTGCGACATCTCCGGCGTAGAGGTAGAGGGGCCAGTCGCCGATAACCAGTTGGGTGGTTCCGTCGTCACGGTCGATCACTGAGAACAACGATGCGTCGAGGCCGTCACCGATTTGAGTGTCCCCGGGCACCGGGGGCCACAGGGAGGCACATGTGTCGTAGCAGTTGCTCACCCCAGGGTCATCCACAGTGAACCCGTACATCGTGTTCCCGTCGGCATCGGCCAGCACAGGACCCAACGAAGTATCGACCACCGACACTCCAGTAGATGGTGACGTCGCCGCTGTCGTTGGGCTGGTGGCGTCCGCGCCCGCATCGTCTCCGACCCCGCAGGCGGCGAGGACAACGCAGATAGCACCGAACAACACTCGAGAACTCATCGATTCGTCCCTTCACGTCGGTCTCTCTCCGATACGTCCCAGAGCGCCAATTGGTTCGCGACTGCGGCCCCCGACCGAAAGACACCGAACATCCCGATGAGCAGCGAACCGGATGAGCGATCGGGCCGTGTACGAGATGACCAACTGGGGAAAGGGAAGGAGAAAGTAGAGATGCGACGTCTAGCGTTCGTCTCGATCCTGGCGGCCGTGCTCGAAGCGGAATTGGACGCCACGCCGGGAGGGATCTACCGGGTGAGGGTCCCTCAGGGCTTCTACGCCATCGGGGAGTTTGTGTCGAGGTCGACCCGCCCCACCTAGTGGTCTTCACCAGGGGTTGAGGGGCGACTCAGCCGCGTTCCGGAATCCGAGCCTTCGCGTTCCAACGGTTAGTCGAGGGGGTCGCCTGACCAGCGATTACAGGCTTTTCAACCGGCGCCACGAGGGCAAGGAGGGTTTGCGGAGGACAGGGTAGATGCCCGTCGGGCCGAATCGTTAGGCGATGAGCACTCCGCCGGCCGGGGCCGGAACAAGTGGTGGGTCATCCGGCGAGACCGGTGAGGAACCAGGCCTCCATCGGGCCCTTGCCCTTCACGTCGACGGTTCCCGAGGGTTCCCAGGTGAACCTGTCGTGTATGAGGGCGTATGTGGACGAGCTGACCTGGATCCGGCCGGGGACACCATGGGACTGCATCCGGCTTGCCGTATTGACGGTGTCACCCCAGATGTCGTACTGGAACTTCGACTTGCCGATGACACCGGCGACTACAGGTCCCGAGCTGATACCGATCCGGAAGCTCAACCCGGCGCCAAGGTTTCCGCCGTCCGGTCGGTAGCCGAGCATCTCCAACGCCATGCGTGCCACCGCATCGGCATGATCATGCCGAGGGACCGGGGCACCGGCCGCCACCATGTAGGCGTCGCCCATCGTCCGAATCTTCTCGAGGCCATATTGGAAGGCGAGGTCGTCGAAGAAGGTGAATAGCTCGTCGAGGACCGAGACCACCTGTTCTGGGCTCAATCTGTCGGCCAGAGGGGTGAACCCCACCACATCGGCGAAGAGGACGGTGGCCTCGTCATGTCTGTTGGCGATAGTCCTGTCATCCTCCTTGAGGATCGCGGCGATCTCCTTGGGCAGGACGTTGAGCAGGAGCCGCTCCGACTTGTCCTGCTCCGTCCGGAGGAGCGATAGAGCTTCATCCTTCTGGCCGACGAAATAGTGGAGCGCAAAGAACGCGACCCCTGAAGCGCCCAACACGTTGGCCACGAAGAAGGCGGCGATGATCGAACTGGGGAGGCTGTTCGTGGTCGCCAGAGTGGGCTGGATCAACTGGACGCAGAGCACCAGGGCGATGTAGGCGACGAACCAGAAGACCGCCTCCCGACGTCCCCACATGGCGAGTGCACCCAACGGAGCGAGGAGCGACCAGATGATGACTGCACTACCGCTTATGAACCCGCCGAGAGCGAGCTGGAGCATGAACGGGAGAATCAGGATCAGCCCTAGCTGGATGAAGCGGAACACCCGGTATCGGCCGGTGAAGGCGAACAGCACCAGGCTGACACTCACGAATCCGGCGAAGATCCAGGGGATGGTTGCAGCCAGGGTCTCTCCCAGAGCAAAGTAGAGGAAACCCCATATCGCTCCGATGCAGGCAACGATGGCCGACACCGTCACCAGCACCCTCTTCTGGAGGCGTAGTTCGGTGGAGTCGTCGGGAGAGTCGGCGACCCTCGAGATCAGATCGTGGAGACCACCAGCCATGGTTCAAGCCTACGGTCTTACTTCGAGGCCTGAGACGCACAGTTAGGGGCCAGGAAGTCGAGCGCCTCGGGCAATTGTTCGGCGGATTGGTCTCTGGGTCGCAGGAAGGCTGGAGATGTTCTAGGCCGGTGGGCCGCGAGTCGCTGAGCCGAGTCGCCATCGACCGTGGGTCGGGTGGCGGTAGGGGCTCAGACCGTGGCGGTGGATCGCCACGTGATGGTGATACCAGCAAACGGTCAGCAGGTTCTCCGGATCGGTCGGGCCACCCCGGCTCCAGGGGATTATGTGATGCACCTGGAGCCGGTTGCGGCTCCGGCACCCGTCGATGGCGCATCGATTGCCGTCCCGGTGGATTATCGCCCTGCGAAGCGAGGGTGGGATGCTCCGGGTTTGACGCCCATAACGCATGGGCTGGCCCTGACCGGAGACGGCTACCACCTCGAGCGTGGCATCACAGAGGAGACCTTCCAAGGCCTGCTTGCCAACCCTGGGCCCTGCTTCCAGGTACACACCGGCCTCCCCGGTAGACCCGGCTGCCTCGTCGGCGTCGACGAAGACGGTGACCTGGGTGGGAAGGGGATCATCCGATGTGCAGATGATCCCCAGGGCGATCGCTCGCCGCCATGGGGAGTCGCTGGGCATCTTGGGGTCGTCGTCGGGGAGCTGGTCGGCCATCCGGGCCAGGGCCGAGTCGACAGCCGCCCCCGTCGCCCCATCGAGCCCTCCCCAGATCCTCCACCATGACTCGTCGAGCGACGGCTGGATGATGAGATGCTGGTCGTCGGAGGTGCGGGTCTCGGTCTCGCTGCTGATTCGCTCCCGCCGCGCCCCCTCCCGAACCACACCGGCGATGTCCAGGTGGGCGAAGAACGGGTCGGGGTCGCCGGTTGGCGCTATCCGGGCGGCCGCCGCCAGACGGTCGAAGGTCGTGTCGGCCTCCAGCGCCGGTTTCCTGAGCTCGGGCCGCTCGGCCGTCCGGCGCATGGTCCTCACCAGGGTGCGGGCGGTCTCGACACTCACATCGGCCCGGGCGGCCACCCATTCGGAGAGATCCCGCGCCCCGTCGGAAGTGGCGACCTGGGCCACGTCGACGACCTCGAGGGCTTCCATCTGGATGGCCCTGAGTCGGGCGATGTGCCGCTCGGCGGTGATCAGGGTCTGCTCGGCGGCGTCGACCGACATGGGAAGATCGGCAGCCGACGAGGGAGGGGAGGCGGGGCCCGGTGAAGTGGGACGCTGTGGCGAACGTTTGTTCGATTCCATATCGTGAACATACAGGTGGGGGGGGACAAATACAAGGGGTATGTCAACGAAATTCAGAAATAGTTTGCGATGCGCAAGGATCGCAACACGACGCCTGGATACGGCGTCAGCAGGTGAGCTCGGCCGCCCCCGTCTGCTCGTCCCGCAGCCTCCCGACCAGGTGTTTGATCAGCTTCCAGGCCAGGTCCGGGTTGGACTTGACCAGCGGCCTGAAGTCCCAACGGGAGAGGAAGAAGGTGGTCAGGTCGGTGTCGGCAACAACCGAGGCTGTCCTCGGGCCGTCATCGACGACCGCCATCTCGCCGAAGAACTCACCGGCGCCGAGCCTTGCCAGCGTTCGTCCGTTGCGGGTGACCTTGGCCTTCCCATCGAGGATCAGATGGAAGCCGATTCCGCCGTGTCCCTCCGATATGACGACATGGCCGGCATCGTGGTGGACCTCCTTACCGCTGTCGAGTATCGAGTCGAGGTCCTTCGCGCTGAGATCCTGGAATATCGGGACCCCGCTCAGAAGCTCTTTCTTAGCCTTCTTGGTTGCCACTGCCTGGTGCTCCTGCTCGCTCGGTCGGGGATGGTAGCGGAGGCACTTCGGCGTCGCCCTGCCGATTCTGTCTCAGACGGGGAAGCCGGGATCGTCTCCCAGGCCGGGGAAGAAGGTGTAGACCCGCTCGCCGGTGAACAGCCTGCGCTCTGGATCCCATGGGAAGAAGATCACGTTCCGCCAGACCAAGGGCTCACCAGACGGCTCGACCCCCAGCCACGGCGCCTTGTGGGTGCCGTTGACCACAGCCTCCTCGCAGACCCCCTGGGGACCGACGACGATGCTGGTCAGGGCGAAGTCGATGTCGGGGAAGGCGTTCAGGAGCTCGACATAGAAGCGGGTCGCCCCCTCGTGGCCCTCCCAGCGGTGGCCGGTCTGGACCAGCTCGTAGACGCAGTCCTCGGTGAGGGTGG
>CAYVTP010000110.1:4960-6023 GCA_964454615.1 uncultured Acidimicrobiaceae bacterium | reverse complement strand
CCAGGGAGCAGCGGCCCCGTCTGCGGCTCCATGGCCCTGACTGGAGGGCCAGGGAGCAGCGGCCCCGTCTGCGGCTCCATGGCCCTGACTGGAGGGGCGGAAAGGAGCGCACACTCTCTCTCATAGAGGGTCTCGAGGTGGCGGAGTGGGTCACCGTGGGAGACCCGGTTTACGGATCCGAGAAGTGGTCCCTTCTCACCGCCGCGAAAGGGTTCGTGTATCCATCACGATGGGAGGGCTTCGGCAACGCTCCCGCTGAAGCTGCCGCCATCGGAGTGCCCGTGCTCACAACAGGCTATCCATTGGGTCATCACCTTGCCGCAGCGGGCTCAGCACTGGTGTGCGAGACCTCGCCCGAAGCTCTCGCCCGAGGCCTGGTCGCGCTGGCATCAGATCCAGGAGTCGGAGGACAGGGTGCGACAGTCAAAGGCGAGTTCCGGTGGGATTCCGTTGCGAGGTCTTGGATCGAGCAGCTCTCACGTCTCAGTTGAGCGATCGCTGCCGGTAGGCGGTCGTGGGCCACCGATGAGTGTCTGGAACCGCAGGTAGTTGTGAGTCCGGGGCGTGCCAAGATGTACTTCTACATGAGCGGCACCGTACAAAAGATCTCTCACCTCCTTGGAGCCGGCCGTCGCGGCCGATGGGTGGCGATCATCCTCCTGGCGGTGGTGGTGAGCGGCTTCGAAGCGATAGGCGCGATCCTCGTGTTCGGGCTCATCGAACTGGTGACGGGCGACGACGGAGGGATCACCTTGCCGATCGTCGGCGACGTCAGTCCATGGCTGCCTGGAGACACCGGCGATGAGGTGTTCTGGTACGCCGCTGTAGTGGTAACGGTGTTCTTCATGCTGCGCGGTGGGCTTCTCTTGACGAAAGCCTATGTGGAGGCGCGTGTAGCAGAGAACGCGGGCGCAGTCGTATCTGCCCGGCTGCTTCGAGGCTATCTGCGCCTACCTGCCGGAGTGCAACGGCGTCATGGTCGTCAACCGCGAATTTGTCGGGCAGACACCCGTCGGCATGACCTTCTCCACCCTGGCCGGCAGTGTCGGCGGCGGCCAGCAGA
>CAYVTP010000110.1:921-4950 GCA_964454615.1 uncultured Acidimicrobiaceae bacterium | reverse complement strand
AACGCCCCGTACTCAGTCCACATCCAGCGCAACTCAGCCGAGCTCATCCGCAACACCTATGACAATGTGCAAGCCTTCGTGTTGGATGTCCTCACTCCAGCGGTCAGGCTTGTATCTGAGTCGTTGATCGTCTTCGGCATCGTGCTCGTGCTGGTTGCTTCGAACCTAACCGCCACATTGCTCGCTCTCCTGGTCCTGGGCCCCATGGTGATTCTCCTCGTGCGTGTGCTCCACCCGCGCGTCAAGGCGCTCGGGGTCACAAGTCAGGAACTCTCACGATCGAGCCTGCAGTCACTTCAACAGAGCCTAGGCGCTTGGCGCGACATCAAGATCCTCGGCCGAGAGGGATTCTTCGCAAGGGAGTTTGCTAATGAGAGGTTTTCGCTCGCACGTGTTCGTTACCTGAGAAGTGCTGCGCGGGAGGTGCCTCGCGTCGCCATCGAGACCGGCGTTATCCTCCTCATCGTCGGATTCCTGGCATACACTATGGCTAGCGCCGGCACCTTCCGCGGCGCCCTGCCTGTCCTCGGCCTGTTCGGGTACGCTGCCCTTCGTCTCCAGCCCACTCTCAACAAGATCTTCGTTGCGCTCAATAGCCTGCGGTTCGCCGACGCGATCGTCGACGATCTCCACCGGGACGTTACGGCCGCCGATCAATTGGCGATCTCCCAAAGCCACGAAGGATCTGTTCTATCTCTGCCGTTGCGTGAGGAACTCCGTCTCGAGGGTGTGAGTTATCACTACGAGGACACAGAGACTCCCGCGATCGAGGACATCGATCTCACCATCCGGAAAGGGACAGCCTTGGCGATCGTGGGTTCGAGCGGCGGCGGTAAGACGACGCTTGTCGACATCATCCTGGGTCTGCTTGAACCGACGTCCGGAAAGGTTTTGGTTGATGGAGTGGACCTCCGGTACCACACGACCGCGTGGCAACAGAATATCGGGATGGTCTCTCAGGACGTCTACCTGGTCGACGACACTCTACGACGCAATGTGGCGTTGGGGGTCGAGGACGCTGCCATAGAAGAGGAACGAGTTGTCACAGCCATCCGCGAAGCGCAACTCGACGAATTCGTGATGTCGTTGCCCGGAGGACTGGACACAGTTGTGGGAGATCGTGGTGTCCGCTTTTCTGGCGGGGAGCGTCAGCGAGTGGCGATCGCTCGAGCGCTCTATCGAAGACCACCTGTGCTCGTGCTTGATGAGGGCACCTCCGCGCTCGACAGCATCACAGAGGCCGAACTGATCCGGGCACTGCAGGAGAGCGACAGGATGAGGACTCTGATCCTCGTCACGCACCGCACCTCGACCGTCCGGTTCTGCGACCAGATCGCGGTCATCGAGGGGGGCCAGATCGTTGCCCTTGGCCGGTTCGACGACCTCGAGCAGAGCAGCACCCCATTCAAGACACTGCTGCGAGGAGGCGCCGAGTGACACTTAATGATCGAACCGAACTCTGGCTCAGCCTGCTTCGGCGACTCACCCATCAGTTCCCGGGATGGGCCACATGGAAGAACACCGATTCCGCAATGGAAGGAAGGGGAGACGTCGATTCCCTGGCTCCCCCCGACGATTGGGGGGCGATACAGAGGACGTTCCGCGACTGGTCAGCCGAACGGGGATACAGCCCTGTTGTGGTTTGCCGTCACGTTCCTCAAGGTCCACACTTCATCACATTCGAGCCGGGTTCGTCATACATCGTCCAGCTCGATGTCAAGGAACGAGCGACATTCCGGGGGTCGACGCTCGTGGACGCATGGAGCCTCATGCCACTCACCGAGCTCGATGAGCGAGGATTTCGCCGTGTTCGACCCGGCGCCGACGGAGTGATTCGGCTGTGTTCCAACGGCATCCTGCCCGGCGGCCGACTCGATCGGAAGGCCCTTGCGGAAAAGCGGGTACCGCAGCTCCTCGCCGCTGATCCCGAAGGAGTCGAGGCCATCGCCCATCTGTTCGGACCTGCCCGATCGGCGTTGCTCCGCGGTGTGACCGAAGTCTTGAACGGAGGGTGGGACCGGCGGGCAATGCTCACCGTCGAGGCCTGGGCTCTGGTGCGGAGCTCAGCCGAACCTCGCCTGGCGCTGAGCCGCCTCAAGTTTGCTCGCGGCGACCTCAAGACCTGCCCCGTACTGCAGGTCATCCGTCGACATGACCGCCGGATCCCTGAGGACTCTGACGCTTTCATGGCAAACGTCCGTCTGTCCCACGAGGTCTTCGACTCTCATCAGCTGGACGCGCCGGGCGAATGACCTCGCAGGCTTGTGGGGCGGCCCGGACATGACCCAGACCGATGGGCCTCAAGTCGTACTCGTAACCGGAGCCGCTGGCGCGATCGGCTCGGCCACGGTCAAAGCTATGCGGACGGCTGGCTTCAAGGTGGTTGGCCTGGACCGCTCTCCGAAGCCTCATGACGGGGGTGAGATACACCTGGAGGTCGATGTCACAGATGAAAACGCTCTCGAGGCGGCGGTCTCCAAGCTGCGGAGTGTCGGTCGGTTGGCTCACGTCGTCGGGGTCGCCGGAGGGGCGCTCGCTGGCGAACCAGAGAGCCAACGCGATCTGTTGGCTCTCGATCCAGCTCTGTTTCGGGCGTCGGTCGAGGCCAATCTCACTTCCCAGTTTCTCGTTGTCAGGGCGACCCTTCCGTGGCTGAGAGAAAACGAGGAGGTCGACCGTTCCATCATGTTGACGTCATCGATCAATGCCATCAGTGGGCAAGGTATGCCTGCCTATTCCGCGGCCAAGGCGGGGGTCGTGGGCATGATGCATGGATTGGTGGGTCCCCTCGGTGAGGAGGGAATCCGCATAAACGTCGTGGCCCCGGGCACAATCCGAACACCCAGGACCGAACGACTCTGGCAGGGGGCGCCTAGTCACTTCGAGTGGCTTGAACGGGGCACTGCACTAGGGCGCTTGGGTAGCGCCGACGACGTGGCAGCAGCATTCGTGGCGTTGACCAGGCTCCGTCACTTCACCGGGCAAGTCCTTGTCCTGGACGGAGGACAGACAGTTGTTCACCGCTGAGAGCAGCGGACCTCGAGGGTGTCCCGATCTCGAGGAATCCCTAGGTCGCGGCCCCTTCCCCGCCCTTGGCGGTAGAGCTCGATGGAGGCGCACTCACCAGTCCCCTCTGAGGTCCTCACTCATCCAAGGACAGTCACCCATGTCCCGGCTCGTTATAGGTCGTGGTATCCAGCATCTCGAGTCGTCGTTCGAGGTTCGTGCGAACCCGGGCCTGAGTTCCCGGACTTCGAATCCAGTACTCGGCGGCTTCCCTGCTGAACCGAGGTGCCAATGCGGGCTGGCCCACGAAACGCGCGGTCTCGGTGTATAGCAGTTCGTCGGCACCTGATGGACCCCACGTCGCGTCCTCCCAGTCGATCAAGCTCAGTCCGAGTTTGGACTCCCGCAGATTCCACGGGGTCAGATCGCCGTGAATAGGCACCCACTCAGGACGCACCTCGGGTCCACGGGGCAACGGTTCGAGCACAGCCTGAACTTCGGACACAATCTCTTCCAAGGGCGGCCTGCGGGGGGGACGGTGGAACCCGTTGAGGACCGATGTCGTGGTCAGGTATGCCATGTCTCCGAGGGAGCCCGTTCCGGTCACGACCGGATACAGGAATGTGGCCGGATCCCCCTTCCGAACCAATTCCAGGATTGCCAATTCAGCTTGGATGTCCTGATGACCGGCGACTCGAACGAACGCTGTGATCTCGCCCCCTTCCAGCGTCGCCGCTGAGAAACCCGGGCCCCTCCGAGAGGTCCTCCTGTGGACGGCGACCACGTCCGTCCGTAGCCCATCCTTCGAGAGTGCCGCCAGCAGATCAAGCCAGAGCTCGGCGGGCACGCCTCGCTCCCACAGCTCCGTTGGGGTGAGCCAAGATCCAGAGGTAATGCGAATCAGAGCGCGCATCGCCCTGTGGGCAGCAATGACCGTTGGTCGACAGGGGGCGTACAGAGCGGTCGCCGCGACGGTGGCCGCTCGAGGTTGCCGAGGCACCAGGATGGGGCCTGAGAGCGGTG
>CAYVTP010000110.1:0-911 GCA_964454615.1 uncultured Acidimicrobiaceae bacterium | reverse complement strand
GGTAGTGCGCGAAATTCGTCCTCAGGCCGATTGTCTGGATGATCTCTGTCGCAAGCTCGCTCGCCGGTCGACGGCTGTCCACAAAGTAGGGTCGTCCAGGGATCTTCCGCCAGATGTGCCGCTCGGCTTCGATCTCCTCTAGCGACAGTTCCTGTTTCCGGCCGTGTATTTCGGCAGCCGGAGCGTCCAGGACGATGAGCAAATCGGGACGGGGAGACGTCCTGATGGCAATGCGAGCCAGCCAATCGGGCCCTTCGAACCTCATAGCGCGCGGCTGCACGACGTAGCCGTATAGCCATCGATCGCCCACCACCAGTTCTCCGCTCCGAACGGCTCGACGGATCGGGCCCAGGTAGGCCATCCAGCCTCGGACCCAGTTCCGGGCGAGGCGGATGACTCCTCCGAACCAGCTACCTCTGACCCGGTTCTTTGGCGCTGAAGCCGCCCCTGGGTTCGGTGTCTCCGTTGACAGGGGTCGATTGGCGCTGGGGATGAAGTGGAAGTACTTCGTTGGTCCCGGCCATGCCTCAGACAGAGCCGCGGCCAGCGTCGTCTTCCCGACACCGTCTGGACCGCCCACCACCACAAACACGCCCGATCCGGCGGACGGGGCGAACTCCTCGGCCAAACTCGCTCTCCCTCTCCACTCCGTGCGGCAACGACGCTATTTAGGGGATCGACGGCCACGGCCGTCCGCATGGCGAATCCCGCCACTCGAGGGTAGTGGCCGAACGCTGCGATTGGGGAACTGGCAACGTCAGGAAGGTGTGTGGTGTTCACCGGTGGAATAGCTCCCACACGCTGGTCGCCCCGCCCAGGTGGGAGGATGCGCAGACCTCTCTACCAGTACTCCTCGTAGTGGACGTTGCCGCGGTCCTTGTGGCGGTCGACCTTGAAGCCCCTCTCGGTGA
>CAYVTP010000109.1:0-6095 GCA_964454615.1 uncultured Acidimicrobiaceae bacterium | reverse complement strand
GTTGCTCGCCGAGGCGAACAGCGGAAGGGATGTCAACAGTGCTACGACCAGCAAGGTCCTCAGGAAACGAGTCATCTCAACCCCCAATTGGTTGTGCCGGCATCGGCGGACGGCCGGTGCTTTGCGAACGACGCTGAGGGTAACTCTGATATGGCAGACGTCAATCAGTTTCTTGGTGCAGGTGCTGAAGGTTCACTGTCCATCGCCATTGCGACGACGGGTGGCCCATTCGGCCCTCTCCCGGACCGGACCCGGATACAGTTCGATGATGCTCATCCGACATCTCCATGAAGTGTCCGGGACGGAGCGCGACGTCGAAGGTTCCGGCTGGAGGAGTAGGAGGCTCGTCGTCGCCGCGGATGGGCTGAAGTACTCGTTCCACATCACGACGCTGGCGGCCGGGGCGCGGCTGCAGTTCGAGTATCGGGATCACCGCGAGACCGTCTACTGCATCGAAGGTGAAGGAGTGATCGAGGATTTGGCCGCAGAGAGGAGGGTGGAGCTTGGTCCTGGGAGCCTCTACTCGGCAGGGATCGGTGAGCCCCACATCATCACTGCGAGCACACCGATGAGACTGGTCTGCGTCTTCGACCCCCCGCTTCAGGGCACCGAAGAGGCCGACTAACCGCCGGAGGCGGGTCCACCGCATCCTCTTGCAATGCCATCAGGGCTCAGCGCACGGTGTTGGAGGTCTCATGGTGGAAGCGAATGGAGGTCAGGCGGTGTGCGGGCCGAGCCGGGTGCCGATGCGCCGCACATAGGGCGCTGCGAGAACGGCTGCGACCACGAACAGGAACCCGGCGCCGATCTCGACCATGACCCAACGCTCGAAGGCGAGATCACTGAGGATGTACCCCTGGGCAGTCAGTGACGTCGACCAGGTGATGTTGGCGGTGATGAAGAAGGCCCACCACAGGCGTCCCAGGCCGTCGGTCGGCGACTGCCGCCACCGGTCGCCGATAGGTCGTCTGCCGGAGGCGGGATGGGACATTCGCTCCACCTCGCTCAGCAGCAGCCTCGGGATCACCCAGTTGGCCAACGGGATGAACCACGCTCCGATCGCCCATCCCGGCGACCAGTTGTTGCCGACCGGGTCCATCGCCAGGACGGTGCGGTAGGCGGTGCGGGTCCAGACGATGAAGACCACCCCGCATGCGATGTAGAAGATCCCCGCCATGCCGAAGGCGAGCCAGTAGGCCTCCTCGGCGCGCTCCAGGTCGCTCAGCTGGACACCGGCGCCTGAGCCCGAGCGAAACACGACCAGGTATCCGATGGTGGTCACTGTGTAGGCGAGATAGACGAGGGCAGTGGCGAGCAGCATCCAGAAGGTCACGTAGGCCAAACCTTTGGAGACGTGGGTTGGATCAGCCCGGGGCCATGTGGCCGGAGGTGGGGGCAGGGGCTCGCCTGATCGGGTCTCTGGCGGATACCAACGACCGTCGGATGCGAGCCACCAACCCTCACCCTGCGGTCGATCTGTCATGAGGGCAGGATTATCGCACCGGGATGGCGCTTCCCGCGGGATGCCGGCCGGCCGCGTCACTGTCAGGCTGGGAGACGCTACCGCTCAAAGGGGAAAGCAACCCATTGCACCGGACCATCCGCCAACTTTCTCTTTGTTAGCGCTCGGCCGTGTGAGATAGTGCAAATGATCGTCCGACCGGTCAGGCCGGACGGCGAACCGAACGAAGGAGACCCACTCGTGAAGAGGGTTAAGCTTCTGATCCTCGCTGCTCTTGTGTTGCTAATGAGCAGCATCGGCGGAGTAGCCGGGGCAATACCGCCGCAAGCAAGTTGCGCTGCCCACCTCACCGCGGTGATCGGGCCGCCCGGGCTGGTGGTAGCGGAGGAGAGGCTGGTGGGCTTTGGCAGGATCGTGAGCTTCGTGGCGAAAGCCGAGGGCACGAACTTCGAGGAGTGCTTCGAGGCCCTGCTGGAAGCAAACGAATAGAGCGTCGGGCCGCCGGGCCCAGACGAACGTAACTCCGGGCGAGTCAAGGACGCCGACGGTGAAAACCTCGGGTTCGAACACATGTGCCAAATGCCTGTTCAGGGGCCACTTCTGGGTACTTCCCCTGGTGGGAAGTGTCGTGGTCAGGGACGGCGCCGATCCTGGCCGTAGTCACCCTGCTCGTGGCCATCCCTAGCGCGACCGCAGCGGCGGACGCCGTCCCGGGCTGCTCGGTGGTAGCCACAAGATGAACCGCTACACCCGGGTGGTCATCGTGGCGTACAGCCTGGGGTGTGCCGTCTGGTTGGCGGGCCTTTCAGGGCTTGACATCGGCGCGAGCGAGAACCACCAGTAGACGTTCGAGGGCTGCTCCATGGGACTCCGGACCCCACTTCCCGTCCTTACGGATTTTGAGGTCTGCCTGCATCGCCATAACAGCGTTCTCAACCTCGCTGTTGTATAGCTCCGAGTCTCCGAGATCGCCGTATCCCAACGCCTGCAGGATGCCGCGTACTGCGACCACCTTGTGGTTCCGGTCACCAACCTTCAGCACCTTCGGCCATCCCGAATCAGACACCGGTGTGGGCCCCGCTGAGTTAGAGAGCCTGGCCGGCATGGCCGCAGCGGACGAGCCTATTACCAGGCTGAGGAACCGGGTGATGTCGAACTTCCCCGGGTCCCAATGCGAATTGGCGGGCACATGCTCGTGTCCGCAGATACCGTTGAACGCCCGCCATTCGGTGGGCGTGAATCGTTGCTTCGCAGTCGCTCCGAACGATCTCGATGCCGACCACTTTGCTGGCTCAGGAGCGACCGGACGGATACCGGGAACGACGGCCAAGATTTCCCGCACCAGGTCGGCGACCGCCAGGAAGAGTGGTTCGGGAATGTTGCCGCGGTTACCGACAACGGGTGGACGTGCCTTTGGTTGATCCCCCACGTAGGTGACCATTTCGATCTGCACACAATGGGAACCCATGTGGTTGGTCTCCTCCGTCCCCTTCGGATGAAGCAACGCGTAAGCCGTTTTGTCGAGCGAAACATGCTGCCATATCTTCACCTGGCCTTCCTTCAGTGAAGGCATCGAACCCGGGTGTCCCACTGCGACGGTGAAATGTGGCGGCGACGAATACGCAGGCAGCCCCTTGGTCTCGGTGGTGTGCAGGACCAGGCGCGGGGGCGCATCCTTGCGACGAGGATCGTGCCCAGACAACCCGGCGAACTCTTTCCGTTCAGCGATCGACAGGAACTGCGCCATGAGTGCCTCCTTGGGGACCCTACTAACCCGGCGACCAGACGAAGAAACCGCGTACCCGCTCCCCGGTCGATTGTCTTGGACCGACCGACAATGAGTCCTGGTCGAGTGGGATGGAGGGACGTTGGCGGGGGTGGTTGGGATCGTAGAGACGTATCTCAAATTGCCCTTCGTCTCTCATCTGATACCCGATGGCGACCACCTGGTGATGCTGGGATGGGTTGGCTATTCCCTGGGTTCTGATCAACACGAGACCTGTTGGAGTGCCGGCATCCAGAGCAGCGCGAAGCTTCGGCCACTCCTGTTCGGTGGTGAGACGGCCCAACCCTTTCGACCAGAACATCCACCACGGCGTTCGATCGGGAAGCATCTGCCAGACGATGCAGCGCTCCATGAGTTTCCGACCTTTCATCGAGTCCGCCTGTTTGGCGACCAGTTCACGAAAGAGCTCTTGATCGGGTTGCGGTATCGAGCTGTCGGTTTCGACCGGCTCGCTCTTCGAGAACCGGTCCAGGGCGGCCCATGACATCCCGCCACAGAGTCCGAAGGAACCCCAGAAGTCCTCACCTGCGGCCAGGTCGGTGACCGGTCCAACGGCCCGTGGGAGTTTCAACCCGATCAGCTCGGACAGTCTGTCCTGGCGAGCCAACTCGGCCACGACAGATCCTCCGCGAAACGAATTGGAGAATCCGAATCCATTCACCGTAGGGTCGAAGCCGCTATTCACTTCCATGGTCACCTCCCTCAGGTCAGGTGTTCCGGTCGGTTGTAACCACGAACTACAGATCAGGGTATTACCGAGGGCCCGCCGGCCGAAGCTCGGTGTCGAGTTCTCATGTCGTCAGTGCAGCGGCGCGCGCCAGACGAATGGCCCGCAGACCCGTCGAGCTCCAGCCCGCTTATCGTCAGAAAGGCGACTAACGCCGGCGCTCATCCGCACTCTGATCGTCGCCGCAGCCGTTGGCAGCCTGTTCGTTTGTACTTGCACGGAGGTCTCATCCGGACTGACCCGAACCGGAGTGCCCGCTGACAGCACGACGTGGTCCCTTGGTCAGGGGCATGGTTATCGTGGTCAGGGGACGGCGTCGATCCGTCGACCTCCGGTTTTTCAGACCGAAAGTCACTTTCGACGGCAGGCCTGTGACCTGGGAGAACGCGGCCTATTCTGCCATCTGGCAGAGTCCGTTGCGTTCAGGTTGCAACCCATTGTGTAACGTCGATGGCGCCGCCCCATTCCGTCGACGATCGAATTCTCGTGGATTGGTCTCATTCACGCCCAGAGCGAAGCAATGGGAACGGCTGCGATCCGCTCGCCGAGCCGGAACGCGGCTGATCCGGTGTGGAGCACGACACCAGAGACGAATCGGTCGCCGAGTCGGTTTCGTAGCCACTCCAGATGAGCGGCATCGTCGCGTCGCGGCGCTGCCGTTGCCTTCACCTCGATTGCGACCACGCGGTGCCCGCCAAGTTCTGCCAGAAGGTCGACTTCGTGTCGGCCGTTCTTGTCTCTGAGGTGGAACAGCCTCGGCTTTTGGATGCTGGTGGCGAGTTCGGGTCGGATCTGGGCTGCGACGAAAGTGTCGAGGACTCTCCCGAGCAGGTCACCGTCGCGCATGACTCCGGGAACGTCCACGCGTAGCGCGGCCGCCATCAAGGACGCATCGGTGATGTACCGTTTGGAGCCTTTGACCAGGCGGGATAAGCGGTTGGTCATCCATGCCGGCACGACGTCTGTCAGGAATAGGCCGGCGAGGAGCCTCTCGTAGGCTGCGGCCGTCTTCCGGTCGATTCCTGCCGCCTCGAATATCGACGAGTCGGTAACAACCCCGGCCGAGTTGAGAGCCAACACTTCGAAGAGTCTGGTGAGTCGCACCGGATCGCGGCCCGACACGCCGATCGCGTCTCTGGTCAGAACCTGTTCCAGATAGCTGGTCAGCCATCGCTCCCGGTCTCGGCCCTTGAGTCGGAGTGCGGCGTCGGGGAAGCCTCCAGTCAGGGCCATCTCGATATAGGTCGGGAGATCGGGCGCCGACCTCGGTACTGGCAACGCAAGGGGATCGCCCGAGGCGAGAACATCGATCGGATTCGGTAGCGACGTCCCCCCCTCGAGCTCACGCTGATTGAGCCCCCACAGGCCCACTCGGATGAGACGCCCGGTCCCCGGCCAGGTGGCCGTGTCCAGATCAGCTCGGACACTTCCAGTCAGGATGAATCTGCCCGGACGGTTGTCGTCATCAACGGCACGTTTCACCGCACCCAACACCTCGGGGACCGCCTGCCATTCGTCGAGCAGCACTGGCTCCTCCAAGACTGTCAACGCAGCGTCGGCATCGGCGACAAAAGCAGCCGCCTCGGCCGGCCGATCCAGCCGAACCACACTCCTCGCGTACCGCCGGGTTGTTGTGGTCTTGCCCGAAGCGCGCGGGCCCAATACGAGTACGGCCGGATGTGACCTGATCAGCTCCGGTAGCTCTGTATCGATCAGGCGATTGACATACTCTCCGGCCATCCCATGAGACTACCAGTTTCGACCAGAGTCAACTACCACTATGGACCATCATCGAGTCCCTGTTCAGACCGGGTTCTCCCCGGCTCTTCCTGTTCGTTGGACGATCCGGTGGGTAGCATCGCGGGTGTAGGTGATGGTCTTCGATCCGTCGACGGTGCTCATATGCCGGTTGGTTCCGTCGTAGGTGAGGGTCATTCCGCCGATCCCGGTGGTGTTCCCCCTGGCGTCGTAGGTGATGGTGCCGACCCCAGGATGAGTGGTGGAAGTCAACCTGTCGGCCATGTCATAAAAGTATGTGCTGGAGACATTGTTGACGGTCATCGAAGTCCGGTTCGAGTTCCTGCCCGCACCAGCCTGGGCTCCGCAACCTCCTGTTGTGG
>CAYVTP010000108.1:0-6156 GCA_964454615.1 uncultured Acidimicrobiaceae bacterium | reverse complement strand
GGATCGCAGTCAAGACGATGTGGACCGTCCCCGTGGTCCTGAGCGGTGCGGCGGTGGCCTGGTTCCTCAGTGGTGACCTGGTCGTGGCAGGAATCTGCGCCGGTGTTGCCGCCCTTGTCGCCTTTGCCCTGGTCGGGGCCGGGCGGAGCGTCGCCTAGACATAGACGGTGTCTGCTCGTTGAGGTTTGCCCCGTTTGCTGGTGGTGGGTTGGCCCCTGGCAACGAGATCGACAGCCTTTGCCAGCAGAGGCGCGCCCTCCCCGCTCCCCGGCGGGCATGCCAACGGGATGCAACAGCCTGAAAGCCCTGGATCTGAACCCGGTGAGAGTGTCCCTAGACGTCGACTCTTCACTACAGTCGGGCGCTGCTGACACGGGCTTGTCAGGTTCAGGTTCCTGTGATCGCAAGATCGTGGGGGTTCGAGTCCCCCCTCGCCCACGTTGATCTTCGACCTACCGAATCGACCCCGGAGACGCGTTGGCCGGATCATCTGGCCGATCCTGATCGTCGGCGCCGTTTCACTCGCCCTCGTCGTCTCGGCAGGGGGCGCCCAGACCCGCACCCAGATCGAGTACCTGGCGACCGTCCACGACCACGCCGTTGAGATGGCACGGAATGCCGAGGCGCTGCGGCTGGCTGCCGGGGGACTGGCCACCATCTCCAGGGACGAGTTCGTCATCGTGACCGAGAACATCCTCGAGGACCTGGCCGATGCCATGACGTTCGCCGACGGGGAGCCACCGACTCCGTCGGTGATACCGGTCCGCTCGCTGATGCGGCAGGCCCTCATTGCCTGGTCGGCCGGCGTCGAAGGGTTCTACGAGGCGGTCCTGGGAGCCGCAGACCGTCCCGGTGACCCGACCGTCGTCGACGACATGGCGGCCGCACTGGCCGACCTGAGGGCAGGTGACGCCATCTACGCACTTCTCCTGACCGAGGTCGAGAGAGAGGACGTGCCGGCGCCTCTGAGTCCCCTCCCCGAAGTGGCCATGTCGCCTGCCCGGGGTGGCCTGGTCGGTCTCTCCCTGGCATACGTCGAAGCCGCTCGCTCGCCGCAGAACACCCTGGTCCTCCGCCCGGGCCTGGCGGTGAGCCAGGTGGTGGCCGAGCCGGAGTGGCAGCTGGATGCCACCGGTCGGGTGGTCATGCCGTCAACCGCCGAGGTGGTGTTCACCGTTGTGATGACAAACGTCGGGAACGTCGTGTCGGTGCCTCAACTGGTGGTCCTCACCCTGGTGGGTGGTGCCGATACCGTGTTGCTGGAGCTCGAGGTCGAGGCCCTTGCCCCCGGCAGGCAGGTGAGCCTGGTGTTCGAACCGCTGCCCGTCGAGTCCGGTCAGAGCTACCAGGTCACCGTGGCCCTCGAGGGCGAGGCGGACGACTCGAACCCGGAGGACAACGCCATAACGGTGGTGTTCGCGGTCAACCCGGGCTGAGCCCTCGTTACCATCGACCTCCCCATGCTCGACCCAAGGATCCTCCGCGAGGCACCAGAGGAGCTCGCCTCGTCCCTTCGGCGCCGCGGATCGGCGATCGACCTCGAAGCGTTGGCCGAGCTGGAGGCGGCCCACCGCAGCGCCCTCCAGGAGGCCGAGGCCCTACGGGCCTCCCAGAAGGAGGCTGGTCGGGCGATCGCCTCCCTCGAGGGAGCGGCCAAGGAGGAGGCAATCGCCCAGGTTGGCGATCTGGCGTCTTCGGTCAAGGAGGCACAGGCTCGAGCTGATGTCCTCGGCGAGCAATTCCGCCTCGCCTGGCTCGAGGTGCCCAACCTGGTCGCACGCGACGCCGCCGACGGTCACACCGAAGCCGACAACGTAGAGATTCGTCGGCATGGCCATGCCGGGACCGAAGGGACCGACCACGCCACCCTTGGCGAGAGCCTCGGGATCGTCGACACGGTGCGTGCCGCCAAGGTGTCGGGAAGCAGGTTCGGCTACCTCCTGGGCAAAGGGGCACTCCTCGAGCTCTCCCTGGTCCGATGGGCCATGGACCATCTCGTGGAGGCCGGGTTCACCCCGGTGATCCCGCCTGTCCTGGTCCGGGAGCACGCCATGGAGGGGACCGGGTTCTTTCCCGAAGCCCGCGAGCAGGTGTACGAGATCCCACGCGACGAGCTGTTCCTGGTCGGAACCGCCGAAGTCCCACTGGCCGCATACCACGGAGATGAGATACTCGACCCGGATGCCATCCCCCTCCGCTACGCCGGCTTCTCCACCTGTTTCCGGCGGGAGGCTGGCACCTACGGGAAGGACACGACGGGCATATTCAGGGTCCACCAGTTCGACAAGGTGGAGATGTTCGTGTTCACCTCGCCCGATGCGTCCGGTGACGAGCACGAGCGCCTGCTGGCAGTGGAGGAGAGCCTGGTCCAGGAGCTGGAGATCCCCTACAGGGTGGTCAACGTCGCCGCCGGCGATCTCGGAGCATCCGCGGCCAAGAAGTACGACATCGAAGGGTGGTTCCCCGGTGAGGGGGCATTCCGGGAGTTGACCTCCTGTTCGAACACCACCGACTTCCAGGCGCGGCGACTCAGGATCCGCATCAGGGGCGACGGTTCGAACCCGGTGGCCCACACCCTCAACGGGACCGCCTGCGCCATCGGCAGGACCATCCTCGCCATCCTCGAGAACCACCAGCAGACGGACGGCTCGGTTCGGATACCCGAGGCACTGCGCCGCTACACGGGATTCGAGCTCATCGAGCCGTGAGCGAGGCCAGCGATCCGATATTCGCCCGGATTGCCTCCCGCTACGACAGGATCAACCGGATCCTCTCGCTCGGCCAGGAGCGCAAGTGGCGTTCCCGGGGTGTGGCCATGCTGGCACGGGGCGCCACCCTCGACCTGGGTTGCGGAACCGGAGACACAGACTTCGACGGCCGTCCCGTCGTCGGCCTGGACCCGGTCATCGAGATGCTGGCCCTGAGCCCGGTCACCGCACGCGTGGTCGGGATCGGCGAGGCGATGCCGTTCCGCGAAGGGTCCTTCACGGGTGTGTTCAGCGGCTTCGTGTTCAGAAACCTCACCTCGGTGACCGACACCCTCGCCGAGATCGACAGGGTCCTGGAGCCGGGCGGTGGTGCAGTAGTGGTCGACCTGGCCCGCCCCCGCAATCGGCTGCTGCGACTGGCCCACCGTGCCGGCACCGCGATCACTCTCCCCCTGGTCGGCCTCCTCTTCGCCGGATCGCCGAAGGAGTACTGGTATCTCCACAAGAGCCTGGACTCGCTTCCCGGACCCGAGGCCATGTTCGACGCCGGTCCCTTGGAGGTGGAGGAGGTGTGGCGCATGGGGCTGTTCGGCTTCGTCTACGGTGCCCGCTTGCGCAAGCCCGGCCCGGCACGCACCGCCTAGGCTCTCCTCGATGCGCTGGGTGAAGCGGATCGGTTTGGTGGTTGCGGTCCTGGCCCTCGCCATCTCTTTCTACATCGCCTTCCTGATCAGGGACTCATTCCCGAAGACCGACGGCGAACTGGTCGTCGAAGGCCTCAACTCGAAGGTGGAGGTGATCCGGGACGAGTGGGGGATCCCGTACATCTTCGCCGACAACACCCACGACCTCTTCTTCGCCCAGGGCTACACCCACGCCCAGGAGCGCTTCTGGCAGATGGACTTCTGGCGGCACATCGGAGCCGGGCGCCTCACCGAGCTCTTCGGGGAGGGCATCGTCGACACCGACATCTTCCTCAGGTCGATGGGGTTCACCCGGCTCGCCGAGGAGGAGCTGGCCACCATGTCGGACCTCTCCCGCTCAGTGCTGCAGTCCTATGCCGACGGGGTCAATGCCTATCTGGATGGCAGGAGCGGCTCGCAGGTGAGCTTCGAGTATGCCCTCCTTCGCCTGCAGAACTCGAGTTACACCATAGAGCCATGGGAGCCGATCCACACCCTGACCTGGGCGAAGCTCATGTCCTGGGACCTGAGCGGCAACATGGGGGCGGAGTTGGACCGTGCCGAGTTGGCAGCCGCCCTTCCCCTCGAAAGGGTCGAGCAGCTGTACCCGCCGTTCCCGGCAGGGCACCCGCACATAGTCGGGACCGACGAGGGGACCGCCGGTTCGGCGCCAACAGCCGTGGCGCCGCCGATCCCCGAAGGGGCTCTGGGGGCACTCGCAGAGACGGCACGGCGGGCAAGCGGCCTGTGGGCACTGACCGGAGGCGGCTTCGAGGGCATCGGCTCGAACAGTTGGGTGCTGTCCGGCTCGATGACCGGGTCCGGGATGCCGCTCCTGGCCAACGACACCCACCTCTCCATCCAGATGCCCGGGATCTGGTTCTCCAATGGGCTCCACTGCCGCCCGCGCGGGGACGACTGTCCTTTCAACGTGGTCGGGGTGTCCTTCCCCGGCGTCCCGACAGTCGTCATCGGCCACAACGACCGGATCGCATGGGGGGTGACCACCCAGGCGGTGGACACCCAGGATCTGTTCATCGAACGGATCGACCCCAACGATCCGACCCGATACGAGGTCGAAGGGGAGTGGGTGGCCTTCGAGGTCCGCCAGGAGACACTCCGCGTCGCCGGCGGGGAGGACGTCACCTTCGAGGTCCGATCGACCCGCCATGGGCCCGTGGTCTCCGGAGTGCTCTTCGACGACGACCTCCTCGACGGGACTTCCGCGGTCGATCTCCCCGCCGACTACGTGGTGGCCCTGGCGTGGGAGAGTCTCAGGCCGTCGACCCTGGTTGAGGCGGTCTTCGGGCTCAACCTGGCAACCGGGTACGACGACTTCAGGGAGGCCGCCTCGAAGTGGGACATCGCCGCGCAGAACCTGGTCTACGCCGACGTCGAAGGCAACATCGCCTATCAGTCCACCGGGAGGGTGCCGATCAGGCCCGCCGGGGACGGCCGGTACCCGGTGCCGGGATGGACATCCGAATACACCTGGACGGGCTCGGTCCCCTTCGAGGAAATGCCCTTCCTGCTCAACCCTCCCTCTGGGTTCATCTCGACCGCCAACCAGCCGGTGATCCCCCGGGAGGCGCATCCTTTCCTCACCTCCGATGGAGACCTCGGCTTTCGGGCCCGCCGGATAGTCGACATGCTCGCCGGCTCCGTAGGGCACACCGTGGAGACCATGCAGCAGATGCAGATGGACAACTTTCACGGTGGCGCGGCTCTTCTCGTGCCGCACCTGCTCCAGGTGGACCCTGCCGGTGATGCCGGCGTCGTCGAGTTGCAAGAGGAGCTCGGCCGGTGGATCGGCGGGCCCTCACCGCTCCAGGCCTCAGGCGACTCTTCGGGGGCGGCGGCCTTCAACGCCATCTGGCGGCACCTGCTGGCCAACCTCTTCCATGATGACCTTCCCGAGGACCAGCGTCCCTACGGTGGCGCAAGGGAGACGGTGGTCGTCGCCAACCTCCTGGCACTTCCCGATGACCCCTATTGGGATGATGTCACCACCGCCGAAAGGGTCGAGAGGCGTGACGACATCCTTCACCGGTCGATGGTCGAGGCCCACGCCGAGCTCTCATCCACGTTCCGCGACCGAGACGCATGGAGCTGGGGGCGGATGCACGTCACCGAGTTCAGGAGCCCCACATTCGGGGAGTCGGGGATCGGTCTCATAGAGTGGTTCTTCAACCGGACCGCTCCCGCCAGAGTGGGTGGGGGGCCGACGGTGGTCAATGCCGTCGGCTGGAATGCTGCCGAGGGTTACCGGACCGACTGGATCCCGGCGCATCGCATGGTCATCGACCTAGGCGACTTCGGGCGTTCCTCGTTCCTCCACACCACGGGACAGTCGGGTCATGCCTTCCACAGCCACTTCGACGACATGATCGAGGCCTGGGTCGATGGGGTCCAAGCCCCGATGCGTTGGGACCCAGCCGACATCGAGGCAAGCGCCCGCTCGACCTTGGTGCTGCTGCCCCGCTGGGGGGGCCGGTGACGGGTCCGCCCCCTCGGTGTGTCCTCCCGCTTGCGGGGGGACCGATCGAACGCAGTGACGGGTTCGCTTTGCTCACGCCCCCCTCGACGCGCTCCCTTCGGTCGCTTGCGTCGGTCCCCCCGTGAAACAGGGGGACACTGTGACGGGTTCGCTTCGCTCACGCCCCCCTCGACGCGCTCCCTTCGGTCGCTTGCGTCGGTCCCCCCGAGCTGAGTGACGGGTTCGCTTCGCTCACGCCCCCCTCGACGCGCTCCCTTCGGTCGCTTGC
>CAYVTP010000107.1:0-6163 GCA_964454615.1 uncultured Acidimicrobiaceae bacterium | reverse complement strand
GTCACCGCAGTGGGGCTGGTGGCCGCCGCCGCGGGTCCACTTTTGGGAGGTTGGGTGACGGTTCACGGCGGCTGGAGGGGCGTATTCCTGATCACCGGGGTGCTGGCTGCAGCCGGAGCGGCTGTCGTTCCCGGAGATGGAGGCCACCGAGAGAGCTGCCGGCTGGTGAGCAGGGCCCGGGCCGCCGCCGATCTGTCGAGAGACAGACGGCTCCGGGCCGCGCTCTGGCTCCACGGCCTCGACAATTTCGTGCTGTGCAGCCTCCTTGTCGGCATCCCGCTTTTTGTAGTCGGCCAGGGTGCGCTCCAGGGTGGAGCCTGCCTCGCGGTGATGACTCTGGCTGGGGCTGCTGCAGCACCCGTGGGAGGACGGCTGGCCGACCATCGGGGACCCTACGCCGCCATCCGGCTCGGATTTGCTCTGGCAGCCGCCGGCCTTGTCCTCCTGGCCCTGTCCAGCCTATGGACGGCGCCCTGGGCCACCTTTGCCTTCGGCGCCCTCGCCGGTTTTGGCCTGGGGATCGAGTTCCCCGGGTTGGTGGCCGCACCGCTAATCAGGATGGGTCGGGAGAACAGGGCGACCGCCACCGGACTCATGGCCACCGCCCGCCATGCGGGAAGCGCAGCGGGCGCACTGATGACCGGCCTTCTCGTGTCTCGAGGCGGCTTGGCCATCTTCGGTCTCGCCGCCATTGCCGCAATCCTTGCTTCCCTACTGGCCGAAAGGCTCCAGCCCGTTTCGTTGATCGCCAATCCGCAACCGCGCCGTGGCGCCATCAGACTCGGCCGCCCCAATGCGCCCACTTGGGCTACACGATCGAGATGGTCGGCGAACGTGTCAACGCCTCGTCACCCCTATCGGACGTTGGTGCGGGTGAAGCCGCCTTCGTGAACAGGCATCCTCGTCACGGAGACCCCGGGGGCTTCCCACTTGGCAAGCTCTGATGCCAAAGCCGGGGAGATGGCGCCGAAGGTCTGCTCGCTGATCACCTCGTCGATGTAGTCGAACGCAGTGGTGAAGTGCTTGGCGGCGATCTCCATGTGGAACTCCATCGATGCCGAGTCTGGGTGCACGTGCACCATGGCCATCTTGTGGCCGTCCTCGTCTAGAAACGCATGAAAAGCGATGAGACGTGGTTCGTTGGTGTCGACCAAGTCGACCCGCCAGATCTAGGGGCCCGGGACGATGCCGAAGAAGAAGCCGACGGCGACGGCGCACCGCCCCCGCGGGTCAACCCCGGTGGTCCACCGCAGGGAGTCCCGCCTACACAACCGTGAGCGACAACATCACAGTTAGCCGCCCAACATCTCGCCGGGGAGTGGAGGGCTACGCCGACGGACGGTCGGGACCCGGGTCTACTCCCTGGGCGACGAGGACGAGGCGGGGCAGATAGCGCTCCCACCCGGTGGTGTGAATCGCAGTTTCCTCCTCGGGGAGACCGCTGTGTGTGAGCCGGATGAGCGTTCCGTCGCCATCGGGGATCAGCTCGATGGTGACCATGCTCGACCCGGGCGGCACCCCAGGATGATCGATCCAGCCCCAGGTGAAGACGACACGTTGGTCGGGCACGAGCTCGATGAACTCGCCTCGAGCCGTGGAGCCGGCGGGCATCCGGATGGAAAACAGTCCTCCAGGCCGCGGGTCGTGGTGGGCGGCTATTCCCTGCCACTTCGCCCATCGCTCCGAATCGGTTAGATAGGAGTAGACCTTCGAGGGTGGTGCCTGCACCTGACGCTCACGAACGATCGGCTCGCTCATCTGTCCTCCACAGCGGCGGCCAGCTGGGCGAGGGTCTCGTCCCACATGGCCTCGAGCACAGTTTGTAGTGGCCCCAAGGCATCCCGGTCGGCGCGATAGAAGCGTTGACGACCAGTCGCCCTTACCTCGACGAAGCCGGCCTTCCGCAGCACGCCCAGATGCTGGGATATGGCTCCAAAGCTGATGTCAAAACGATTGGCGATGTCCCCGGCCGACATCTCGTCAGACCAAATCATCGCCAGGATCTCCCGACGGCGGGGCTCGGCGATGACCTGCAGTCCATCCATCCCCGATATTTTAGTTGAGATTGAAGTGTCGACTGGGACATCGCTATAGTGCAGACTTAAGTAATAGGACAGGAAGGTCTCCTCATGGCATATGCAATCCGGGCCAAGTTCGAGAGCGACGTACCCTCCGACGTCTTCCAGCGGTGGCTGCGCACGCCAGAGGGCATTGCCGGGTGGTGGTCGGACCTTGTGACCGGCTCGGCTGACTCTGTCGGCGATGTGTTCCACGTCACGTTCCCGAAGTCTCCTGTCGTGTTCGACCTTCGAGTGAGCGTCGCCGATGACCGCACGGTGATTTGGGCGGTCGACGAGAACCCACCGTGGTGGCAGGGCACGACGATACGATTCGACCTCTCTGATACCGACGAGGGAAGCGAGCTGATGTTCACCCACGACGGCTTTGCCGATGACGACCCCATCATCCCGGTCATAACCCCGGCATGGATTCGGTTCCTCGACAACCTCCTGGAAGTGGCAGGCACCGGTGTGCCCAACCCCTCCGTGCGGAACTGATGGTCGACGTCGTCACCGAGACTGTCATCGGGCGGTCGGCCAATGAGGTCGCGGCCTACGCAGCCGATCCAGACAACGCACCACTCTGGTATGCAAACATCGAGTCGGCCACATGGGAGAGCGAGCCTCCCCTGGATGTCGGCACGCGAGTCGCCTTCGTAGCGCGGTTTCTGGGACGGCGCCTCTCCTACACCTACGAGATTGTCGACTACCAACCCGGCGAAAGGCTGGTCATGCGCACAGCCCAGGGTCCGTTTCCGATGGAGACCACATACACCTGGGAAACGGCCGGCCCGGACTCGACCCTCATGACCCTCCGCAACCGGGGTGAGCCCGCAGGATTCTCAAAGGTGGTGGCTCCGGTCATGACCGGGGCCATACAACGAGCCAACCAAAAGGACCTAGCCCGGCTCAAGCAGATCCTCGAAGACATCTGAGGCTCTCTGCCCGGGGTTCCACCTGCCCCAAACAACAGGCATTCTCGTATCTCAAGTCGGCCTGTCCGTCTTCGGCCTCCAACTGGGCCACACGATCGAGATGGTCGGCGAACGTGTCAACGCCTCGTCACCCCTATCGGACGTTGGTGCGGGTGAAGCCGCCTTCGTGAACAGGCATCCTCGTCACGGAGACCCCGGGGGCTTCCCACTTGGCAAGCTCTGATGCCAAAGCCGGGGAGATGGCGCCGAAGGTCTGCTCGCTGATCACCTCGTCGATGTAGTCGAACGCAGTGGTGAAGTGCTTGGCGGCGATCTCCATGTGGAACTCCATCGATGCCGAGTCTGGGTGCACGTGCACCATGGCCATCTTGTGGCCGTCCTCGTCGAGAAACGCATGAAAAGCGATGAGACGTGGTTCGTTGGTGTCGACCAGGTCGACCAGCTCCACCAGGCTCTTCCGTGCCTCCTCCAGCTTCCCCTCCTTGATGGTGAACGTTCCCACGTAGATCAACGGTCCTGTCATGCTCTCTCCTTCGTCCCTCGCAGCTGTTCTCTTCCGGGGTGGATGGGGTGCCGACCTCACATCCACCCGGCCGGTGAGGACATAATGGGCCCGGCCGCTAACGAATCGCTAGAGGCGGCACCGTACCCTCATGCCACGGCCACTGTGGAGGTTGGATGGAGTTCCGAATCCTGGGATCGACCGAGGTCCTCCATGGGGCCCGGCCCATCACCCTCCCGGCCGGGCGCGGCCGGGCGCTGCTGGCGCTTCTGGTCCTCCACGCCGGCCAACCGGTCTCGGCGGAACGTCTCATCGACGAGTTGTGGGGCGAGCATCCCCCTCCGACGGCGAGGACGGTGCTCCAGGGGCACGTCGCTCGCCTTCGACGAGCGCTGGAGCCGAACCGTGCCACAGGCGAACCTGCCGAGCTCCTGCAGACCACAGCCGGTGGCTATCGCCTGGCCATCGAACCCGACGCCGTGGATGCCAACCGATTCGAGCGCCTCCTCACCGAGGCGCGGGCTGCGAGGCCGGCGGATCGGGCGGCGATGCTGTCGGCCGCCCTCGCGCTGTGGCGGGGGCCCGCGCTGGACGACTTCAGGTATGAGCCGTTCGCCCAGCAGCCGATCAGGGCGCTCGAAGAGATGCGAATCGAGGCCATCGAGGAGCGGATCGAAGCCGACATGAACCTGGGTCGCAGCAGCCAGCTGATCCCGGAGCTGGAGAGGCTGATCGCAGCCCATCCGTTCCGGGAACGCCTACGGGGGCTGCTCATGCTGGCTCTCTACCGGACCGGTCGGCAGGCCGACGCACTCGGAGTGTTCCGCGACACTCGCTCGCTGCTCGTCGAGGAGATGGGGCTCGAGCCGGGGCCGTCCCTGCAGGAACTAGAAGCCGCCATCCTGCGCCAGGACCGGGGCCTGGAGATACCTTCCGGCCATACGGCCGGCGTGGGTGCCCCGGCGGCAGCCCCATGGCTCCCCCGCGAACGGCGACCCGTCACGGTGGTGGCCGTGGATGTGGACCCGGCTGCATTGGCGACCTTGGACCCGGAAGCAGTGAGCCGGGTGTCGGCCCAAGCTACAGACTCGGCCGTGGAGAGTCTGCAGCGTCACGGCGGGCGTGTCGACCGTTTCGTCGGAGGCATGGTCACCGGGTTCTTTGGTGTTCCGGTCGCGGGTGAGGACGACGCCTTGCGGGCCGTGCGGGCAGGGCTCGAGGTGAGGAGAGCGGTTGCGTCACTCAACGACCGGCTGTCCCCCACTGAAGGACTCCGTAGTCGGTCCCGCATCGGTATCGAGAGTGGTGATCTCGTCCTGAAGGGCCCGGGCGCCGAGCTCCGGGACACCGCTGGAACCGTCGTTTCCGAGGCCCTGCGACTGCAGCAGTCGGCGGGCGAGGATCAGATTCTCGTCGGGCCCAGGGCGCAACGATTGCTCCGCGGTTCGGTCGTCATGAAGTCGGTCGACGAAGCCGTTTCCGGTGCCGGGCGGGCCGCCTGGAGCGTTCTCGACGTCATCACCGGTGCTCCGTCTGTCCCCCGCACCCTCGACAAGCCGATGTTCGGACGCCAGGACGAGTTGGCCAGGATGCGCTCCGCCTTCCGACGGGTAGTCCGCTCAGGTGGGGTTGTCCGAATCGCCATCATCGGCGAGGCAGGCATCGGGAAGTCCCGTCTCGCCCGAGAGTTGACGGCCTCCCTGGCAGCAGACGCAGATGCCATCACGGTGCGCTGCTCTCCGTACGGCGGAGGGGAGACGTTCTTCCCGATGCGCCAAGCGGTCATCGCTGCGGCAGGGCTCTACGGTTGGCGTGCACTACATGACCTGCTCGCAAGCGAGAGCGGCCGGGTCGTCACGGACATCGCCGATGCGATCGGGCTCCCCGCCACCGTCGACCATCTCGACGCCCTGCTGCCTGCACTGCGGCGCCTTCTCGAAGCCCTCGCTTCGAAGCGGCCACTGATCGTGATCCTCGAGGATCTCCATTGGGCCGAGCCCCCGTTCCTAGACCTCGTCGACGACGTCCTGGATCATGCGACCGGACCAATGTTGCTGGTCTCTGTGACGCGCCCCGAACTGACGGAGCGACAACCTCACTGGGATTCGGGCGAGGCTCTGCACCTCGAGCCGCTCTCCCGCAGCGACATGGAGAGTCTCGTGATGGACCGCGCCGGTCCCATCGAGGCCGGAACCCTCGATCGGATCGTGGCACTGTCCAAGGGGAACCCCCTCTTCACAGAGCAGCTATTGGCATCACTCGACGAGGGCCACATCGACAGCATCCCCGGTTCGCTTCAAGGCCTGCTTGCGATGCGCCTCGACCAGCTGGGCCCCGGTGAGCGTGACCTGCTCCGCTCCGCCTCCATCGTGGGAACCGAGTTCGATCGGGCCGCCCTGTCGGCGCTTCTTCCCCAAGCCGCCCGACCTTTCATCCAGCAACATCTCCATGGTCTATTGAGAAAGCGTCTCCTGGAGACCAGTGGCATCGACACCTTCCGGTTCAGTCACGTGCTGATCCAACTGGCCGCCTATCACAGCATGACCCACCAGGATCGTGCTCGACTCCACGAGACGTTCGCACACTGGCTCGACCGCGAAGCAGCCGAGACGCTCGACGAGCTCGGGGCCAGGCTCGATCACCACCGGACGAAGGCTGCGGAGCAC
>CAYVTP010000106.1:0-6169 GCA_964454615.1 uncultured Acidimicrobiaceae bacterium | reverse complement strand
CGCGCGTTATGCGCTATGTAGGAGCGGCTGAACTTGACGTAAGGTTCTCTGCGAACACAAGCCGCGTAGGGTTAGGCCATGGCGCGGGCGCAATCCTCGACCGCTATCACGGGGGTCGAGCACGCCCGGGAAGCGGCCTCGCGTCGCGACTGGGGCGATGCTTATGAGACCCTGAGCCGGATCGACCAGGTATCTGGGCTTGCCGCCGAAGATCTCGAGCTTTTGGCCACCTCGGCCTTCCTCACCGGTCAGCGGGAAGAGTCCCGAGACGCCCGGATGCGGGCTTACCACGTATATGTTCAGGAGGGTGACTCCCGCCGTGCCGCGCGGTGTGCGGTGAGGATCGGACTCGATCGGGTCAGCACTGGTGAGATCACCCAGGCCGGAGGGTGTCTCCCGGCTTCGATTAGCAGCTGCGCGGCTTGGCGAGCGCGGGCAGCGGTCCATCTCGCCGATGTAGGGGAAGGTGCTGAGCAGGGATACCTACTGATCACTGAGGCATACGAGGAGCTCGCCTTTGGAGGCAACCCCGAAGGCGCTGCCGATCCGGCAACCCGTGCTACCGAGATCGGGCGTCGCCACGACGAGCCTGATCTGGTGGCGTTCGGTCGGGTGATTGAGGGGCGGGCCCTGGTTAGATCTGCTCGGGTCGAGGAGGGGATGGAACGGCTCCACCAGGCGACCGCGGAAGCTGTTTCGGGGCGGGTCTCCGCTCCGATAGCCGGGATTGTGCTCGCCTCGGCTGTCGAGGCAGCCGGGGAGGCCTTCGACGTCGAGCGACTCGATGAGTGGATCGACCTGTTGGCAGGATGGTGTGACACCCAACAAGGGTTGGTCGCCTTCAGGACCCGGGAGATGGTGTACCGGGCAGGACTCCAACTACTCCGTGGGGACTGGGATGAAGCACTGGACCTGGCCACGCGAGCGGCGGAGCGATCCCTTGCCGGCGACGACATGGCTCTGGCCGGAGTCGCCAAATATCAAGCGGGGGAAGTGCACCGGCTCCGTGGGGAGCTTGAGGCAGCAGAGGAGATGTACGGGGAATCGGGGAGGTTGGGTCACGACCCCCAGCCGGGTTTGGCCCTCCTTCACATGATGCAGGGGGACAACTCGCACAGCCCCGCCTCCCTGAGCCGGGCCCTGGCCGAGCAAGAGGACTCACTGCGGCGGGCCAGGCTGCTTCCGGCTCAAGTCGAAATCCTGCTCGCTTCCGGGGACCCGCCGGCCGCATCAGAGTCGGCAGAAGAACTGTCTGAAATTGCCACCTTGTACGGCGGTCCGGTCCTTGAAGCCATGGCAGCTCAGACCCAGGCGGGGGTGCTCTTTGCCGAGGGACAGTTTGTTGCCGCCCTCGAGTTGTGTCGGCGAGCCAGAGGCGTATGGCAGCATCTCGACCTCCCCTTAGAGGAGGCCCGTACAAGGACGCTCATCGCCCGGTCGTGCCGGGCTCTCGACGATGAAGTGACCGCGGTCATGGAGTTGGAGACCGCCCGCACCATTGTCACCCGCCTGAAGGCTCGACCCGATATGACCGAGGTCGAGTCACTACTAGGCGAACCTCCCCCGTCAGAGCACGGCCTGACCCATCGCGAGCTGGACGTGCTCCGGCTCGTGGCCTCCGGTATGACCAACGCGCAGATTGCCGATGAAGTGATGGTTTCGGTGAGGACAGTCGACACCCATGTCAGCAACATCCTCACCAAGCTGGGGGTGTCCTCCCGCTCCGCAGCCACCGCGTATGCCTTCAACCATGCGCTGATATGAGCCCATGAGCCATCCTGAAGCGGCTGAATGGTATGAGGGGGGAAAGGAATCGTGGCTACTCGAGGATCTCGCCAAGTCTTTGGCCGACGCCGCCAAGGTGACGACGGGAGACCGGGTCCTCGACGTGGGATGCGGGACGGGAATCGTGGCTCGAGAGTGCGCTCATCGTGTCGGTGCAGCGGGCAGCGTCTCCGGCATTGATATCAGCGAAGAGATGCTTGCGGTGGCCCGGCGTATCGCCCCGGGACTCGACTGGCATCTCGGGGATGCCGGGGAACTCCCCTTTGGCGATGGGTCCTTCGATCGGGTGGTGAGCCAGTTCGCACTCATGTTCTTCCCCGACCCGGAGTTGGCGATCAGCGAGATGTGGCGAGTGCTCCGGCCCGGCGGGCGTCTGGCGCTCGCAGTCCTGGGCGGTATTCCTCCTGCTTACCAACGGTTGGCGGAGTTGGCCGAACGTCAGCTCGACTCCGGAGCCGGCGAGATCATCGAATCCCGGTTCGTCCTGAGTGACCAGAGAGAGTTGGAGCGGATCTTCTTCCGAGCGGGCTTGGAGGCGATCACCCTGGAGACGGTGGAGGGAGTACAACGGTTCCGTTCGCCCGCTGTCTTCGTCGAGATGGAGGTCAGAGCCACCGCCCGGCTGGCCACCCGCTTCAACGACATCTCTGTCGATGCGTTCATAACGGACGTCGAGGCGGCGATTCAGGATCATCTCACCGGCGACGGGGAGGTCGAGATCCCGATTTCTGTGCGCATCGTCACGGCCGACAAGCCGTCTACGTAGAACTACCTAGACCACGACTAGGAGAAAATGGTGGTTTCCCCGATGACAGGGGTTCGTCGACCCGCTATCTCTCATGGTGGCATCAAGGACGAGGAGGTAGTGATGTTCGAGTACACCGGGACCATGACCAGCTTCTCCGTCGACGACGTAGACAAAGCTGTCGAGTTCTATCGAAACCAGTTAGGCATCGAGACGGAACGCCTCGAGAGCGACCGGGAAGACGGAGGCGTGCTGATCCTCCATCCGGCGGGGAGCAACGACATCCTGGTCTACCCAAAGCCGGACCATATACCGGCCACCTACACGATCCTCAACTTCGTGGTGGCCGACATCGACAAAGCAGTCGACAATCTCGGTGAGGCCGGGGTGCGGTTCCTCCGTTTCGACGATTTAGGGACCGACGACAAGGGCATCATGCGGGGACCCGACCGGGAGATCGCCTGGTTCACCGACCCGGCCGGAAACATCCACTCCGTTGTCGAGTTCAAAGCACCGGAATCCTCCGTGGGGGACGGATGATGGCCGAGCAGACACTGACACCAGTAGACAGAGTGGTGCTGTTCGTCGCCCCGGCAGTTTTCCTCGCCGGACTCGTCGCTCACCCGTTTGTACGTAACTACATGGACACCGAAGTAATCGCCAGGGCCATCAGCGGGTCACCTGACCGGTGGGCGATCGCCCATCTGATCATTCCCATCGGAGTCGGCCTGGTCTTGCTAGCTGCCCTGGCGATCCGATGTCAGTTTCGCAACGCTGGCGAGCAGCGCTGGAGCTCGATTGGCATTGGCCTGCTCATTGTTGGCGGTGTCCTAATGGGGGCCGTCGTTGGAGCCGAGATCACCCTCGCCGCGGTGGTCCGTAGTGGACTCGACGTTCTGGCCGTTCTCACCGAAGTCGAGACATGGACCAGGCCACTCGCCTTTGGAGCCTTTGCCCTGTTCGTCTTTGGCTGGCTCAGCTTGGCCGTGGCGTTCCACAAGGCGCCGATACTTCCCCCGGCGAGTAAATCGGCTGGCGATCGTTGCCCTGATCGCCATACCCGTCGGCACCTTCATTCCCCAAACCACCAGCAGTTACGTGTACGGGGTCGCCGTGCTGACCGTGTCCTGGCTGGTCGGACTCGGTGTCACAACCCGGAGTTCGGCAGGGGTTGTCTAACGGTCTCGGGAGAGGATTAGCAAGCCGTTCTCTTTAAGCTGGCAGTTGACCGACTTCAACCCATCGGTGCACCTGACGACCCAGGTCCGGGTTGTCGTGGATCTGCACGGCCCTGGCCTTCAACCATCATGGACTAGGATCGTCGTTAGCCACCGCCAGATCACCAAATCTCGTGTCATGACATTCATCCGCCGCGGGAGCGCATAGCCGCACCTCGAGGGGCGGGTGTGTAAGGGGAATTCCAAGGCCGAGCTGATCACCATGCAAGGACCCTGGCGGACCATCGAGGACGTCGAACTGGCCACCCTCAACTGGGTGCACTGGTGGAACACCAGTCGACTCCTCGAACCATCGGCGACATCCCACCCGTCGAATACGAGACCAATTGGAACGCCACTCGCCACGATCACCAAGGAGGTGCTATCAACCACCCAGCAGAACCCGCGTCCGGCCAGCATGCCGGACACATCACACAATGACCGGGTCTCCATCAAACCCGGGGCGGTTCACCGTATATCCCATCCACGCCGTCGTAGAACCGTTGTGCCGCGTCATACCAGCGGCGGCCGCCGAGGATCGCACCTGCCGATCGCAACACCTCATCAGCGATCGCACTGCGCTCGACCTCAATATCACGCGTGTTGGAGCCGTTGTCGCTCCACTCGCGGACAGCCCAATCCATCGAGTCGTCGGGTCCCGCAATGAACCCGTCGAGCGACATCGTGATGTGCCAGACAACCATGCTCAATACAGACCTACTCTCCCATGGGCGAGACCTAATCGGCTCAGTCCATCGGACACCAGCGTATCGGCTTAGACCTGCAGCCAGCTCGACGGCATGGTCAATGACCACACCAGATCACCCTGATCCCGGGCGATAACGCTCCTTCCTGCAAACCACGCCTAGCGGCACGTATCGAGTGGACTCGGACCGGGGCTCAGACTCGGTCTTCTATGTAGTCGACAACGAACGCGGCGCGTTCCTCGACGGACACCTTTGGGAGTTCGATGATCTGATATCCCAGCCCTTGATACGCCTCGACCACATAGGCGTAGAAGGTTTCAGCTTGGGCGAATGTTGCACGGCGCATGTCGTCTGTCGTGTAGATCTCTTCCCATGGAGAAGCGATGAACACCGAATTTTCATACGGGTACCGAGAAGCCGCATCCAACGCTGGACCAATGTCCAGCTCGTACGCCATGGCGTAAGCGATGCAGTCAGGCACACCACGATCGAAGACTGTCACCGCCGATGAGGAAGCAGTGGTGTATTTCTCGATTGACCGTGAGATCAGTTTCTCGACGAACAGCTCAGGTCGATTGGTCGAGCGTGGCTTCACCGCTGGTCTCTCGCTGTTCGGCGATCAGTTCCCGCGCTGGCTCCGCCACGGTTTCGTACTGACGGTTCAGAAGTGAGAGCAGGCTGGTCTTCCCAACCCCCAGCCCTCCGGTGATCACAAATCGAGCCATCGTCTTCTGACGCTAGACCGGAGAGCAGCCAGCACAACTTGCAACCCACAGGCTGACCGCTGAAATTCAGATGCACCAGATCACGTGCATATCTTGTGATCCCGGACGAGAACGCCCATATCTGATATCGCCCGAGATCGAGGCCTGTTTGTTTGTCAAGGGGTGTTTGGGACGCGGTGGGGCGTCTCGGGGTGGGTCCGAGATGTGGGTTGGCGCGTAGGCTCGGTGGCTGGCCCGGGGTGGCTGAATCGAAGAGCCGTTTGATCAGGGTGGAATAGCGGCCGCGCTGATTACATAGACGCCCCTGGGTGCCCCCCGGGCCCTACCGGTTGTCTTCGACCAGGTGGCGGTAGACGACGTCGGAGAGCCGGCGTTTCAACGCTCGGATCGCCTCCTTCTTTGTCTTGCCCTCTGCGAGTTTGCGTTCGTAGAACACCCGGCCTGGGGTGTGGGGCTGGCGGAGCTGGCAGATGGCGATGACATGCAGCGCATGGTTGAGCATCCGGTTGCCCCTCGGGTTGAGCCGATGCCGCTTTTTGCCACCGGAGGAGGCTTCGATGGGTGCGGTCCCGTTGTATGCCGCATAGTGGTGTCTGGTGGCGAATCGGGTGATGTCGCCGGTGTATCCGATGAGCAGACCAGCTACGAACGGGCCGACCCCGTAGACGTCGGTGAGCCCAGTTCCGGAGGCAGCCACGGCGACGTCGAGGCGGCTCCTCGACGCTTTCAGCTCTTTCTCCAACCGGCGTACTTCGGCGAGGTGTTGGTGGGCGATCCGTTTCCGTTCCGTTTCGACCATGGTCTTGGGTCGGATCCGCCGCAACAGCCGAGAAGCCTTCTGAGAGGACAGTTCTCCGCTCATCCCGCCAGCCAGCAGCGTCGCCAACACCGCATGCAGACGAGAAGCTGCCTGGGTTTTCAACCGGGACAACTGTCGGTGGCGGCCCGCCAGCATCCGCAGCACCGCAACATGATCCTCGGCGGCGACCT
>CAYVTP010000105.1:0-6214 GCA_964454615.1 uncultured Acidimicrobiaceae bacterium | reverse complement strand
GCGGTCTCCGCTTCGGTGCAGGACCGGGCAAGACCCTGCCGGGTTTGGCAGAGCTCTGTAGCAGTGACCCGGTGCTCGCCGAGCAATCGCTCGAACAGGCCGGCATGCCCGAGGGCCTCGACCAGGGGTCGGTTGACCCGGCCGGGAGTGCCCGACTCGGCCAGGGCCGTCAGGTCTGCGCCGAGGCGTTCGGCCTCCACTATGAGCTGAGGGTCGGTCATCGCCCCCAAACTTACCGTTGCCCGGGCAGGGCTCCGGGCTCTGCCCGGTTACTCTCGAAGACTCGTGAGCCCATACCGCGCCTCGGCCGGATACACCGGCTCCTGGAAGCACCTCGACTTCGAGGTCGAGCACGGTGTCGGAACCGTCACCTTGGCACGTCCCGAGAAGCTGAATGCCCTCACATTCGACGTCTACGCCGACCTGAGGGACCTTCTCGCAGAAGTCGAGCATCGCGGCGATGTCCGGGCCCTGGTGGTCACCGGAGAAGGCAGGGGCTTCTGTTCGGGCGGAGACGTGGAGGAGATCATCGGCGCACTACAGGGCATGGGGCCGAGAGACCTCCTCGAGTTCACCCGGATGACCGGATCGGTGGTGGAGCGTATGAGACGGCTCCCGATGCCGATCATCGCAGCGGTCAACGGCACAGCCGCAGGGGCCGGGGCGGTGATCGCCCTGGCCGCCGACATTCGTCTCGTCGCCGAGTCGGCAGCCTTTCACTTCCTCTTCACCAAGGTGGGCCTCGCCGGAGCGGACATGGGGGCGGCATATCTGCTCCCCCGTGTGATCGGCGTGGGCAGGGCCACCGAGATCCTGCTCCTCGGCGACAGGGTCGATCCGGAGGAGGCGGTGAGGATCGGGCTGGCCTCGCGTGTCGTCCCCGACGACAGGCTGCCGACAGAGGCGGGTGAGATGGCCCGGCGCCTCGCCGAAGGGCCGGCCCTTGCCTACGGCACCACCAAGGTCCTGATCAGCCGGGAGCAGGACATGGACCTGGGCTCGGCCATCGAGATGGAGGCGGCGATGCAGGCTCTCCTCATGAAGTCGGATGACCACGCCGAGTTCTACAGGGCGTTCACCGGGAAGGAGCCGCCGGCGTGGCGGGGGAGCTGACCCGTCACACCCTGGTGAGCCCCGGGGGCCTTCCCTCCGCCCGCGGCTTCTCATACGGTGTCATCTCCGCTCCCGGACGGTTGTTGCATCTGGCCGGGATCACCGGCGAGGTGTCGGGCGAAGGCTATCCGGGATCGTTGGTCGACCAGTTCTCCAACGCCTGCCGGGGGGTGGCGGCCATCCTGGAGGAGGCGGGGGGTGTGCCCGGCGACCTTGTGTCGATGACCATTTTCGTCACCGATGTCCCCCAATACCTGGCCAACCTCGAGATGCTGGGCTCGACCTACCGGGCAGTGTTCGGCAAGCACTACCCGGCGATGGCACTGATCGGCGTCGATCGACTCTTCGACGAGGGGGCCCGGGTCGAAATCCAATGTGTCGCCGTCCTGGCGGACGGCGGGTGAATGCCGGCTCCTCCTAATCGTCGAGCAGGATCACGGTCTCCTCGTACCGCCTGATCCTGCCGGCCCTGGAGCGAGCCTGCACCAGGGCGTCTAGTGCCTCCTGCTTCCCGGCCCTCGAGCCGTTTTCGCCGAGGAGCTCGATGTCCACGTTGAGCCTCAGCACCCTCTCCGGGATGAGGAACCTGGTGATCCCGGCTGGGAGCAGGTCGTCGCCGAGGGCGGCCTTCATCACCTCCTCGACCGACATGGTGGGGAACTCGACGATCACGGACCAGTCGGGGAAACGCGAGGCCACCACTTCCGGAGCCGGGTCGATGATCCTGCTCACGGTCCAGCGGCCGAGATAGGCGTTGACGAGTGCCGAGAGCGTCGAGTAGGGGCTCATCGCCCTGCCCATGATGCTCAAGCTCTCACCCCCTGCCGCGGCCACCCGTGGGGGTTCGGCGGCCGGGCCGGTCAAGAGGTCGGGGCTCGACTCCACCCGGGCGAGCACTTCGGCCGGAGGGCAGTTGCGGATGACGTGATGCCAGGTCTCCAGTGTGACCGAGTCGGGGGAGACGACCTGCACCACCAGGTAGGCCATCCCCAGTCTTCTCATCGCCTCGGTCCGGGTGGCACCGTCGAGCACCACCAAGCCCTCCTCGGATCCGGCGCAGATCACGGGATTGCCCTGCCGTCCCTCGGCGGCGATCCGGCCCATCAGGGCATCGACCCGCATCGGATCGACCTCCTCGTGGGGTTTCACCTCGGCCAGGGGAACCACCTGTAACGGTGGCACGAGTGCCATCCGCTCATTATCACGCCTCGTCATCGACTTATCCACAGGAGCGGGTCTCCGGTTCCGGAGCTACCTGTTGCTCGACTTGAGCGAGCCGGTCACCTGGTCTTCGGGATCGAAGAGAAGGCAGGTGATGGTTCGGTCGCCCTGCGACCATCCCTCCGGCAGGGGGACGATCATGTCCAGCCAGATCTCCGACACCGGGTAAGGCGTCCCCACGTAGGGCTGGAAGGCGGAGAGGCAGGTCGTCTCGAAGTGGATGTCGAAGTCGAGATCTGAGGGGAACGGCCCCGGTTCGAGCTCTCGGACCACCAACACCTCGAAGTCGTGAGGGTCGGAACAGGGGATGCCCTCGACCGTCTCTATGTCGGGTGACGGTTCGTCCGGGATGTTGAAGCAGTCCCCGACGCGAAGCTCGTGGACCGACATCGACCCGGCGCGGACTATCACTCCATCCCGGTCGCGCAGGCTGTTGCCGAGCAGGGGGGCGAAGATGAAGGCAAGCACCACAGGCACCCAGATGAACCGCAGCCACCCGGGTCTACCCCGCGGTGTGGACTGTGGGCGGCGTGGGCCGGCCGGGCCCGGGATCGGCCCCTGAGGGGTCTCCACCGGGACCGAACCCCAACCCTTTGCCTCCCCGCATCGCTGGCACGTGTAGTTCACGCCTTCGTTGCGGTTGCGGCACCTGTCACAGATCCAACGCTCAGCCATCTCTACTGCCCTGCGTCGTCACCCGAGAGAATCGGCTTGCCGGTGGGGCGGAATTCACAGGTGCTCCTCGAGCGAGGAGACCAGCCTGTCGACGTCGCCTTCGTCGTGGTAGATCCCGAAGCCGATACGGAGCCGGTGGCCCCGATGGTCGGTGATCACGCCGCCTTCATGGAGGAGTCGCTGAAAATCGGCTGCCTGGGGGGTCTCGAAGGTGAGGAAGTTGCCCCGCTGGGCAGGTTCCGGCGGCACGAGCACCCCGGGAAGCACACCAGCGTCCAGGAACCGCCGCTGCAGCCGGCCGGCGTGCTCATGTATTGCGGCCGGGCCGATGCCCTCCGACTCGAGCCAGCGGAGCACTGCGTCCATCCGGTAGAGACCGGAAGGGTCGAAGGTCGCCCCGGAGAAGCGGGATCCGTCGGTCCCGTAGCCGACTGCCCCTCCCACCCCCGACTCGAGCTGGCCGAACCCGGCGTACCAGCCGGTGTCCACGGGCCTGGCGCCGTAGCCGGGCGGGCAGTGCATGAAGGACACGCCCTCACCGCTCATGGCGTACTTGTAGCCACCCGCCAGGTAGAAGACCCGGTCCTGGATCGCCCCCAGGTCGACGGGCAGTGCCATGAAGGCGTGGTATCCGTCGATCACCAAGCAACTGGACTGCTCGGACACGGAGGAGACGATCCGGTCGATGCCCGGGACCACGAACCCGGAGTCGAAGAACACGTGGCTCAGGTACACCAGGTCGTGGGGTGACCGGCTCGCCTCGGTGAACCTGTCGGCGAAGGTGTCGAAGGGCTCGGCGGGCACCCGGGCGACGGCAGCCAGGCCTTCCTCTTCCCATCGGAGCGACTGCCTGGTGAATGAGTGGAACTCGGCGTCGGTGGTGATGATCCGCACCGGCGGCCGGAGGCAGGAGAAGAGTCGGGTGAGGAGGTCGTGGGTGTTCGGGGCAAAGGCGATGGTGTCGCCTGATGAGAGGCCCATGATGGAGGCGAGCTTGTTCTGGACACCCGGGATCAGCTCCCCGAAGACCAGGTCCCACTTGTCGTCCATCAACCTGGCTGCATCCTCCCACGCCCGGGCGTGGGCCCGGTAGCTGACGTCGGGCCAGGGGTGGTGGGAGTGCGCGGCGAAGTGGATGCGGCCCGGGTCGGCCGACAGGAACTTGGAGAAGCCGGCCTTCATGGTCACGACTGATAGCGGAATTTCATCGACTCGGTGATCTCGGCGGGGAGCTCGGGCCGGGTGGAACGGGGGACCAGGAAGGTCGCCAGATTGAACAGGTCCCCGAACACCCGGCTCCTCTCCGCCGACCGTTCCAGGTACTTGGCCCCGGCGGACCCGCCGGTGCCGATCCTCCTGCCGATCATCCGGAGGGTCATCTGGGCGTGGCGGTAGCGCCAGGTGGTGAATCCCTCCTCGATGTCCATCAGCAACTCGAGCAGGCGGAAAGGCTCATGGAGGGCCGGCTGGTCCCGGTACAGGGTGATGAACAGGGCAGCCTGGAAGGCCCTGTGGCTCAGTCGGAGGCGCCCGGCGGCGACCTCGATGGCGTGCTTGTCGGCGTCGAACACCGCCCCGTACTGGTCGATGATCGAGTCGAAGTCGGCGAGTTGGGCCGAGCGCTCCTCTTCGGTTAGAACGGGGTTCTCCTCGACCACCGCACGGTCGGCCTGTAATCGTTCCAGGACCGCCTCCCGGTAGGCCTCCCAGAAGGCAAAGTCCCCCTTGTCGAGGAAGGGGGTCCTCTCCAGCCACCGTTCGACCAGGTCGAAGAGAGACGGTTGGGTCTCCAGCTGCTCGACCCGCTCCCGGTCCGCCTGTGAGAATCGCGCCGTGTAGGGGGCTCCGGCCAGCCTCATCCGGTCGCCAGGCCGGATCCCGAGCTTGTTCTCGACGATCCGGAACTGAGCCGACTGGAAGCCCGATGCCGGGAACAGGCTGTCCCGGAACTCGAGGAAGTCGAGAGGGGTCATGGTTTCCAACACGTCGATCTGCTGTACCAGCAGCTCCTGGATCCTGGTGATGCGGCGCAGCCGGCTGATCACCGTCCTCATGCTCTCCTCGTCCACGGTTTTCCTGGCGAAGATCTCCAGGATCGAGTCGAGCTCCCAGATGACCTGCTTGAACCAGAGCTCATAGGCCTGGTGGACGACGATGAAGAGCATCTCGTCGTGCACCGGCTCTCCTTCTCGGGCGCTCTCCAGGTGCTGTGTGTCGAGCAACCGGTCGAGCTGCAGGTAGTCGCCGTAGTAGAGGGGCTGTTCCTTCTCGGTCACGTCGAGCAGACGGTAGCGATCAGCGATCACTCCCCGTCCAACCGCACCAGAGCTCGGATTTGGACCACAGTTCCCGGGCCAGGCCGTCGTCGCAGGCCACGGCCGATGGCGATACTTGCCTCCTGAGCAGGTAATAGCCGCCGCTTGGCGGGTCCTCCTCTCCAGCAGCGCACCAGACGACGGTGTCGGCTCCTTCCTCAGGGGAGAGGAGACTGCCTCTGACGAACGGACGTGCGAACCAGGGCCAGATGCCTGTGTCGACCATGCCCGGGTGTACCGCGTAGTACCGGCGGGAGGGAAATCTCCGGGCGGCCTCCCTGACGAAGAGGATGTTGGCCAGCTTCGAGGCGGCGTATGCCCGGAGGACGTCGAGCCGTGGGCGGTCGACGCCCTCGAGGTCCACCGGTTGTGCCCTCCGGTGGGCCTCGGAACTGACCTGGACCACCGTGCCAGATTCGCTCAGGAGTGGCTGCAGCATCAGGTGGAGCATGAAATGGCCGAGATGGTTCACCCCGAACTGCGGTTGGAAGCCGTCGACCGTGAGCCTCCGGGCGAAGGCCACTCCGGCATTGTTGACCAGGACGTCGACCGGGCGCCCGGAGTATCGGTAAGTCCGGGTGGCGTCCCGGACCGATTCGAGGGAGGAGAGGTCGATCCTGAGCGTCTCGGCCGACACTCCCGTTGCTTCGATGGCGCCGACCAGATCCTCGAGCCTGGCCATCGACCGTCCTGCGGCCACGATGTGCATCCCTCGGCGGGCCAGTTCGATGGCCGTGCTGTGGCCGATGCCCGAGGTCGCTCCGGTGACCAGCGCAGTTCGCATGCTCCACCGTATCGCCCGCTAGCGTCTCGCCCGGTGACCGAATGGCCCAGCGATCTCAGTGCCTACCGGTACTTCCTCGGCGATCGGCTGGGGGAGGGCATGGGTG
>CAYVTP010000104.1:3217-6434 GCA_964454615.1 uncultured Acidimicrobiaceae bacterium | reverse complement strand
CCCTGATCGCTGATGCCGCCGGAAACACGCTGCTATCGGCGAGGGTCAACGGGTCCGTCGATTGGGTTGCCATCTTCACACCACCGGTTGATCCGGATGGCGAATACCTGGTCAGGTGGACAACCGACGACGACGTAGATTGTTATGTCCAGCCTGTTCCGACGTCTGTTGCAATCGGACCTGATGGTGCCTACTACGTTGGGGAACTGACGGGAGTCACCGCTGAGGGCCTTCCTATCGGCCTGTCTCGGGTATGGCGGATCGAACGCGGAGCACGAAACGTGGTGTGCCCGTCGGCGGACTGCACCGTCTTCCTCGACGGACTCACATCCGTGATCGATGTCGAGTTTGGCCCCGACGGGAAGCTGTACGTGGTCGAGTATGACGCGAACAGCTGGTTGGCGGCAGTAGTGCCGGCAATTCCGCTCGGTGGCGGCGCCATTCATGCTTGTGATGTCAAGTCGGGTGTCTGTGAGGAGGTTCCCGGAGAGTTCCATCTTCCGAGTGCGATCACCTTCGACAAGTGGGGAAGCCTGTGGTTGCTGGAGGGGAATATCACTTCCCCGACGGTGAGAAGAATCGACTACTGAGCGCAGACCGGGAGCAATGTAAGGCGGCGAGCATTCGGGCTTGCCGCCTTGACCCTCGCCAGGAAGGCGGCATGCCAAATCCCATGTCCACCGCGGAAAGTGGCACCATGGCACCCATGATCCAGAGGAGGACTTCTTGGCACAGATCACCAACGCTGTAGGACTGCTCCTGATCGCAGTCGGCCTGGTTGGCTTCTTCGTCTCCGACAGCAGGCATTGGACCGCACTGTTGCCGGCCATCCTCGGAGGAGTCCTCGTTCTATTGGCCCTCCTGGCGATGAGGTCGGAGTCCGGTAGCCGGCACTTCATGCATGCCGCCATGGTGGTGGCCCTACTCGGGGTGATCGGCTCCACACCCCGGGCCATGGAGATCGCCGACGGTGGAGCGATGGCAGTGGTGTCGGTCATCACCGTGGTGTTACTGGTGGTGTACCTGGCCTTCGGGATGAGGACATTCATCGCGGCACGACGCAGCTAGGTTGGCCGAGTTTCTACTCGCGTTGAATGGGACGACCGACGACGAGCACCTCCAGAAGTTCGGGCTCGAGATCCTCGATCATCTTCTTCTCCACCGGTGAGTCCAGAGCATCGACGATCGTCGAGAAAAACGCTCTTGCGGCCACAGCTAGAACCACATCGAGGACATCGCGATCGGATAGCCCATGAGCCTTGAGATCCTCCACTTCGTCGCGACTGATCTCTGAAGGACACTCGGCGACCCTTTCAGCAAAGTCCATGATTGCCACATCGACATCGTCGAGACCGGCGTGTCGATGATCGGTTGCTATTCGTATCACCCGTTCCGTTTCGTAGAAACGGTCGCGCAGCATCTTTGAGTGAGCCACGGTGCAAGCTGTCGACTTCAGCGTGCGCGCCGCGGCCACTGTGGCGAGCTCACAACGTCGAAGATCCATCTGGCCTCGTATGGCACTGATCAGCCCCAACCATGCCCGATAGGCCTCGGGATGATGCGAAAAGAGCTGCGTGAAGTTGGGCAGGTAACCCCACCTGGCCCTGTCTTCCTCGTAGATCTCGCGAACCAACCCCTCCGCCTCCTCCTCGGGGATTGTTTCGATGAACAAGATCCTCCTCTTGTCGATGAGGCCAGCTTATGCGACGGGTAGTGACCGCTGACGAGTGACTGAGGCCGGGGGCTCCGCGGGAATGCTCGGACACACGCAAGCTACCGTTCTAGGGAAGTAGATCCGCCCCGCCCCGTGGTCAGGTGTGGGAATGGCTTTTCGTCTAGCCGGGAGGGAGTCGTTGGAAATCCCATCAGTTGAACGGTCCCATGAGTGGCTCGAACCGAGACAGTTGGCCAAGTCGGCCGGACTGCTCTCCGGCCAGGAGTACCTGGAAGCCTGGAGGAAGGGCGACCTGACACCGCCGATGGCGTCAACACTCGGCTTCCAGCTCTCCACATTCGGCGATGGTGAGGTGGAGATCGCCTGCTCACCCGGCGACTTCCACTACAACCCGTACGGAACGGTCCATGGAGGTCTCGCAGCCACCCTGCTGGACTCTGCAACGGGCTGCGCCGTCCAATCAAAGCTCCCAGCCGGGACCGGCTATGCCACTCTCAACCTGGCGATCAACTATCTGAGACCGGTAACCACAGAGTCAGGCGACCTCCGCTGCATCGGGAGAGTGGTCTCACTAGGACGGACCGTGGCCGTATCCGAGGGAGAGTTAACCGACTCCTCCGACCGGATCGTCGCCCGAGCAATGGCCACATGCATCATCCTCAACCCGGCTGCCTCATAGCCACAAGGTCGGTCGCACCGGGTGGAGGCCGCTGCAAGAGTTCGGCAAGTGAGTACCCCGCTCGTGCCGCCGAACTTCGAAGTCCCGCTCGAGTACGCCTGGTCTGTGTTTCACCTCGAACCACTGGGCGAGCAGCACAACGACCGTGACCACGAGGCCTGGATGTCGAGTATCGACCACATCAGATCCACTCCCGGCTTCAGCCCACAGGAAGAACCGAACTGGCCGGTAGCCATGACGCTGGAGCGGAACATGGAAGATCTGGTGCGACATGCCAGAGATTTCCGTGAACGCCGGGGCTTCACCTACTCGATACTCGAAGGCGACGACGTCATCGGCTGCATCTACATCTACCCGGGTCGTTTGCCGGGCCACGACGCCGAGATCAGCTTCTGGGTGCGACAGAGTCACGCCGATTTGGACTCGGCGGTCCGTGAAGCACTGGCCAAGTGGATCGACGAGAAGTGGCCTTTCGTAAACCCGCTCTATGCAGGTAGAGCCTGACTTCCACGGGGCCCCATCGGGGTTGGATGGTTGGCTCTGACCCAATCCGGGTACTGCCCTGGTATGACAGAGAGGAGTCACATGAGAAATGTATGGAAAGGCCTCACCGTGGGCGCATTCGTCGGTGCCGCAGTGGGGATCATCCTCGACGGGTTGAGCAAGGCAGGCGAGGTTTCTGCTCGGGCAGCGTCAGGAGCCTCCGCTCGAGCCAGGTCCGGAGCCACCCACCTCGCTGAAGCCGTCGAGGAGAAGATCGACGACATCGACACAGACAAGATGGCGAAAGCCGCGAAGAAGAGCATCGACCACGCCGTCGAAACGGGCAAGGATGTTGCCGAATCGACGCGGAAGCAGGCCAA
>CAYVTP010000104.1:0-3117 GCA_964454615.1 uncultured Acidimicrobiaceae bacterium | reverse complement strand
GTCGAAGGCGTCGGAGAGGCAGCCGACCACACCAAGAAGGTGTTCAGCCGAAACTGACGGATCTGATCGTGCCCGGCACACTGGCAACAAATCGACGTACATCAAGACCATGAAGATCCGCCGCTTCATGGCACAACACGAGTGGGAACGGGTCGAATCGGTGGTTGTAGGAGAACCGGATGTCGATCCACTGAGGCTATCCCATGACAACCCACGGAACCCCGTGGTATTTCCGATTGTCTCCGCTCGCGTGGGAACTGATACCGTCGCCACGCCCAGTGGCGCAACACCGCGCCGGGTGAGAGTGGGAGGTCGTATGAAGAGGATCGTCGTCTGTTTGTCCGTGAGCGGATTGGTTCTGGCGTTGGCGCTGCCAGCCTTTGCTCACAACATGGAAGTAAAGAACCCCAAGACCGGGGAGACAGTCACCGAACAGTGGATCGGCGGGGACACGGTGCCGCTGCCGGCCCAAGATGCCCCACCAATGTTCGGTCCTTTCAGACTGCCACCCTCGCATGCTCATGGGCTCGTGATGGCATGTCACGGGACCGCCAACAGCGGGGCGGTCACCATCTCTGCACCGCCATTCTTCTCAGGATGTGCTCACGGCCAGCCCTGAAGCCTGGTAACTAGGAAGACCCCGGCACGTCCCTCTTGGGTCGACTGCCGGTGTGTTTCTCGTTGAGTGAGCCGCCCGGCGTCCACCGTTGACCTCGCGGTGACCGGGAGGCAGTGCCCTTCATGCCCGGGCTCGGCAGGCACAATGGAGACATGGATGGTGTGAGGCAGACACCGCCCGACGAGGAGTCTCAGCCTCGCCGGTCCCGTCGTCGCCGGCGAAGGGTGGTGTGGCTCATGCTTGGGCTCGCACTCATTGTGGTGTTCTTGGATCCTGTTCGGTCACGGATCCGGGCCGCGGCGGTGCTGGCGGACGCGCTCGAGCTGCCCGTAGTGCGCCCGTTCGCCGCCGAGGTGGAACGGCGCCCCGCCATGGTCGGGGGTGTCGAAGGCGACCGGTACGACCCGCTGCCCGGGCCGACGAGGCCTCCGATGGTCCTCGTCCCCGGTGCCACCCCGGCCGGAAGGGAAGACCCGAGGGTTATCAGGCTGGCCGAGGCAATGGCCCGAACCGGGATGACCGTGTTCGTCCCCGAGTTGAAGGTGTACGCCCAGGACCTTGTCCGACAGGATGTCGACGACATCGCAGCGGCGGCGGCAGCGCTTGCTGCTGAACAGGACCAGCCGGTGGTGCTTTTCGGTACCTCGTTCGGCGGGTCGTTGTGCCTGCTGGCCGCGGCCGAACCGCGCCTGGAAGGACGGGTGGGCCGGGTAGGTAGCTTTGGTGGCTACTTCGACCTGCTCGGCGTTCTACAGGCGGCCACGACCGGGTACTCGTTGATAGGCGACGAGCGCGTCCCTTGGCCAGCCGATCCCCGGGTCGAGGAGATCGTCACCGATCATGTCCTTGGTCTGCTCGATCCCACTCTTCAGCCTGCTATCCGGGAAGCCCTGGCGGGACGTCGTGACCCGGCCACCCTCCCCGAATCTGGCCAGGCGGTGGTCGAGCTGCTCCAAAACGACGACCCGGCACGCACCTACCCTCTCTCGGGCGTGCTCCCTCGAGAGCTGCTGGACCGGATCGCCGGGGTTTCGCCCGTCTCCGTAGCGCAGGACCTCAACGTGGAAGTGGTGGCCATGCATGCCGTCGACGACCCGGTCCTCCCCTACGGAGAGCTGCTCCGTCTGGGTGCTCACCTGCCGGACGCCCGTCTGATCACCGTCACGAGCTTCGAGCACGTCGACTTCCAGGACTGGAGCATCGGCGACACGCCAGGGATCATCGCCGACCTCTGGCGCGTCTGGGGCTTCGCTACCCACCTCATCCACCCCTGACCCAATCCTGACTGCCGGCGGGAAACGAGTCCACCCAATATGTGCCGTTCTCGCTCAGGTGAACGAACTGGGCAGAATTTGAGGCCTCGAGGAGTCTCCCGGCGCCATCACCGAACGGCCCAGTTGGGTCACCGAGACGTCACATCGGACCTAGAGCGCGGTGGCCGAGAGGCGCGGCACAAGCAAAGAGTTGGACCTTCCGAAGGCAGAGAGGGGTCGCTCGCACGTCGCTCTGCGGCCGATGCTCAGGCTGATGGCAGCCTACGAGGGCGCGAGGCCACGAAGTATGCGACGGAACCCGTTGGGATATCCATGTGAACTTCTTCGAAGGACGCTTCGAGGATCGCCCGTAATCCGTCAGCGTTGTCGGCGCGGTTATCGAATGAGCCTTGAAGGTTGGCCAGGCGAAGGAACATGCGCGCCGCCCATGTGTGCTCCGCGGACATACCAAGCACTGTCCCACCGAACAAGACGCCGTTGTCGTTCAGGACTGCGGCGATGTGCTCGATCGCCCGCGCCTTTTCTGGCATCGGTCCGGGGAGACAGTGAATTACGTGAGCAAGAGCCGCCGAATCGAACGGCCCATCTACAGGAAGGGGCTCGAGGACATTCGCCCGGATAGTGGTGGGGCTCCACACAGCCAACCTCTCCGCACAATGATCGAGGACGTAGGGACTGGCATCTACAAGTGTCAACTCGATGTCTTGTGCAGGGTTCGTCTCGACGATGAAATACCCAGTCCCTGGCCCGACGTCCAAATGTCGAGACCCCATGTGTCTTCTATAGAGGTCGAGCCCATGCTCTGCTCCCACCCTCCATACATGGGGGGCGACAAATCCCACCAACGCGTCATATCTCTTCAGAAAGCGGGGCGTGTAATCCTTGAATCCCTTGTAGCCAGGTTCGCTCGGGTCCAATACCACCACCTCCATTCGACGCTATCCATCTCGATTAGGGCAAGGAGACGGAGATCTCTCCGACTGCCTTGGCCGCTGTTCCTGCCCCTACGAACCCCCGTTGGTCGACGCGGATGAGAATTTAGGTGTCCTGGTCGACGATCCAGACGGCAAAGGCTGATGGGGCGAACACCTCAGCAACCACCTCCCTGGTGCGGGCCACCAACACGTCCATGTCCGCCGAATCACGCAGCTCCTCGGCCACCCGAGCCACCACCTCGGCCGCGTCATACCGTGACCTGTTGAACCGCCGCTCCACCACCCGCTG
>CAYVTP010000103.1:0-6438 GCA_964454615.1 uncultured Acidimicrobiaceae bacterium | reverse complement strand
GCACTCACCGTGGTACTCGCCTTCATCGTCGCCGCATGCGGCGACGAGGGTGGTACCGACGTCGAGGACGCCCTTGGTGTCGTCGAGATCCAGCCCGGGGAGTCGATCCAGATCCGGGTCCATCAGGTTCTGTCCGGGCCCAACGAGCCGTTGGGGGTCGACCAGGTCCGTGGCGTTGAGCTCGCCATCGAGGACTTCGGCCAGATCCACGGCTTCTCGGTGAGCATGGGCACCCCCGAGGACGACCTCTGCCTTGCCGAAGGCGGTCAGTCAGGGGCCCAGGCCATCGTGGCCCAGGAGAATATTCTCGCCGTGATCGGGACAACGTGCTCCGGCGCGGCCGGCGCCGCGCTTCCGATCTACTCGGCGGCCAACCTGGTGCTGTTCTCCGGATCCAACACCAACCCCAATCTCACCTCGGACCTGCAGGGGACCGCCGGCGAGGCATATCTACCCGGCTACTTCCGGACCGCACACAACGACCTGTTCCAGGGTGCGGCGGTGGCCAAGTTCGTCTACGACGAACTGGGGCTTCGCACTGCGGCCGCCATCCACGATGGTGACCCTTACACCGAAGGTCTGAGCAACGCTTTCCGGACCGCATTCGAGACCCTCGGTGGCACCGTTCCCCTGTTCACCGCCACCAGCGCACAGGCAGGGGTCGATCAGACGGCGCTGCTGACCGAAGTCGCCAACGCCAATGTCGAGGCAGTGTTCTTCCCGATCTTCCCCGCCACCGGTGGCCCGGAGATAATCCAGCAGAAGGACGACATCGCCGGACTCGCGGACGTGGTCTGGATCAGCGCCGACGGACTGTTCGGGGCTGACATCCTCGGGCTCACCGAGTCGGTGGGGATGTACTTCTCCGGACCGGACCTCGATTTCGGGGCCAGTCGGAGCGCCACAGGCAAGAGCTACGGTGAGATGAGGGATGCCTACATCGCCAAGTACGGCGAAGCCCCACCGGCTCCGTTCCATGCTCACACCTACGACGCCACAGTGGTGGTTCTCACCGCCATCCAAGAAGTGGGTGTGGTCGGCAGCGACGATGTCCTTCGCGTCGGACGGCAGGCCCTGCGGGACTGGCTGACCACCGTGTCGGACTTCGATGGGATGATCGGCCAGATCACCTGCGACGAATTCGGTGACTGTGGTAGCCAGCAGGTTCAGATCGCACTCCATGAGGACAGCTCGGTGACCGATATCACCCAGACCCCGGTGGTGGCGAGGTTCGCCCGAGCCGACCTGATCGACATCATCACCGGCGGTTCGTAGGACTCGTCCTCGAACCATCCAAACGGAGAGAAGGGCCCGGCATGCCGGGCCCTTCTCTATAGGCGAAGGTTGGTGGGATGGCAGTAGTGAGGATGCGGTGCAAGAGCCCATGTCTGGCAGACAGGGCGGTCCGCCATCCGCTATCGTCGCCCGACCTCTCAGGCGGATCGGACCGACTCTTTGACCACTGACACCACCGCGACCGAACGCAGGGCGATACGCGCCGACGCCCCCACGGTCGCCGTCGAAGTCTTCGTCAGTGCCCTCAAGCTGTTCCTACTCTTCTTCGTGGCCTGGAGCGTGATCGGGGTGATCGTCCTCCAGACCCAGGGGTTCGGTCTCGCCGGCGAATCCTGGCCCGGCATCGTCACCGGCGGCCTGACTCAGGGAGCCATGTACGGGCTGATCGCCCTCGGTTACTCGATGGTCTACGGCATCCTCGGGTTCATCAACTTCGCCCATGGCGAGGTCTTCATGTCGGGGATCCTCACCGGCGTCTTCGTCGCCGAATATCTCAACGGCATCGGCATGTGGACCGACGCCTTCCCCCTCGCGCTGCTGATCCTGCTCCTGTCTTCGATGGCCACCTCGGCGATCGTCGCCATGCTCATCGAGAAGATCGCCTATCGACCGCTTCGGGGGGCACCCCGTCTCATCCCGCTGATCACATCGATCGGGGTGTCTTTCTTCCTCCAGTACACGGTGAGAGGGCTCTTCGGCGGGCAGTTCCGTCGCTTCCCCGATCCCCCGCCCGTGCTCCGGCGACGTTACTCGATCGTCGGTCTCGAGATCGGGGGGGCCCAGCTGGTGGTCATCGTGGTCGCCATCCTGGCCATGATCGGGTTGTGGTGGTTCGTGACACGGTCAAAGGCGGGGCGCGCCATTCGGGCGGTTGCGGAGGACAAGGAGATCGCCGCCCTCATGGGGATCGACGTGGACAGGACGGTGGTGATGACCTTCGTCGTGGGTGGGGCCATGGCAGGTATCGCCGGGACCATGTGGGCCCTCATCTTTCGCAGTGTCTTCCCCTTCACCGGGTTCCTCCCCGGAATCAAGGCCTTCACCGCAGCCGTGCTCGGGGGCATCGGGAACCTCCCCGGCGCAATGCTCGGCGGGCTCACCTTGGGGATCGTGGAAGCCGCCGGGCCGACCATGTTGGCCAGCCTGCGGTGGCCGATTCCCCACTGGCTGGCCTATGCCGTCGGAGCGGGTGCGGCTGCCATAGCCATCAACGGGTGGCGGCTCCTCAGGCAGAGGCGGATCGCCATCACTTCCCGGGCCGTCACCTATATGGTCCTCGGCTCCCTGGGGGCAATCGCCGCCTTCACCGTTCTCCCCGGGCTCTCCGTGGTGATCCCGGGCCCCTCGCAGCTCAAGGACATGATCTCGTTCGTGGTCCTGATCGGGGTGCTGATGATCCGACCCATCGGGATCCTCGGCGAGCGTCTCGCAGTCGAGGAGCGAGGATGAGCGTCGCAACGGGTTCCTCGATCAACGCGACCCGCACCGCTCAGGTCGATTTCCGTCGTGTCCTACGTTTCGGGCTGGTCGGTGGCGCAGTGCTCTTCCTGATAGTCGGGATCGGCATGCTCGAGACCCTCGATCGGAGGAGCCTCATCGAGGGAGTGCTCAGCTCCGGCTTCGCCTTCACCCTGTGGGTCCCGATCCTCTTCGGGTATCGCATCGCGGCTCCCGGCCCGGTGCTCGAAGGGGTGGAACCCACCCGGCCGGGCGCGGGCAGCATCATTGCCGGCGCGCTCGTCGGCGCCGTGTCGGGAGCCGTCCTGGGTGTCATCCTGATCCTGGCGTCGACGGTCAACCTGAGAGGCGCCTTCATCAACCTCTCCCCATCTCTCGTCAACCTCCTCAGCTTCGGGGGAACGGCACAGACCGGCGCGGCGGTGATCATCGGGGCCGGTGCACTCCTCGGGGCCCTTGGGGCAGTCCTGCACAGGCTGAGCCCGCGAGTCAGGAAGGTGCTGAACACGATCGTGCTTACGGTCATCAGTCTCAGCTTCCTGGAGTTGGTGGTAGGAGACCTCCTGAGGTCGGCCGGGCTCCGGAATGTGGACCGCTGGATCTACGCCCCATCACGGGGAGTGAAGCCGTTACCGGCAGCGCTCTTCAGTGCGGTCGCAGTGGGATTGAGGCTCGCCTTGGAAGGTCGTGGGTCCCCGATCCGGGCACGCTACGAGGGCCTCCCCGAGAGCCGTCGCCGCCGGTTGCTCTTCGCCATCGCCCTCGGCGCACTCGCCCTGGGCGTCTTCCTCCCCTCACTTTTCGGCACCTTCCTCAACGACGTGCTCTCGAACGTGGGATTGTTCATCCTGCTCGGTCTGGGGTTGAACATCGTGATCGGCTACGCCGGCCTGCTCGACCTTGGATACGTAGCGTTTTTCGCAGTCGGGGCCTACACGACTGCCATAGTCACCTCTCCCAGATCTCCGATGATCACACCGGAGATGGCCTTCTTCGAGGCCATCCCCTGGGTTCTACTCACCGCTGCCATAGCTGGTCTCGTGATCGGCACCCCGGTCATCCGGATGCGTGGCGACTACCTGGCCATCGTCACCCTCGGGTTCGGTGAGATCATCAGGATCGCCCTCAATTCCGAGTGGATGACATCGGTGTTCGGTGGCGCCCAGGGGATAGTCCGGATCTCTCCAATCGACCCGGCAGGCCGGGTGACCGGGATCAGGGTCGACTTCGGGTTGGTGCTGGCTGCGGTGGGAGCACTCCTCCTCCTGGTAGGGGCCCTCCATTGGCGCCATGTCCGGCGACCGGGTCATCGACCCGACCCGACCATCGGCGGATACAGCAAGGGATCCACCCTGGCCATGCTGATCGCCGGGACCGTGGCGATTGCCGTCGGACTGACATTCCCAACCTTCGCCACCTGGACCATCATCGGGATCGATCCACCAGATGTGTTCCGGGTCGTCCTGGTATTCGTCGCCATCGCCATCTTCGTGTCATGGCGGCTCAGGGACTCCAGAGTGGGAAGAGCGTGGATGGCGGTGCGTGAAGACGAGCAGATTGCCCAGTCCATGGGGATCAACATCGTGACCACCAAGCTCCTCGCCTTCGTGGTGGGGGCGATGATGGCCTCGCTGGGAGGTGCCTTCTTCGCTGTCAAGCTGGGGACGATCTTCCCCCACAGCTTCGCGATCGTGCAGTCCATCATCATCCTGGTGGTGGTCATCGTCGGTGGTATGGGCAGCATCCGGGGGGTGATCATCGGGGCCGTGGTGCTGATCGGCATCCTCGGAGGACCGACTCAGGTCGGGCTCCTCCGGGAGCTCGGCGAGTTCAAGTTGCTGGTCTACGGAGTGATCCTGGTTTGGATGATGCTGAAGCGGCCGGAGGGGTTATGGCCCGAGGCGCGACGAGCCCAGGAGCTCCATGTCGATGAGTTGGCTCAGGATGCCTGGCTGAAGGCACAACCAACCGCAGTGGAGGGAGCCGACCGATGACCGCCCTCCTCGAGACCGTCGGTCTGGCCAAGCGTTTCGGAGGCCTCAAGGCGTTGAGCGGTGTCGACTTCAACATCGACATCGGCGAGATCGTCAGCATCATCGGGCCCAACGGAGCGGGTAAGACCACCTTCTTCAACGCCATCAGCGGGATGTACCCGCCTGATGAGGGCACCGCCTCGTTCAAGGGTCAGAACATCGCCGGCCTCACCCCCGACCAGATCACCAAGATCGGGATCTCCCGCACCTTCCAGAACGTGAGGTTGTTCCCCAACATGACGGTGCTGGAGAACGTGATGGTGGCCCAGCACTGCCGCACCAGGAAGAGCGTCCTCCCCGCCCTGTTCCGCACCCCCGGGTTCCGCATCGAGGAGGCCGAGATCGAGGAGCGGGCCAAGGAAATCCTCTCGTTCTTCGGTACCAGACTCCACGGCTATCGCTGGGAGCAGCCGGCGATGGTCCTGTCCTACGCCAACCGCCGGCGGCTGGAAATCGCCCGGGCCATGGCCACCCAGCCCGAACTGCTCCTCCTCGACGAGCCGACCGCGGGGATGAACCCCAGGGAGACCCTGGAGCTCACCGAGCTCATCGGCCAACTCCGCGCCGACCGGGGCTTCACCATCGTGATCATCGAGCACGACATGAGGGTGGTCCGCGACGTCTCCGACCGGGTGGTGGTCCTCGATCACGGGGTCAAGCTGGCCGAAGGCTCATACCAGGAGGTCTCCACCAATGAGCGAGTGATCGAGGCGTATCTGGGCAAGCAGGCCACCGAGGAGGAGGGGTGATGAGCGAGGACGGCCGACCCATCCTCCAGTTCAAGGACGTCAACACCCACTATGGGCCGGTCCACGTGCTCAAGGACGTCAACCTGGAGATCTTCCCCGGCGAGATCGTCTGCCTCCTCGGGGGCAACGCCTCGGGCAAGACCACCACCCTGAAGACCATCCTGGGAATGGTGATCCCCTCCTCGGGGGAGATCCTGCTCGACGGTGAGAAGGTCACCGAGTGGTCGACCAGCCGCCGCTGCGAGCGGGGGGTATCGATGGTCCCCGAGAACCGGCGCCTGTTCAAGCGGATGACGGTCAAGGAGAACCTGGAGATCGGGGCCTTCCTCCGTAAGGACAAGGAGAACTTCGAGGCCGACATGGAGCGGATCTTCGAGCTCTTCCCTCGGGTCAAGGAGCGCCTCGGGCAGAAGTCGGGCACCCTCTCCGGTGGCGAGCAGCAGATGGTGGCCGTGGGCCGGGCACTGATGGCGCGCCCCAAGGTGCTCCTCATGGACGAGCCCTCGATGGGTCTGGCCCCGATCCTGGTGGCGCAGAGCTTCGAGATCATCCAGCAGATCAACCAGGCGGGGACCACGGTCTTCGTCGTGGAGCAGAACGCCAACATGGCCCTGTCCATCGCCGACCGGGGCTACGTCCTCCAGACCGGCCAGATCGTCCTGGCCGATACCGCCGAAGGTCTGCTGGCCAACCCTCAGATGCGCCAGGCCTATCTTGGCGAGGTCAGCTGAAAGCACCAGGGGCATGGTCCCGTGGGAATACCGGGCGACCGCCAGCGGCGGAGCGAGGGCGAGGGGGCACCAGGGTGGGGGACAAATCCTCCCTCCCCCCGACCCGGAATGGCGCCCCCCCGGCTACCCTCGCCCGAACCTCCACAGGTCCTTTGGGAGAGTGAGTGCTGG
>CAYVTP010000102.1:0-6669 GCA_964454615.1 uncultured Acidimicrobiaceae bacterium | reverse complement strand
CCTGCACGGCCAGCGTCTCACCAAGTCAACCCCTAACCGAGCACGACGTGCCGATATCGGACGGTCTCGAATATGTGCGGATCCGCTCGGGATCTGATGATCGGCGCTATTGAATCTCAGACTCGTCCTATATCGGGGTGAACCCCGATGGTCCGCCGGGTCTCGTCTCGATACCTTGGCGTCCAACGTCGGAAGGAAACCGAACGTGACACGGAGACCCATCAAATTCGTGGCCACACAATCGAAGACAGTGCGCGCCCTGCTCACTGCCAGTCTGCTGTCATGGGTTCTGATCGCCTGTGCCAGCGGACCCACACAACGAATCATGATCACCATGACCGACGGTGGGATGTCGGTCGAGCCAACCTCGGTCGGCGATGCAGCCGGTTTTGAGTTCAGGTTCGTAAACAACAGCTCAGACAGCCGGTATCCCGTCGTGGTCGTTACGACGATGACACCTGACGGTCTCCGGGGATACATCGACGAAAAAGGCATCGAAGAAGTAATCAACGCTCTTCTCAGCGAAGGCGGCGACACATGGGAGTTGGTATACCCCGGTCTGGAGAGCGGCCGATTCGGGCACTATCACCCGGGGGAAGACGAGCCGGATCTCCCAGAGTCAGCCCTAACCCGTACCAGCGATGACGGTGAAGTTGTCCATTACCTGTACACCGACGAGGTGGAATCCGCCAGCGAACGCACGAATACGGTGGTCTGCTGCAAACCCGGGATCACTTACGGTAATCGCGGTGGCGGCACCACCTTCTTGGTGCTAACCATCGACGGGTCGAGCCAGTACGCCATCTTCGACCTGCAGCCCCGAGGATGACGAAGCGTGGCAACTCGTCGCTAGGCGTCGCACGGGAGGTGCCGATATAGATCACTTTCTGAAACGCGCGTTATCCGCCCAGAATTGTTGATCTGGGCGGTCGGCAGAACGAGGCAACCACCCGTGAACTCTGAGTACCCAGGATTCGTCTAAACCCCAGACGGTCCTTGGTGCGTTCTTACGCTGTGGTTGTTGTCGCTGTTAGGCGAGGTTTGATGGCCGAGGTGGATTCGTGGTCCGATGTTGAGATTCCCGAGCCTTTCGTTCGGTTCTTTCGGGCCGAGTACTCGGCCGTCGTGTCGCTGGTATACGGTTTGTCGGGGAGCCGGGCTGCCGCCGAGGACGTCGCGCAAGAGGCGTTTCTGCGGGCTCACCGTGATTGGGTGCGCGTCGAGGTGATGGATTCACCGGCAGGCTGGGTCAGACGGGTTGCGATCAACTTGGCAACATCTCGTTGGCGGCAACTGAGAGCCGAGACCTCTGCTCTGGCAAGGCTCTCCCCTCCAACCTCGTTTGTGCCTCCGGGCGACCATCTGTCGGTGTTCTGGGAGGAGGTGCGGCGTCTGCCGTCCCGCCAGGCGCAAGCCGTGACACTCCACTACCTGGAGGACATGTCGGTTGACGAGATTGCTGCTGTCCTCGAGATCGCCGATGGCACGGTGAAGGCGTTGTTGTCCCAGGGTCGGGAGAGGCTGCGTCGTCAGCTGATCGCCAAAGGGTTGGTCGACGATGAAGTTTGAAGACTACGCGCGTGAAGCCAGCAGGGCTCTCTCGGCCTCGGGACGGAGTGTGGACGTTCCTGCCGTACCTGAGATGTGGGCTCGACGCCGGAGGAGAAGGCTGGTCTTGGGCTCAACCGCAATCGCGTTACTGGCCGCAGGGACGGTTACCGCTGTCGCCACTCTAGGCGGTCTGACTGGCGATGGAGAGGCGGCGAATGGTTCCGCATCTCAAGTATCAATTCCCGCGGCCACGATGCCCGTCGAAGGCGGTGGCATCCTGTTTGGACCGCCTCGGATCGAGGGAGCAGACGAGGTTGAGTTCCCGATCACGCTCTTGGACGGCACCAGACTGTCATTGACCTTGCCGCAGTCGTTGGCGGCCGACATTCAGGGTCTCGTGCCCGGTGGGGCGGCCTCGTGGAGACTCGACCCGTGCTGTGCCCGGAGTCTCGATGTGATGTATGGGTCTGTGGATGACCTTTACGGTGATAGACAGCCTGACGTCGAGTACGAGGATGCCGACGGTAACCCGGTCGGCTTCTTCACCGAAGAGGACGGTCTCGACTATCTGGTCTTCCAGTACGGCTCGTGGGTGGTGCGTGCCTGGGATGACGACGCCGAGGGGCGACGGTTTACCGAGGAGAACCGGGCGATGTTCGCATCGCTTATGCGAGGGCATGAGACGGCCGAAGGCTTCCTCTTCCTCGATCCGGTTGCGCCGATGACCATTGGGCAAGGCGATGGTCCGGACGCCACGCTGACAACCGGCACCCGTGAGGAAGGGCTGGTGGGTGTCTTCAAGGAACGGGACTGCGCTACCGAGAGGCCATCGGCCAATCCGGACCTGGTGACCTCCGTCGGCAACCTGGTCTCCTTCGCAGAGTCCTCCGGGATGACGTCGATCTGTTTCCCGGATAGCTCGCTTTATCTCTGGGTGAGTCGTCTCGATCTGACCGAAGCCGAACTCGAGGCGATCGACCTGACGTACGAGGCTGGCCAACCCGACGAGGAATCATCCACCACCACGTCGACCACGACTGTCCCCCCGACCTTGAGCGAGAGCGCGGGAATCTCGGCCACCGAGGCGTGGACTGTCTCAGAGGTCGGGATCATCGGAACCAATATTGGAGATCGTCCATGGGTCCTGCGCGGCGCCGGCGATCTGATCTACGTCGCCGGCGGGAACCGGGAGACCGTCACAGCCCTCAACGTGCAAACCGGCGAGCAAGCCTGGCAGCGATCGATCGGGGTCGTCGTCGTCGGGCTGATGTACGCGGACGACGACATAGTGGTGGCACGTGGCTACGGGCTCGTCCATGCCTTCGATCCGATCTCGGGTGAAACCTTGTGGAGTCTCGACCTCGACAGGCAACTCTGGCCCATCGGCGCCTTCCGCAGCGAACACGGCCTACACGTTCTCCTCGACCGGCCGACAGCGGGCGACGTCGCCCCGCCGCAGGTCCTCACCGTCGACCCGGAAGACGGGTCAGAAGTCTGGTCGACCGAGCTCGGCGGAGTCGACCATCCAGACCTGGATCTACAACCGCGTGGAAGCGTGCTGGTTGGTAATCAACTCCTCGTCAAGACCACCGGCGCCCTGCACTCCCTGGAGATTGGAGACGGGACCGTCAACTGGATGACCGAATTTGGAAAAGTCGCCAAGTCCTATTGGCCCGCTCCGCCGCTTGTGGCCGACGGCGCGGTGTTCGTGGCCGACCCAGACGGGGAACTTGCCTATCTCCAACTCGACTCCGGGGAAGAGCTCTGGCGTCGGCCCATCGCCGAAGGCCGGGTCAGCGTGGTCGCTGTCACCGATGGGTTGTTGATCTACACCGACGGTGACGGAGTCCACGGCGCCGCCATCGCTACCGGCGAGACTCGTTGGAGCCATCCCGGAGACTGGTCAGCCGGATCACTCGTCGATGGCCGCCTCGTCGTTCTCAGCCGAGGATCCCTCGTCGGCCTTGACCCTTCTACCGGCAGTCAACTCTGGAGCCAACAAGCAAATGTCGACATCCCATACGGGGTCGTGGATCTGGGCGGTCTGGTAGCCGCAGTGGCAGAGGAAGGCATCATCGTTGTCCGACCCGAAACCGGAGAGACGGCCCCCATGATTGGAGCCGGCGCAGGCAGCCAGATTTCGGCCACCGTCGCAGAACTCCCCCTGATCGTGTCTAACCTGGTCATCGTCCCCCACAGCAACGGCGAAGTCACCGCATACAGCGTTTCCGGCTAGCAGACGCCAACGTGAGGACGGAGCGCCGAAGTGCCGATCCCGGGCGGTCTCCGTTATGGCGGTTTCGCTCGGGATCAGGTGATCTGCGCTTCGAATCGAGCATGATTCGGTGGACGTCGGTGAAACTTCCCGTCCCTAGGAGCGTCTCTCTCGATGATGAGTCGGATCATCATGTTCGTCCTGGCCGCGGCGTTGCTGGCGACCGCTTGCGCCGACACGACTGCGGAGTCGGAATGTGAAGCCCTAGTCGGACCGGAACCCTGGCTGATCCTCCACACCGAGGAGTACGGAGCCGATTGTGTAGCTGTCGGTGTCCACCAGGACTTGCAGATATGGAACAAAGGAACCGACACACTCTCTCTCGAATGGCAAGGTGCAGTCATCGAAATCCCGTCAGACGACAACTACGCGACGGGACCCATAGGCGAGGTGGTCGGGCCCGGCGACTACAGCATCGAATCCGATCCCTACCGATCACCTGACATCCGGGTTGTGGACCCGGACGACAGCTTCAGTGCACGAACCGAACTGGATAGGTCGGGATTCGGGTCGATCGAAGTAGGAATGACCTTGCAGCAAGCGTCGGAGGCGTCAGGTCAGTCCGTCATAGTGGACCCAAATCTGGCGCCCGGACCAGAGTGCTGGCAGGCAATCATCGACGGTGACCCGTACTCACCGATCTTCACCGTGGCGGGCGACGGCACCGACAACAGCACCATCGAATTCATCACCGTGTTCTACCCGTCCGACGAGTCAGGAACGGTTGGTAATGCTCTACCAGCAGTTCCATCGTTCTGCGGCTAGCTCGCTGTTCGACCCGAGCGGGAGGTGCCGCTATGCGCTATTGCGCGAGAGGGGCGTTATCGCCCGCGATGAGTTGTTCTGCGTGGGCGCGGATATCGAGGCTGCGATGAAGCACGCCCAGGATCAACCGGGGACAGCATTTCTTTCGTGGACGACTGTCACGCCTTTGATTAGGAGCCACAAGGCCAACCCGACCTCGGCCACGAAACTGACGACGAGCCCTGGATAGCGGATCGCTGGATAATCCGGGAGCAAGAAGGCCTGAAGGAACCAGATCCCAACCGCTATCCCATCGGCTATTAGAAGAATCCCCAGGAATCGGGGAAGAAATCCAGACTTGTAGACCAGATATCCGAGCGGGAAGAGCCAGGCGCCGAAGAACACCTGAGCGGTGACCAACCCCGTCTTGTACAGGTTGATCGACAGGTATGCCAGTCCTTCCAATTGTGCCGCAGTGAAGGTCTGCATTTGGCTGGCGCCATCCCCCTGCAGCAGTGCGGAGACCAACGCCAGAGCGCTCGCTCCCTGAATGGCGACACCGACCGCGTTGAGCAGGAGAAGCAGCAAGGCAAGGTTCTTGTTGACCGTTCGCAGAAGCACGTAGAGGCCCCAAGCGGCGACGAGAAAGAGAAGCCCCGACAACAGAGCCGCGACCAGACCGAGACGGAATGACCCCTCGTTGGTCACTATTGCGTCATAGACCTCCTCGGCTGTGCCTGGCCCGATATGCCCCAGTGTCAGAGCCAGAATGGAAGCAAGGACGTATGCGAGGTAGAAGCCGCCCGTGAACCTGGCCAATCTGTTCCGCGTCGGCTGATCAGTCGTTCCGAGAAACATTCCGTACCCTCCTACAGGTCATCAGAACCGGGTTCACTTGGACACGCCCCTGTCGGGCCTGCCGTACAGGTAGCCAATGACCACTCCCAGGGTGAGAAACCTCACCCCGTTGATCGCTGCGCCGATCAGGAAGTAGCGCAATGAGTCAATGGTCCCGTCGAAGAACCTTGCGGGAGCTTCGATCATCACCGTGACAGCGACCCAAGCGATGGCACTCAGCACCACGGATTTGAGGACTGGATCCTTCGTCGGGATTCTGTCGAAGAACCGCACCAAGAGATAGCTGACGAGGAATCCGAAGACCAGACCGCCAAACAGAGCCTCGACAAGCATCGGCAGGTAGGAAATCGAGAGCGCTGCCCGGTACTCGGCAGCCACCGGAGTCAGCGAAATGGCGAAATTGGCCAACCAGAAGCCCGCACCTCCAGCGATGGTCAGCATCGCCACCCTCTTCCACATCTCACCCGGTGGGGTCCGAGGCAGCGTCTCTGAATGTGGCGAATGGTCTCTCACGATGCGACTGATGCGTCCTCGGCTTCAGACCGTGGCTCCAACACGACGACCGCAGTCTCTGTGGATCGAAGCGCCGCATAGTCGTCCAGGTTCTTGTCGATCTCTCCCCACCGCCTCCATAGACGGTCCCGTTCTACACCTTGCGCAGCTCGCCCGGTGACGCTGCGGTGCCCGTCGGCGAGTTCGACCTCAACATCGGGATGGGCTTGAAGATTCAGCCACCATGCGGGCTCGCCTTCGCCCCAACCGTTCATCGCCAAAGTGACCAGATTGGGGCCGTCCTCGAAATAGCCAACGACAACGCTGTGCTCCCGGCCGGTGCGACGCCCGGTGGTGATGAGACGTAGAGCCCCCCACTTGTTCGACTTCGGACGCCACAGCCCCAAGCGGTCACCGCTTACACGAAGAAGGGCCCGATGGCCTTGCCAAACCGAGCGAATGAACCACGGTTCTTGCTTGGTCGTAGTGGGCATTGAGAAGTCCTTTCCCCCTCGGATGTACCAAGCCATGCCGCCGGTAGATAGAGGCCAAAGCCTCTCCTTGATTCGAGCAAGACGCACACCGCCGAAGCCTTGGACGAATACGTGTCGTACAGCCTCGGCTGCTCCTGCTGGTCGCATCTGTTCGCGTCTGCGCCGCCGTTTCAAACCCGTCTCATAGTCCCCAACTAGCGCATAATGCGCGTCCCCAAGCCCTTGATGCAGGCAGGCCACCCGTACGAGAACCGG
>CAYVTP010000101.1:0-6700 GCA_964454615.1 uncultured Acidimicrobiaceae bacterium | reverse complement strand
CGCCCGCAGCCGAAGGCGAGGGCGAGGGGGGTGCGAGCTGTGCGAGCTCGTCACTCACCTGGTCGCGCGGGAGGTGGGAGACGACTTCGGCATTCGGCCTCAGGCCCCCCTCGATCTCACACTACGTTCGATCGGTCCCCCCGCAAGCGGGGGGACAATATGACACAACCTCACTCAAGTTGTAGAATTCACAGGCACTCAAATCATTCGATATCTGGAGGTATCAACCAATGGCACGAGCCGTAGGCATCGACCTCGGCACCACCAACAGCGTCATCGCCGTCCTCGACGGCGGTGAGCCGACCGTGGTAGCCAACGCTGAAGGCGGGCGCACCACCCCGTCCATCGTCTCCTTCAAGGACGGGGAAGTTCTCGTCGGCGAGGTTGCCAAGCGTCAAGCAATAACCAACCCGGACCAGACGGTCCGCTCCGTCAAGCGCCACATGGGGACCGACTGGTCGATCACCGCCGACGGCAAGACCTACACCGCCCAGGAGGTGTCGGCCCGCATCCTCATGAAGTTGAAGCGCGACGCCGAGTCGTTCCTCGGTGACACGGTGACCGACGCTGTCATCACCGTCCCCGCATACTTCAACGACGCCCAGCGCCAGGCCACGAAGGAGGCCGGCCGGATCGCCGGCTTGAACGTGTTGCGGATCATCAACGAACCGACCGCCGCCTCCCTGGCCTACGGCTTGGATAAGGAGACCGCCGATCAGACGATCCTGGTCTTCGATCTCGGGGGAGGCACCTTCGATGTCTCCGTTCTGGAGATCGGCGAAGGCGTCTTCGAGGTCAAGGCCACCTCCGGTGACACCCACCTGGGAGGCGACGACTGGGACGAGGCGATCATCGACTGGCTGGTCAAGGGTTTCAAGAATGACCACGGGGTCGACTTGGGCAAGGACCGCATGGCCTTGCAGCGCCTCAAGGAGGCTGCCGAGAAGGCCAAGATCGAACTGTCGTCGGTGTCGGAGACCGAGGTCAACCTCCCGTTCATCACCGCAACCGACGCCGGACCGCTCCACATGCAGGTGAAGCTGACCCGATCCGAGTTCCAGAAGCTGACCGAGGATCTCCTGGAGCGGACCCGGAGGCCCTTCGAGCAGGCGATCAAGGACGCAGGGATAAGCGTGTCGAAGATCGACCACATCGTCCTGGTGGGAGGGTCCACCCGGATGCCCGCCGTCCAGGAACTCGTCAAGGAGATCACAGGGAAGGATCCCCACAAGGGCGTCAACCCCGACGAGGTGGTGGCCGCGGGCGCCGCCATCCAGGCAGGGGTGCTCAAGGGCGACGTCAAGGACATCCTGCTCCTCGACGTGACCCCGTTGACCCTCGGAATCGAGACCAAGGGTGGGGTGATGACCAAGATGATCGAGCGGAACACCACCATCCCCACCAAGCGCTCGGAGATCTTCACGACCGCAGCCCACAACCAGCCCGAGGTCGAGATCGTCGTCCTCCAGGGTGAGAGGGCGATGGCCAACGACAACAACTCCCTGGGCCGGTTCCGGCTGACCGGTATCCCGCCGGCGCCGATGGGAATCCCCCAGATCGAGGTCACTTTCGACATCGACGCCAACGGCATCGTCCACGTGTACGCCAAGGATCTGGCCACCAACAAGGAACAGAAGATGACCATCACCGGGGGCACCGCCCTGTCCAAGGACAAGATCGACCAGATGATCAAAGACGCCGAGGCCTACGCCGAGGAGGACGCCCGCCGTCGCGAGTCGGTGGAGACCAGGAATCAGGCCGAGCAACTCATCCACCAGACAGAGAAGCTGGTCGAGGAGCAGGCCGAGCAGATGAGCGAGGAAGAGAAGACCTCGATCGACAGCGCCACAGCGGCCCTCAGAGAGGCGCTCGACAGCGAGGCCGACACCGCCGACCTCAGGGAGAAGATCGACGAGCTCATCCAGGCCAGCCAGGCCATGGCCACCCGGCTCTACCAGCAGGCGGCGGCCGCCTATGAGCAGTCCGAGGCCGGGGACACCGGGGGCGACGACGACGTCGTAGAGGCCGAGATCGTCGACGAGGATGAGTGAACACGACCCCGCCCCGGAGGACCGCGCACCGGTCGAGGCAGAGGACACCGACTTCGACTCGTTGACCGAGGAGCTGGAGGCCGCCCGCCAACAGGCGGCATCACATCTCGACGACCTGAAGCGGGTTGCCGCCGACTTCGAGAACTACCGGAAGCGGGTCGCCCGTGAGAGCCAGGAGACCCTGAGCCGGGCGGCCGAACGTGTGGTCCAGGGGCTGATGCCGGTCCTCGACTCGTTCGACGCCGCCCTCGCCGCCACACCGCAGACCGAACACGAGCGCAGGCTCTACTCGGGCATGCTCAACACCCGTGAGCAGCTCCTGAAGGCTCTGGAGGCCGAGGGGCTCGAGGTGATAGCCACCGTCGGCGAGCCCTTCGACCCTGAGGTCCATGAGCCTGCGGGGGCACCGGACGGTAACGGCCCGCTGGTGGTGGAGGCCGAGCTCCGTCGCGGGTACCGGCTCAACGGGCGACTGCTCCGGCCCGCCCTGGTGTCCCTGGAAGCGGAATGAACCGGGACTGGGTGACCAAGGACTACTACAAGACCCTCGGGGTCGACAAGGACGCGTCGCCAGAGGAGATCAAGAAGGCGTACCGGAAGCTGGCCCAGCAGCACCATCCCGACGCCAACCAGGGTGACGCCGCTGCGGAGGCGAAGTTCAAGGAGATCTCGGAGGCCTACTCGACCCTCTCCAACCCGGAGCAACGTAAGGAATACGACCAGGTGAGGAGGGTCGCAGGGCCCGGCGGTTTCGGCGGCTTCGGCGGCCAGCCGGGTTTCGGCGGCCAGGGCGGCTTCCCCGGATACCAGCAGGTCCGTGTCGAAGACCTTCAGGACCTCCTCGGTGGGTTCGGCGACATCTTCGGGTTCGGTTCTCGTCGAGGAGCCGGCCCTGCCCAGGGCAACGACCTAGAGACCGAGTTGACCGTCGGGTTCGAGGACGCCGCCTTCGGAGTGACCACCTCGGTGACCGTGCGGGGAGCCGCCCCCTGCTCCGTGTGCGCGGGCTCGGGGGCCGAGCCGGGCACGTCGGTCCAGACCTGCGCCCAGTGCGGCGGGCGGGGTACGGTGGCCCAGAACCAGGGCTTCTTCTCCTTCTCCCAGCCATGCCCCCAGTGCCGTGGCTCGGGTCGGATCGTGGAGACACCGTGCTCCAAGTGCCGCGGCAGCGGGGCGGAGAACCGAACCAGGGAGATCAAGCTCAGGGTCCCTGCAGGAGTATCCGACGGCACCGTCCTCCGCCTCCGTGGCAAGGGCGCCCCCGGATCCGGGGGCGGACCTGCCGGCGACCTGCTGGTCAGGGTCCGGGTGGCCCCCAGCCACCGGTTCGGTCGCAAGGGCAACGACCTGACCCTCACTATCCCCGTCACCTATCCGGAGGCTGCCCTGGGGACCAAGATCGACGTCCCCACCCTCAACGGGGCGGTCAAGATGAAGGTCCCACCGGGCACTCCGTCCGGAAAGACATTTCGGCTCCGGGGCAGGGGCATCGTCCCCGAGACCGGGAAACCCGGCGACCTGCTGGTGACGGTCGACGTGGCGGTGCCCAGCAAGCTGTCCAAGGACGAGAAGAAGCTGCTCGAACAACTCGCCGAGCTCGAAACCGAAGACGTTCGCGACCATCTGACATGATTAGGAGCCACGATGAGCGATAACACCAGAGCGGTGTTCGTCATCTCGGTCGCCGCCGAGCTTGCCGGGATGCACCCCCAGACTCTCCGCATATACGAGCGCAAAGGGCTGATCGACCCGGTCCGGACCCCGGGAGGCACCCGTCGCTACTCGCAGGAGGACATCGACAGGCTGCAACTCATCCAAGACCTGACCAGCCAGGGCCTCAACCTGGAGGGGGTCCGTCGGGTGATCGACCTCCAGGAGGAGAACCGGCAGCTGAAGAGGAGGCTGGCCAAGCTGCGGGAGCGGGTGGAGATACTCGAGTCCGACACCGCCCCCTATCGTCGCGAGATCGTGCTGCGCAGCCAGGTGACCAGGTTTCGCGGAGAGGAGGAGTCTTGAGCGACGGATACGAAGGCCCAGTACGGATCATCGGAAGTGATGGGATCCTTCTCACGACCGGAGTCGCCAGCCTGGAGCCGGCCCCCGAGGTCGGTTCGTGGAAGGGCATGATCCAGACCCTCCGGGGCACTGCAGTCGCCGGCAAAGCCCTGGTGGTGGCCATCGAGATACCCGGAGACGGTCGGGGTCGTGCCCAACTCCTGCCCGGCGGGGAGAGCGGAGACCGCGCCTACTCCCGGGTCAAGGGACTGGACGGTCCCTGGCCCTTCTCAGTCGAGCCGGCCGGACAGAAGGTCGGGTAGGGGCGACATGCTGAAGGTGCCCACGTCGGCGCCGAGCATGTTGATCGCGGCCATGGTCCGCTGGTACGACACGGAGCCGGGCCGGGCAAGCCTGACCACGTGACCTTCGTCGGGACCACCCACCCATGTGGGGACCACGCTGACCTCGACGAACCTCCACCCTTCGGGCCACCGCTCCGCCACGGCCACACCTATCACCCCATCCTGGGTGTTGGCCGGCAGCCCGGCCCGGGCCGACTGGTTGGAGAGGAAGTTGCCAAGTCCGTGGAAGATCGGCTTGCCCCCCACCCACTCCACCGGGCTGACCACGTGGGCGTGGTGGGTGACGATGATGTCGATGTCGTCGGAGGCGATCAGCCGGTGTGCCAGCGCCCGTTGTGCGTCAGTCGGCATCGTCCGGTATTCGACGCAGCAGTGGATGGAGACCACCACTATGTCCGCACCCGCCTCGCGGGCAACCCGGGCCTCCGAGAGGATCTGGCCCCCATCGAGCATCTGCACCATGTAGGCCCGGCTGGCCGGCAGGTCGAGGCCGTTGAGCCCGTATGTCGCCGAAATGTTCGCCACCAGGGTTTCGCCGACGTGGTAGTACCCGATCAGGCTGTCATCCGGGTCGACGCGCATTCCTGCCTGCCTTAGGCCCTCCTCGGCCATCGCAAAGAGGGTCGCCACGATCCCCTCTGGACCCTGGTCGTTGGAGTGGTTGGAGGCCGTGGTGCAACCTCTGAATCCGGCGTAGACCAGGCCCTGGAGGATCTCCCGGGGGGCATTGAAACGGGGAAACCCCGAAAGGGACACACTCTCGGGCGAGACAGGCGACTCCAGGTGGCAAATGGCCAGGTCGGCCCCGGCGATGATGTGGCGGACCGGGGTGAACATGGGGCGGAAGTCGTAGGGGCGGCCGTGGCGTTGGGCACTCTGCCACACACTGGAGTGGATCAGCACGTCGCCGGTGAAGGCCAGGGTGAGCCTCTCCCCACCCGCCTCCAGGGCGTCGAATGGGTAGGGATCGTCGGCGGCCATCGCCGGGATTGCCAGCGCGAGCATCAGGGCGAGGACGACGGTCCGTCTCATCGGATGACAGTGTTACACGATCCACGACTTCGGAGACCTTCAACCTGACACAATGCCCCACGATGTCCCTGCCAGTGGGTGATCCGGTCCCCGACCTCGAAGCGCCTCCACTGTCGAGGTCGACCCTGGAAGGCCGCTATGTCACTCTCAGGGAGCCCCATCCGGAAGCCGATGCCTCGATCCTCTACCCGGTGACCCATGGCGATCCCGGCCTCGAAGAGGTCTGGACCTACATGGGCTACGGCCCCTTCTCCGAGGAAAAGGCCATGGCCTCATGGATCCGCGGCTGCGTGGCCATCGTCGACCCGCTCTGGTCCACGGTGACCAATCGGGAAGGGCTGCCGCTGGGCATGGCGGCGATGATGAATGCCGACCGGGAGATGCGCCGTCTCGAACTGGGCCACATCTGGTATCAGAGGTCGGCCCACGGGACCCCGGCGAACACCGAGGCCACTTTCCTCATGTTGGAGGACGCCTTCACCCGTTACCGATCCCGTCGGGTCGAGTGGAAATGCGACAGCCTCAACGCGGCATCCCGCAGGACCGCCCTACGGATGGGCTTCACCTTCGAGGGGGTGTTCCGGAACCACATGATCGTCAAAGGGCGGAACAGGGACACCGCCTGGTATTCCATCACCGACGCCGAATGGCCCTCGGTGCGGGACCGCTTGACCGCCTGGCTCAGCCACCCCGACCCGAAGCCATCGCTCTCCCCGAACGGGGCGGGCTGAGAGTCAGCCGAGGACGAGGCTGCCGTCGACCGCCGACACCTCGATGGTGTCGCCCTCGCCGTAGCGTCCCTGGAGGATGGCGTTGGCGATGGGGTCGACGAGCTGTCTTTGGATCACCCGCTTCAACGGACGGGCCCCGTAGACCTGGTCGAATCCGAGGTTGGCCAGGAGTTGTCGCGCCTCGTCGTCCACGTCCAGACCGATTTCCCGGGAGGCGAGCCGGGCCACGACCGACTCGAGCTGGATGTCTACGATCGCCCGCAGGTCTTCCGGGCTGAGACGGTCGAACACGACCATCTCGTCGATCCGGTTGAGGAACTCGGGCCGGAAGGTGTCCCTCACCAATTTGAGCACCCTCTCTGTCGTCACCTCCCGAGGGAGCTCAGGGTCGATCAGCTCCGAGCCGAGGTTGGAGGTCATGATCAGGACTGCGTTGGAGAAGTCGACGGTCCTCCCCTGCCCGTCGGTGAGACGGCCATCGTCGAGCAGCTGGAGCAGGACGTTGAACACGTCCGGGTGGGCCTTC
>CAYVTP010000100.1:0-6707 GCA_964454615.1 uncultured Acidimicrobiaceae bacterium | reverse complement strand
TCCCGGGACAGCTGCCAACCTTTGATCTTCTGCGGGATGGGCAATGTGGGGAGCAGCCTGTTGAACAACGATGCGACCTGTCTCTGCCACTTCGCCCCCGCGGCGAAAGCCGGGGCTGAGATCACCAGCAGGTCGACCGGGATCCGGCCGTCGTTTAGGTAGTTGATGGCGAGGGTCCCTCCCATCGAGATGCCCATCAGGACGATGGGTCGTCCCTCTTCGGACATCTCCCTGATGTGTCCTTCGATCTGGTCGAGCAGCTCGCTCCAGCTGTTGACGTGTACCCGCCTGCCGCCCGACGCCCCGTGCCCGATGAGGTCGAAGGAGCGGACCCTGAAGCCTGCAGCGGCGAGGAGATCCCCCGTCCGTTCGTACCTGCCGGAGTGCTCGCCGACACCATGAACCAGCACGATGGAGGCCTTCGCCTCTCCCTCCGGCTGCCAGTCCCTGACCAGCTCGACTCCGAGGTGTTCTGAGGTCCGCGGCTCTGCAACACTTGCCATCGGCCAACGATGCTAGGACTCGAAGGTGTAACGGGTGACATCGGTGGGGAACCGAGTCCAGGCCAATGCCCTCTCGGGTCGAAGTGCCCGGAGGCCGCCGCTCCCCTCCCCCGACCATGACTCCGGTGACGGTTCGTAGGCAGGGGCGTACTTTCGGGCGAACTCTCCGGCCAGTCTGGCCCCCAGCTCACCAACGACCGGGGCCGGGACGATGGACCGGCCTTCGACGATCACAGCCTTCTCCCCGTCCTCGAGATGCAGGACGCATCTCGGGTTTGAGGCGAGATTGCGGACGTGGACGGTTTCCGGGGAGCCGTCGTACCAAAAGGCGCCGTCGAGCCAAACACCCCACCTGGGCACCACATGGGGGCCCCCGTCCGGACGGGTGGTCGACACCCAGTAGTGAAGCGACTCCCGCAGTCGCGACTCGACGTCGCTCCATTCGATGAAGATCTCGGCAAGTTCGACTCCATACCCGGGAGGCAATGCGGGCCGGTCGACGAGGGGCTCCGAGCTCACTTGTGGAAGGGAGGTTGCTTCTGGGTGGCCGGGACCCACCGGTCGCGGATTTCGACTTCGAGCGGCTCGTCAGCGCCCGGTGGAGGCTCCATCAGGGCCAGTCCCACTCCCAGACCGATCATCGGGCTCATGTTTCCCGAGGTGACCGCACCCTGGCTGCCTCCGGCGCTCCTGACCTTGTGCCCATGCCTGGGCACACCCCGACCGTCGAGTGTGAAGGAGACTCTCGACCGGGCAACGCCGCCCTCTCGCTGGCTCAGCAGCGCATCCCGGCCCACGAAGTCATGCTCGAAGCTGACAAAGGAGGACAGACCGGCCTCGAGCGGTGTCACCGTCTCGTCGATGTCCGCACCCCACAGGCTGAGGCCGGCTTCCAGCCGGAGTGTGTCCCGGGCCCCGAGACCGACCGGTGACGACCCGGCGGCGACGAGCTCGTCGACCACTCCCGCGGCTACCTCCGGGTGAAGGCAGATCTCGGCGCCCGGCTCTCCGGTGTATCCGGTCCCGGCCATGGCCACTTCGGTGGAGTCGCGCTCCGCGCTCGCCACCCTGAACCTGCCGGGCCGGTCGCCCAGGACGTCTTCGATGACACGGGGCGCCTCCGGGCCCTGCACCGCCAGCATCACCGTCCGCTCACGCAGGTCGGCCACCGTGGTCCCCGGCTGCTCCCCGAACCTGGCCATCACCGTCTCGTGGTTGGCCGCGTTGGGGAGCACCCAGAACCTCTGGTCGTCCCACCACCACACGATGAGGTCGTCGACGATCCCCCCGCTCTCGTTGAGGATCATGGTGTACTGGCAGCGCCCCGGGGAGATCCTCTCGATGTCGTTGCATAGGAGGTTCCGGACCGCGGAGTGGGCGCCGCCGCCTGTGAGCTCGAAGCGTCCCAGGTGGCTGACATCGAAGAACCCGGAGTTGGTGCGGACGGCGCGGTGCTCGGCGAGGACCCCCTCATATTGGACCGGCATCTCCCATCCCCCGAACCCGGTGAATCGTGCTCCCAGCTCGGCGTTCTTGTCGTGGAGGGGAGACCTCTTCATCCGGTGAGGCGCTCGCCGCGCTCTTCGAGGCGGACGACTTCGGGTCTGCCGGGCAGACGCGCCGGGGTTGCGGCCTCTTCCAGGTGGTCCGGTTCCTCCAGCCCGTATTTGATGACGAGATGGAGGTAGTCCCGCTGGTAGAAGACCTTGCACTTGATGTCGGGGTGCAGTTTCTTCAGCTGGCGCACCTTCCTGTTCTTCTTGGTGACCAGCTTCTGGTTCATCGTTGTGATCTCTATGTAGAGGTCGTCGTCGGGCAGATAGAAGTCGGGGGTGAACCACTTGACCGGTACGCCTTCGGAGTCGTGCTCGATGGGAAAGCTCCTCGGCTCGTAGTCCCAGGGGACTCCGTAGAAGTCGAGGAGTAGGGCGAACTGCCGCTCACTGTTGTGAGCGAACTCGATCTCGTTTGCGCTCGGACGCTCGGTGCTCAGGTGGCTCCTGCCTCGATGACCCCGGCGTAGTGTACTTCGTCCGGATAGAGCTGGAGGATGTCGCCTTCCACCTCGTCCTGGACCGGCCCTATCGCTATGCCGAACACGCCCTGCCCCCTGCGGAAGACGTCGACCACCTCCTCTTCGGAGTGCGCCGCGTAGATGGTCTGCCCGTCGCTGAGGAGCGTGACGTCGGCCAGCGGCTGGTCGGAGTCGAGCTGCTCCCGGAGGATCTCCACCGCGGAGCGAATCTTCTTGAGGCTCATGCCTGCGTCGAGAAGCCGTTTGATCACCTTGAGTTGGACCACGTCGGTGAAGGAGTAGAGGCGTTGGGAGCCCGAACCTGTGGCCTGTTGCAGTGAGGGCACCAGGAGGTCGGTCCGGGCCCAATAGTCCAGTTGCCGGTAGGTGATGCCCACCAACTTGCAGACCTGTGGGGCGCGGTACCCCGACGTTGCTTCTTCAGCCATCGACTCCTCCAGGTTACATGAGTGTAACTCCGCCGTTGGCAAGCTAACCGTGCCCCGGGGAGGCTGTCAACGCTTTCCTGTGGAAAACTTCTAGTGGTCGTGCTCCTCGCCGAGGAAGTCCTCGACGGTCACCTCTTCGAGGAACTCCCGGAATCGGGCGAGCTCCTCTTCGGGGTCATCGCTCTCGTCGGTGTAGATGCCTGCCTCGTCGAGGAGCGTCGGGTAGGCGAAGATCGGCGTTCCGGTCCGTACCGCCAGGGCGATCGCGTCAGACGGTCTCGACGAGACGAGGACCTCCTTCCCACCTGCGTCCAGGGCAAGGTCGGCGTAGTAGACCTGGTCTCTCATCTCGGTGATTACCACCCTGGTGGCCAGCGCCCCTACAGCGTCGATAACAGAGCGCATCAAGTCGTGGGTGAGCGGCCGCGGGGTGGTGATCCCCTCGAGGGCAGTGGCTATGGCGGTGGCCTCCGTGGTCCCGATCCAGATGGGTAGGTAGCGACTCCCCTCGCTCTCCTTGAGCAAGACGATCGGGGTGTTCGAAGGCAGTTCCACCCTCACACCAATCACGTCCAATGCGATCAGCGGCGTGCTCTCTGCCATGAGGCCAGGTTAGTGCCGGCGGGAATTGTGCGAACGGGTCGGGGCCATGTGCCCTACTTCCATCCCAACTCCCTGGCCAATGCCAGTGGGTCCTCGAAGAAGGCTTCGGGGTCGATCAGCGCCCAAATCGAGGAGAGATTCCGATACTGCCCCTTCCAATCGAGCCCGTATCCGATGAGGAACTCGTCCCCGACTTCGAAGCCACGGTATTCGATGGTCACGTCGGTGACCCGTCTCCTCGCCTTGTCGAGCAGGGCGACCGTCGAGACGGACGCCGCTCCCCGGTCCTTGATCATGCGTCGGAGCACGCTCAGGGTGAGGCCGGTATCGATGATGTCCTCCACCAGGATGACGTTGCGGTCGAAGACCGGCACAGAGAGATCCATGGCTATACCGATTCGGCCGCTCCCCCCGTAGCGGTTGAGGCCGAGGAAGTCGACCTCAGAGGGGACTCCGACCGCGCGGACGAGGTCGGAGCCGAAGGGCACCGAGCCCTTCAGCATGATCACGAACAGAGGATCCCGGCCCTTGTAGTCCATCGTGATCGCCTCTCCGAGCTCGGCCACCCTGGAGCTCAGCTCCTCCCGGGAGATCACCTCCGTGGCGAAGTACGGCTCTCTCACCGGGAGAACGCCGACCTGATCCAGAAGGTGGCAGCGGTCCAGATGTCGTTTGCTGACGGCTCGGGGTGTCGCCGGTGGACTTCGACCGGCGGAGGGACCGGTTCGGAGTCGGTGTCGGACTCGACGTCGAGCAGGCCGGCACCTGCGAGATGGACCAGTGCCTCCAGTGTGGCGGCCTTCTCGACGTAGCTGGGAGTGGTCACCGGCATGGGGGGCCGGTGCGGAAGCCCGGCCAGGGCCCCGTAGGCATGGAGGCGTTCGAAACCGAACTCGAGCAGGAGTCTGGCATCGACCAGATGGCCCCGCTGACCCTGGGAGCCCAACACCACCGCGAACAAGGCTCGTCCGTCGCGTTCGGCCGAGGCGACGAAGGTGAGCGCAGCCCGGTTGGTGAACCCGGTCTTGATGCCGCTGGTGCCCGGGTAGGAGTCGAGCAGGAGGTTGCTCGCCGTTCCCCTACGGGTGGTCCCGTCCGGGGCGAGTGGGAAGACCACGATCCTGGCGGCGACGATCTCCCGAAAGTCCTGGCGCTGCATCGCCGCCAAAGCCAGGACCAGCATGTCCTCGGCTGTGGTGACGTGCCCGTTGGCATCGAGCCCGTGGGGGTTCTGGAACTGGGTCCTGATCATCCCCAACTCTCGGGCTCTCCTGTTCATGAGGACGGCGAACTCCTCCACCGAGCCTCCGATGTGCTCCGCGATGGCCGTGGCGGCATCGTTTGCCGAATGGACCATCGCAGCCCGGAGCAAGGCGCCGAGCGCAACCCTCTCCCCTGCCCACAATCCGATTGAACGCTCCCCTGTCCCCGCCGCTCTGGCGCTGATCGTCACCATGTCGGACTGGTCGCCCATCTCCAGGGCGAGCAGGGCAGTCATGATCTTGGTCACCGAGGCCGGCGCCCTCATCTCCCCGGCGTTGTGCGAGGCCAGGGTGGCGCCGCTCGACGCATCGTGGAGTATCCATGACGGTGCCGAGACCGGGGGCGGCTCGGGGGCGGAACCGAGACCCTCCCTCTGTATCTCGGGGAATGCGAAGGGTGAGGCGACGCCAGGGGCGGCTGTGGCCACCAGGAGGGAAACCGCGAGAACTGCGGCCTTGACCGGCCTGCTCATGTCAGATGTCGTCGAAGCTCGGAAGAGAGAAGAGCCCGGTGCATCGCCAGGATCGACTCCGAGGCTTCCTGGAGGAGTTCAGTGGCTCGAGCCCTGGCCTCGGCGTTGGAGGCCTTGAGCAGGGGGGCACCCAGGTGGGTCAGGAGGTCGGCCTCGCGGTCCGAGGCCAGCCTTATTGTCCTCAGGTGGCGGGGCTCGAGGCCCAGGTCGATGAGTCGCTTGGCCTCGACCGCTATCACTGCAGCCTCGGGCGGATATACACCGGAGTCCCCGACCGGGCTGAGCAGGCCGATCTCTCGGAGTTCGGCGACACGGTCCCGGCTGAGGCCGGACCGTTTCAGCAGGCTCGCTTCGTCGATGGGCTCCCCGGCGTCGTCGAGCGTCGGGCTGCGCTCGCCTGGTGGCAGGCCGGGCTCCTCGCCGCGCTCCCACAGGGTCAGCTTCGACTTGATCACTTTGAGGGGGAGGAAGTGGTCGCGCTGCTGCTGGAGTATGAAGCGGATGCGGGCGAGATCTTCACGGTCGAATTGCCGATAGCCGGAGGACGTCCGGTCCGGGTCGATCAGGCCCTGGCTCTCGAGGAACCTAATCTTCGACACCGACACGTCGGGAAAGTCGTCACGCAGCAGGAGGATCACCTCGCCGATGCTCATGGTCTTGGTGTCAGCCATTGCCGTAGGCCACCAGGAAGTGGAACCTCCCGATGATCACTTCGTCTCCGGCGGAGAGGGCGGCGGCATCGACCCGGGTGTCGTTGACATAGGTCCCATTGGTCGAGCCGCTGTCTTCCACGCTCAGGATCCCCCTGGCGGAGACGAAACGGCAGTGATGGCGGGACACGGTGACGTCGTTGAGGAAGATGTCGCTCTCCGGATGGCGTCCTACCGTGGTGTTTCCCTCGCCGAGCAGGTAGGTCATGCCGGTCTTGGGGCCGCGGGCCACCACCAGGGCGTGTCCCCGGATGCCCTTTATGTTGGCCGCCTGCTCTCTGGTCAGCGGTTCGCCGTCCCGATTGGTGACCGGTACGAAGATCACCGTCGGATCGGTCTCGACCTCGACCTCAGGGTTGGGGTGGCCTTCCTCGCCTGCCTTCGAGTCGTTCATCCTCGGCGATGATAGGGAATCGGGCGCCCCTAAACCCGCACCACCGGCAAGGTTGCCTCCGACGGGTACCGGGGAGTCGGCTACTCGGTCAGGTTCCGGTAGGCCTCGGCGTCCAGCATGTCCCCTTCCGGCATCTCCCCTTCGAAGGTCATCTCCACGAGCCAACCGTCCACGTAAGGGCTGGTGTTGACCAGCTCCGGAGTCTCCGAGACCGCCTCGTTGGCCGCAGCCACCCCCCCTCCGATCGGGGCATAGACCTCCCCAACCGACTTGGTGCTCTCGATCTCGGCGATCAGATC
>CAYVTP010000099.1:0-6763 GCA_964454615.1 uncultured Acidimicrobiaceae bacterium | reverse complement strand
GTCTCGGACTTCAACACCCGCCGGGCTTCCCTCCTGGATGTTTCTCCTCGGGGTGAGGTGTGGGGAGTGCCGAGCTGCGGTGGTTTCGCCATCGCCGGAACTGTTCACTCTGTCGGCGGCTACGCGACCCTCAACGATCTCTGCTCCGACTTCTTCGACTTGGTGACGTATGTCATCGATGTAGAGAAGAAGGAGTTGGCTTACACCTTGCCGGGAGCAACTGCCCAGTCCCTTGCGGTTTCTCCCGATGCGATGAAGTTTGTCCGTCAAGAAGTGGTGGAGGGTCCGGTGGGGGCGAGCGACTCGGGACCTACCCAAATGTGGGTCAGTCCACCCCGGGTCAGGGACCTGCAGACCGGAGAGTTGCTCCTCGAATTCCAAGGGGTTTGCGTTTGGAATCGGTCAGAGTTCCTACCCACGGCCGATCGGCCCGGATGCGCCGAATTCGGGCAGGGGCCGTTCCCGATGTGGAACTGGCGGTTGGTGTGGTCTCCGGACTCCCGATATGTAGCTATCGTCGCATTTCCTCATCTGGGAGTCTGGGACGCGGATACGGGTGAGGTGCTCATGCTCTCAGACACCTGCGCACAGGCGAACAGCTTGGTCACCTCTGCATTGTTTGCGCACGACAACTCGGAGGTGTTCTACGCATGCGAGTTGGGTCTCCTCGTGGTTCGGTCCACCGAAACCTGGGAGATCACTCGAACGGTGGAGCTCTCCCCCTCCGTCGAGGGCCGGAACTTTATGTTCCTGGTCGGTTCCGGAACTGACAAGACGACTCTGCTGGCGGTGGGCGGGGCCTTCGGTTCCGGAGGCGGTTCGTTGCACTGGCTGGACGCGAACACTTTCGAGCCGGTGTACACCGTCGCCAACATTTCCGATGGTTCGCCGAAGGCATTCGCTATCAGCCCCAGCGGAGCCCTCGTCGCCATTGGATCGTCAGATGGGTTTGTCAAGGTTTGGGATGTCGAAGGGCGCAACCTCGTTCAGGAGATCTACTTGGGGCCTACGCAGGTTCAAGGTGTGGCCTTTATCGATGACCGTCACTTGGCGGCGGTGCCGGAGACCGGCGGATTCGTGGTCTACACGCTCGACCCCGAAGAACTGTCGGAGATCGTTCGGAGATCCCTGACCAGGGGATTCACGCCCGTCGAGTGCGAGAGGTTCGGGTTCGGGGAGTCCTGCCCGAGCCTTGCCGAATTGCGTGGTGAGCTGTCTAATCCGTGACCCGGCGCCTGTCTTGAGCGGATCTTTAACGGCGGTTGGCCTTCTCTTGAGGGGCGTTTCGTAGCTTCGCCTCCATCTGACAGATCGTCAGAACCATGAAAGAAAGGTCGAGCAAATGCTCAACTCGGTAAATCATCTGAATGTTGAAGCCGCCTACCGCAGGGATCGTCTTTCTCGAAGAGTCCTGGACACTGCGGAGCACTTCAATATCGAGTCCGCGGATAGGACGATCCGCTCGCCGTCGGTGAGCAGGTTCGGGTTCCTGGCGAGGCTCAAGACGGCTCGGGGCCTGGCCGGGGCCGACATGTCCGGGTCGACAAAGTATCGAGCGCAGGGTTCGGAGCAACCCAGCGCTGCGACTTGAACCGCTATTGAGAAGCGCCCCAGAGCTTGGGCCAAGTCCGACAACGACTGTCGGAAGCTTCCGAGAGGAGGAGCATCGGGCTCGTTGCGAGCTGGCCCGTTCGGCCTAGCCGGCGGCCAGCTCGCGGAGCCCTCCAGGGGTGGAGGGGTGGCGCATCTTGGCCAGGGCCTTGGCCTCGATTTGGCGGATGCGCTCCCGGGTCACGTTGAAGTGGCGGCCGACCTCGTCGAGCGTGGCCGGTTCGCGGTCGCCCAGCCCGTAACGCATCTCGATGATGGTCCGCTCCCGCTCGTTGAGCCGGTCGAGGACGAAGCGGAGGTTCTCGATGTTGAGTTTGGAGGCGATGATCTCGAAGGGGACCGCGGCCTCGGTGTCCTCGATGAAATCACCGAGCATGGCGTTGTCCTCACCCACCGGCTCGAAGATGGAAACCGGTTCGGGGGCGACTTTCCGGGCCTCGCCGATCTTCTCGACGGTCAGCCCCGACTCCTGGGCGAGCTCGGCGTCGGTGGGCTTCCTGCCCAGTCGCCTTGTCAGGTTTGCCTCGGCGGTCTGCATCTGGGTGATGGTGTCCATCATGTGGACCGGCACCCGGATGGTGCGTGACTTGTCGGCGATCGCCCTGGTGATGGCCTGTCGGATCCACCAGGTGGCGTAGGTGGAGAACTTGAAGCCCTTCCGGTACTCGAACTTCTCGACCGCCCGGATCAGGCCGAGGTTGCCCTCCTGGACCAGGTCGAGGAAGGGGAGCCGGGCATGGCCGTAGCGTTTGGCGATGGAGACGACGAGCCTGAGGTTGGCCCTGATGAAGGTCTGCCGGGCCTCCTCTCCTGCCCGGACCAGCTGGCCGAGCTCACGTCGCTTGGCCGGGTTGGACTCCAGCTCGAGCGCGATCTCCGCCTTGCGCCCGGTCTCGATGGCCTTGGCCAAACGGACCTCGTCTTCGGCGGTCAGCAGCTCGAAGGTGCCGATGCCGTCGAGATACTGCCGGATGGCCTCGTCACTGACTTCTCGTTCGATCGCTCTGCTCATTTCCGCTCCGCGCAGCGTAGGGACAGCCCCAGGTGTGCCCCGGCATTTGTCGATATCGCTATCGACCTTTTTCCACAGGAAAGTGAATAGGCACAGAGGCCCAATTGGTCCGGGGTCCTGATTGGACCCTCCGGGTCCGTACAATCCGACCAGACGCGGGCGATTAGCTCAGTTGGCTAGAGCACTGCCCTTACAAGGCAGGGGTCGGCGGTTCGAGTCCGTCATCGCCCACCACCGACCCTGTCAGGCTACCCATTCGGCCGTCCTATGGTTGGAGAGGTGGCACCAGCACGTCGCCTGGTCGTCGTGGCCAACCGACTCCCGATGACGATGACCAGCAACGGATATTGGGAGACGAGCCCGGGTGGGCTGGTGAGTGCGCTCACCCCCGCCCTCAGAGAGAGGGACGGCCTCTGGGTGGGGTGGTCGGGCAGCCCGGACGAGAAGCTCGAGCCTTTCGACGCCGAGGGGATCAGAGTCGTCCCCGTCGACCTGAGCGAAGTCCAGGTCGACGGCTACTACCGGGGCTTCTGCAACGGCACGGTCTGGCCGCTCTATCACGATGGGATCAGGGCCCCCACTTTCAGCAGGCGCTGGTGGGGCCCCTACCAGGAGGTGAACCGGAAGTTCGCAGAGGCGACCGCCGCGGTGTCCGATGAGGACGACATCGTCTGGGTGCACGACTACCAGCTTCAGCTCGTGCCCGGGGCCCTCCGCACTCTCCGTCCGGATGCGACCATCGGGTTCTTCCTCCACATACCCTTCCCCCCGGTCGAGCTGTATGCCAGGCTTCCGTGGCGTACCCAGGTGCTCGAAGGCCTCCTCGGCGCCGATGTGGTCGCATTCCAGACGCGGAGCTCGGCTGCCAACTTCGCAGCTGCAGCGCGTCGGTATGCCGGGGCGAAGCGGGTCGGGACCGGGATGCTCGAGCACGGGGGCAGGACGGTCCGTTTCGAGAGGGCGCCGATCGGAATGGACACCGCCCACTTCGCCGGGTTGGCCGCCGACGAGGAGGTGAGACGCCGTTCCGCAGACATGTTGGCCCGGCTGGGGAATCCGCGTCGGCTGATCCTCGGTGTCGACCGTCTCGACTACACCAAGGGGATCGATGTGAGGCTGAAGGCGTTCCAAACGGTAATGGGAAGAGGCTCCGCGGGCCCCGAAGATCTCCAGTTCCTGCAGATAGCGGTGCCCAGTCGGGAAGATGTCACCTTCTATCAGGAGGAGCGCGACGAGATCGAGAGACTGGTGGGACAGATCAACGGGGAGCACAGTCGGGCCGGCCTCCCTGCAGTCCACTACATGTACCGCTCGTTCGACGCCGAAGACCTGGTGGCCGCCTATATCAGCGCAGATGTGATGATGGTCACGCCCCTCCGGGACGGGATGAACCTGGTGGCCAAGGAGTACGTGGCGACACGCATCGACGACACCGGGGTGCTGGTGCTCAGCGAGTTCGCCGGGTCGGCCGAGCAGCTGACCAGTGCCCTCCTGGTGAACCCTCATGATGTCGACTCCGTGGCGGCCACTCTGGAGGCCGCCCTGGAGATGTCGCCGGCCGAGCAGCGGCGCCGTGTGCGGTCGATGCGAAGAGTGGTCGATTCCTCCGACGTCCACAGTTGGGTGGCCGGTTGCATCGACAGTCTGGAATCCACATGAGTGACCTGGCCGCCGCCGTCGAGTCCATGGTCGCCGCCGAGAGTTTGTTGCTGATGCTCGATTACGACGGCACCCTGGTCCCGATCGTGTCCGATCCCGCCTCGGCGGTGGCAGACCCGAGCACGCTCGACCTTCTCGGTGGGCTCTCCGAAGCACCCGGCACGACGGTGGCGGTGATCTCGGGTTGTGCCCTAGGAGACCTCGAGGACTTTCTTCCCCTCGAGGCCCTGACCCTGATCGGGGGCCACGGGGCCGAGACCGGGGCGGCTCCCGACCTGGGCACCGCAGAGACCGAGCTGTTGAGACGGCTGGTCGAGAAGGTGGGGGAGATCGCCCATTGCGTCCCCGGGGCCATGGTGGAGGTGAAGTCGACCTCGGTGGCGCTCCACGTGCGCAACGCGGTGCATCCCTCTGCCGGGGCGCTGATCGAGGCTGCGGCCAACGGGCCGGGAAGCTGGGAGGGCGTCCGCTGTGTCCAGGGAAAAGAGGTGGTAGACCTGGTGATCGGAGATGCCAACAAGGGTCAGGCGGTCGACCGGCTCAAAGCCCGGCACCCCGAAGCTTTGGCGGTGTACTTCGGAGACGACGTCACCGACGAGGATGCTTTCGCCGCACTCGGGCCGGAGGATCTGTCCATCAAGGTCGGCGAGGGTGACACCACGGCAGGCCTCAGGGTGGTGGACTCTGCCGAAGTGGTTCGGCTATTGGGCCAGGTGCTGGCAGGACGCTCATCGGCGGGCGAGCATCTGGTCGACAGGAGCGAAGTCGTCCCGGAGGATGGGGGCGCCTAGGGCGAATGAGGTCAAGTCGGTCCCGGTAATGACCGACTCCCCCTGGCCCCTGGCCTCGATTGCAACGGCTAGAGCACCGAGGGGGAGAGGAGTGTTCGAGGCGGCGAACACGAAGTTCCCACCGGACCGCCCATCCAGGTAGGAGGGCGGCACCAGGAGGGCGACGTGCTCGAAGACCTCGAGGAGGGTGGCGGCCGTAGCCCTGGCGAACCTGAGGCCGAAGAGGTCTATCACGTTCATCGTGTAGATGCCGTCGGGCCGCAAGACACGGTCGATCTCGGCCAGGTACTCCACAGTGGTCAGATGCCATGGCACCGACGGGCCGCTGAAGGCGTCGCCGACAACGACATGGGCCGATCCAGACTCCAATGTGCGGAGGGAGAGCCTTGCGTCCTCGACCAGCACTTCTACCAGAGGACTCAGCCCCATCTCGTCTCTTGCCAGGTCGACGACCCCGGGGTCGATTTCGAGGGCGATGTTGACGCTCCCCGGACGGGTGTGGGTGAAGTAGCCGGGGATGGTCATGCCCCCGCCTCCGATCGACACCGTGCCGATCGGCCCCTCCGGGAAAGCCGACTCGATGAGGTCGACCATGAGCCGTACGTACCGATACTCGAGGTGTGCTGGGTCGTCGAGGTCGACGTAGCTGTTGTGCAGGCGGTCGAGGATCAACTCCCGTCCGCCGGCGCGGTCCGGGTCGTGGACCACGATCGCACAGTTGTAGGCGGTCTCGACCTGACACGGCCCGGGGGAGAGGATGACCACCGCACCGAGGAACACCGACGCCGCCAGCACGCCGGCATGCCACCGTCGGCGAGTTGTCGAGATGAGGATGCCGAACAGGACGAGCAGACCTCCAAGTACCACGAGGGTGGGTCTCGAGGGAAATGCGGCGACCAGGACGAACCCGGACAGGAACGTCCCGAAGATGGCCCCCACCGTCCCCACAGCGGAGTAGGAGCCGACCACCCGTCCGGTGTGGTCCAGTGAGGAGAGCTGGATCTTCACAACCAGCGGCGGGACCGCGGAGAGTGCGGCCGCCGGCAGGAAGAAGGCGACAGTGGCGGCCACCACGATCGAACCGGGGTCGGATGAGAGCCCGGGGCCGATCCAGTCGACCAGCAGAGGCGACCCCATGGCCAGGATGCCTCCCAGGATGAGGGCGGGCCCGAGCAGCACCTTCGGGTCCTGGCTGTCTGCTCGCCGGCCCCCCATCCATGCCCCGAGGGCGATCCCGGCGAGGATCACCCCGATAACCCCGGTGAACACCCCGAGGCTGACACCCAGGTAGGGGGCCAGGAGCCGCATCGCCAGTATCTCGACGATCAGCACCGAGGCGGAGGCGAAGAAGACCAGAAAACGGGCGAGGGCCAGATGCACTGCCACCGAGGATAGGTTTGGGCCGACGAGAGTCCCACCGGTAGGTGACCTTGGCCCCTGACCTCTGACCGGCGCGCATGCTGCAATGGGAGGAGTGATCGAGAGGAGACAATTTGAGTGACAGACAACTGGTCGTCGTCGGAGTCGACGGGACCGCGCCATCCGTGACAGCCCTGGAGAGGGCGGTGGAGGAGGCGGTGCGCCGGGACGCCGAGCTCCACGTGGTCTACGTATCAGACTTGGCGGTTGAGTTGTTCAGGGTCAGCGGTTTTATTGATGCGGCGGCCACCGAGATCGTCCGGATGCAGAA
>CAYVTP010000098.1:0-6816 GCA_964454615.1 uncultured Acidimicrobiaceae bacterium | reverse complement strand
GATCCGAAGTCGACCTGGTCGACGATGGGGCCACCCACCAGGTCAGTGTGGTCCTTGGATGAGTCGGGGGCGATAGGGTCAGACGCCGGGCCCTCGAATCCAGCCCTTGAAAGCCCCCGGCGACGAACAGGATCAAGACGATGATCCGCACCCAGCGGAGGGTTTCCACATAACAGGCCAGCGCCTCCAAGCACAAGCCAGTATCAGAAGTAGGACGATCCGACACATGGCTGCGTCGTTTCATGCCGCGATTGTGAGGGTGACTGGTGGAAAGGACACACCCCAAAGCCTGTTTGGGTCGGCGCGGGTGGGAGGGAAAGAGAAGAGCCCGACGAGTGAGTTTCCTACGCCGGTTCTAACCGGATCAGGTCTTACGGTTTCGAAGCTCCTTCAGCCTCGATCTCAGCTGGGAAACCACCCAGCTCCCGGACTCACATCCTCGGGCCCTTCCGAATCTTCAGCATAGGAGAGCTGGAGGGCCGGCGTTAGGGCCAAAAGTCCCAACTTCAGAGGCGGAGCCCCCAATCGGGGGCTCCGCCATTTCCCCCCTTGGCCCCGGTCGGTCGTCCCGTACCGGGTCCCTCACAGTCCCCGGTCTCGACCCTAACCGGGGGGCCCGGGCCCGAACAGAGGCTTTGGTCTCCTTCGATCCGGAGGTGATCCCACAACGACCCGGGGGGCTCGTTTGGCACTGCACCAGGAGGCGCTGTCACAGATGATCGCTCTGCCTCCGACGGGATCGGATTGTCCGCCGGGATCTGGAGCACAACCCGGGAGAGGAGGTGGAACGACATGGAGTTGAAGCTCTGGGCCTTCTCGGACTTCGAGATGACTCCGACTTCGGCTTCCGGCCTTCGATCGGCGTAGTCAAGGCTGAAGGCGAGATGGTCGTCACCGTCGAACTGGCGGGCGTCGACCCAATGGATGCCGACGTGACACTCGATGGCAACGATCTTCCAGGGCGCCAGGAATAGAGCCCGCCCATCGGCATGGACGAACTCCCCCGCCACTCAAAGCCGGGCTCCGTCGAGCCACACCATGAGAAGAGACTCCCGGACAGCACGCGTGCCACTATGGCACTTGAATGGTGCCGAAATTGTGCCATACTGGCACACATGGACATGGGCAAGTATGTCGAGAGGCTGCGCGAGTTGTTGGCCGTTGCCGTTGCGGCAGGTGGTGACGAAGCCGAGGAGTTGGCGCAGCGGCTGATCGCCACGCTCGACTCGGCTATGCGCCTCGTACTGCTCGAAGCTCTGTCGACGGCAGCCGACGAGATCACCCGCGAGATGGCCCCGGGCAGCGTCGAAGTACGCCTTCGCCAAGGCGAGCCGGAGTTCGTGGTCGCCTTACCACCAGCCGAGGAGGAGTTCGAAGAGGTGGTCCCGGCAGTCGAGCATGCATTCGACTCGATCGAAGGCGACGAGGCGGGGACGGCCCGACTCAACCTGCGCATGCCGGCCACCCTGAAGCAGCGGATCGAGGACGCCGCAAGGGCCGAAGGTCTCTCCCTGAATGCCTGGCTGGTGCGCGCCGCCAACGCGGCCATCGGCTCGCGGCCCCGCACCTGGGGGCCGGCTGGGGGGGACCGGTTCACGGGTTGGGTGCGCTGATGCCGACCTTCCATACCCCTGGCCCGATCTCGGTGGAAGTCGACATGGTCGCCGGCTCGGTGCATCTCATCGCCAGCGAGCGGAGTGACACCACAATCGTTGTCAATCCCGATGATCCGTCGGAGCACGCCGATGTCGAGGCTGCAGGCAGGACGATGGTGGATCTGGAGGGTCGCACCCTGGTCGTCAGGGCGCCGAGGGCGAGGGGAATCGGGAACCTTGTCGGGTTCGCCCGAACCGGATCCGTGGATGTGACCATCGAGTTGCCGGAGAAGTCGTCTCTCCAGGTCAAGACGGGGGCCGGTGACGTGACCGCTGACGGCGTGTTCGGTGATACCACCGTGGAGACCGGCGCCGGGGCCATCCACCTCGACCGAGCAGCAGGCGTGCGGCTGAGGAGCGGGGCCGGGAGCCTCAGCTTGAACCGTTCCCGTGGAGACGCTGAGATCACCACGGCCGGTGATATTCAGCTCACACGGCTCGACGGGGATGCCGAGATAAAGAACCAGAACGGCAAGACCTGGATTGGCGAAGTGGGTGGCGGCATCGGCGTTAGGTCTGCCAACGGAGACATCCGCGTCGACCTGGCCCACTCCTCTGTGTCCGCCAAGACCTCGAACGGGAGCATCGGCATCGGTGAGGTCGGTGCTGGTGAGGTCAACTTGGAGACCGGATTTGGCGGGGTCGAAGTCGGCATACGGGAGGGGGCCGCGGCCTGGGTCGACGCCACCACCAGGTTTGGGCGGGTGATTAACAGCCTCGAAGCAACCGGGAATCCAGGGGACGAAGGAGGGCGGGTGGCGGTTCGCGCCCGCACCTCGTTTGGTGACATCCACATCCACCGGTCGCGGAACAATCGACAGAGACAAACAGGAGAGAGATGAACACCAACCCAACATCAGCTGTCACGGTCACCGGGCTGCGTAAGTCCTATGGCCACCAGACGGTCCTCGACGGAGTCGACCTGCACGTGGCGACTGGAACCGTCTTCGCACTGCTCGGCCCCAACGGCGCCGGCAAGACGACGATGGTGAACATCCTGTCCACTCTGATCGGCTTCGACGAAGGTCGCGTTGAGATCGCCGGACACGACCTCGCCAGCGAGCAGGATGCGGTGCGTGCCGCCATTGGTGTCACCGGGCAGTTCTCGGCCATCGACAACCTCCTCACCGGGGAGGAGAACCTGATGCTCATGGCCGACCTCCACCATCTCCCCCGTGATGAAGGACGGCGGCGCGTCGACGAGCTGCTTCGGCGATTCGATCTGCTCGAAGCCGCCCAGAAGATCCCGGCCACTTACTCCGGCGGGATGCAGCGGCGCCTCGACCTTGCCATGGGCCTGGTCGGCTCACCGCACATCGTGTTCCTCGACGAGCCGACCACCGGTCTCGATCCTCGGGGCCGGCACATCGTATGGGAGAGTATCCGCCGACTCGCCTCCGAGAACGTCACCGTCTTTCTCACGACCCAGTACCTGGAGGAGGCCGATCATCTGGCAGACCGGATCGCCCTCCTCGACGGGGGTGAGATCGTGGCCGAAGGGAGCTCGGCCGAGCTGAAACGGCTTGTTCCCGGCGGGCACATCAGGCTGCACTTCAGCGACCCGGCCCAGTTAGAGACGGCGGCAAGGGTCCTGGAGGTCTTGAGCACCAACGCCGAGGAGCTCATCCTGGAGGTTCCAGGCCACGACGGCATTGGGACGATTCGACGTGTTCTCGACCGTCTCGACCGTCACGAGGTGGAAGTGGAATCGCTGACCGTCCATACCCCGGACCTCGACGACGTCTTCTTCGCCTTGACCGGTCGGCGCGAGACAGAAAGGACTTCCACACCATGACCACCCGCACTCACGCTTTCAGGGACTCCACGACGATGTTGCGTCGCAACCTACGACGCATAACCCGGTCACCGATCGCCGTCATGTCGGTAGTTGCCGTACCCGTCGTCCTCCTCCTGCTCTTCGTGTACGCACTCGGTGAGACCCTGGGGGCTGGGGTCGGTGGGGCCACGGCAGGCCGTGCCGACTACGTCAAGTACGTCTTCCCCGGGATCCTGCTGATCGCCATCACCGGCTCACCCCAGGTGACCGCGATCACCGTGGCCATGGACATGAAGGAAGGGATCATCGGCCGCTTCAAGACGATGTCGATCTCCAAAGCGTCCGTGCTCAATGGTCATGTCATCGGCAGCACCATCCAGACCCTGGTCGGGCTGGCCATCGTGGTGGGCGTTGGGCTCCTGGTCGGGTTCCGGCCCGACGCAGGTGTCCTGGAGTGGGTAGCCGCCGGTGGCCTCATGCTGTTGGTGACCATTGCCCTCACCTGGCTGGGCGTGGCGTTCGGCCTGGTCTCAAAGACGGTCGAGGGAGCCAGCAATCTCCCCATGCCTCTCTTCCTCCTCCCTTTCCTAGGAAGCGGCTTCGTCCCCACCGAAGGTATGCCGGCGGGTCTCAGATGGTTCGCCCAGCACCAGCCATTCACCCCGATCATGGACACCATTCGTGGACTACTCCTGGGGACGCCGATCGGCAACGAGTGGATCGTGGCGGTGGCGTGGTGTCTCGGGCTGGCGCTCGTCGGTTACCTGTGGTCACAGAAGCTTTACTACCGCGAGCCTGCCGTCTGACCTGCTGGTCCCGGAGGTCGATCCTACCGGGAACCCGACGAGTCGAGAGGTCACCGGCGACGGCTTGCGCGTCAGACATTGGTGCCCTGCCTCACCCGAACGCCCGACTTGAAGCCTCCTCCGAGTGGTAGCCCACCCGTCTTGCCTCCCTGGCACGGTGAGTTGAACGAGGAGCCGTAGATCGGCATGCGCCCCGAAAGGTGAGGCATCGGGTGGTCAACCCGAGCAGGTCCGGGTTGTGCGTTGGTCGTCGCTCCTTGGGAGCGACCAGTCCCAGCCCGCAGGTTTCCCGACCGAGAGCGACGATGCATAGGCACCGTCAAACAGTGGGTCGAACCACGCAGTCTGCCGTGCTGGTCTCTTAGGGCCCTTTGCCCCTATCACGGCCCGGTTGGTCCTCTTAGTTTCGAGTTTTCTGGAGATGTCAACCAATGAACACCAGGGAGGTGACTCCCCTGATTGCCTGGTCGGCCGGATGGGCGGCCATTTCCCACCACCGGGGGTTCTTTCGGACAGCCACCCGGGACAGGTGAACATGCCCGACCCGATTCAACATCGTGCACAACCCGTCGACAGGGCCACGATCCTGCCTCGAATGGAGCAGGCTCCGGCTGGAGGACCTGATCCACCTGCGGTTGAGGTGGAGCATCTAACCAAACGTTATGGGGCGACGGTTGCCGTTGACGATCTGAGCTTCTCGATACCACATGGGACAATCGCTGGGTTCCTGGGGCCGAACGGGGCCGGGAAGACCACCACCTTCCGAATGCTGGTCGGACTCGCCGCGCCGACCAGCGGCACCGCCTACGTTCTCGGACAACCTTACGTATCGCTGAGCGAGCCCGTCCACAGGGTGGGAGCGATGCTGGAGGTGTCCGGCTTTCACCCGGCCCGGACGGCCCGTAACCATCTACGCCTTCTTGCCCGCACTGCTGGCATCCCCGAAGTGCGGGTGGAGGAGTTGCTGGGTCTCGTGGAACTGGAGGATGCCGCCGACCGGGCGGTTGGGGGGTTCTCCTCAGGGATGCGTCAACGGCTCGGGCTGGCCGCAGCCCTTCTCGGCGACCCGGGACTTCTGTTGTTGGACGAACCGGCCAATGGCCTCGACCCCAGAGGCATCCGCTGGCTCCGCCAGTTCCTCAGGAGCCTGGCCCACGAACAGGGCAAGACCGTGTTGGTCTCGAGCCACATCCTCGCCGAGATCGCTCAAATGGTCGACGAAGTGGTGATCATCAACAGGGGTCGGCTCATCACTCATGGACCGATTGACGCGGTAGTCGCCCACATGGGCGACACCGTGGCAGTCCGAACCCCAGACGCAGATCGCCTCGCCCAAACCCTCATCCGGCACAGCGCAACCGTGACCCACCAGGACGACGGCCGTCTTCTGGTGTCCGGAGTCGACATCGAAGAGATCGGTCGTCTCGCCGCCGCCAACAACGTGGTCCTCTACGAGCTCCGCGAACACGGCCTGTCCCTCGAAGACACTTTCCTGGCTCTGACCGAACAGGAGGAGCAGTCATGATCCGTCTCATCGGTGCCGAGCTATTCAAGCTTCGCTCCGCCCGCTTGTACCTGGGTCTTCTGGTGGCCGCGACGGGGCTAGTGGTCTTGGTCACGGGCCTACAGTTCGCTGTCGGCGACAACACATCCTTGACCATCGAGGGCGCCGCCGGCGTCATCGAAACGGAGGCCGACCTACGCTCGGTCCTCGACGTATCTGGGGTTGCCGTCTTGTTCACCCTGATACTCGGAGCAACCGCATTGGCCGGTGAGCACCGACACCGCACCATCGCCACCACGTTTCTGCTCACCCCCGCCAGGGGCCGGGTCGTGGCGGCGAAGGTCGTCGGCTACACCTTGGCCGGAGCGATCTTCGGAGTAGTGGTCGAAGCGGCAGCCGTCGTTGTGGCCGTTGGATGGTTGGCTGCCATTGGCAACCCGATTCCGTTCGGGTCGGCCGTTGTCACCGGCCTAGCCCTCACACCGATCGCTACCGGTCTCGCCGCCGGGTTCGGAGTGGGAATCAGCGCCGCCGTGCCCAACCAGTTGGGAGCGGTCCTGGTCGCCTTCGGCTGGGTGATGATCGCAGAGCAACTCCTGGGAGGGCTGGTCCCGGACGCGGCGCAGTGGTTGCCGTTCACCGGCGCCGGCACCGCCATCACCGGCCAACATCCAGAGATCGGTGCTGCGGCCGGGGCCGCCCTCTTCCTGGTGTATCTGGTCGCGGTCGTGGCCGCAGGTATTCAGATCACCCGACGCCGCGACATCGCATGACTAACGGGTAAGACGGGATGGTCCAGAGGTGGGTGAGCCCGCTCCGTGGACAGTCATAATCGTCACAAGAACGTCAAGAGGGTCGAGCAGGTTGGACTGATTTGCCACCTTGATTCACCCGGCCATCGAAACTGCTTGAGGCGTTGGCAATGCCCAACCAGACCTGGGTCGGCCGGACCGGGGGCACCAACGGCGGGACCGTTAGCAGTTCCACACCCCGATCAAAGGACTTTCTCCTCTTGCGGTCCGGCTCCCGTCGTCCGACGCTCATGGGAAAGGGAGACGAGGTGGATTACATACT
>CAYVTP010000097.1:2662-6935 GCA_964454615.1 uncultured Acidimicrobiaceae bacterium | reverse complement strand
CCCGGGAGTTCAACTGGGTGGTCGGCGTGATCCTCCTGCTGCTCACCCTGCTGCTCTCGTTCTCCGGCTACCTGCTCCCATGGGACCAGCTCGCCTACTGGGCGGTGACGGTCGGCAGCAACATGGGCCGGGCCGCTCCGGTGGTGGGCGAGCAGGTCACTTTCCTGCTCTTCGCGGGATTGGAGGTGAGCGAGGCGACGCTCCTCCGGTTCTACGTCCTTCACATCCTCGCCTTCCCGTTCATCATCGTGATATTCATGGCCGTCCACTTCTGGCGGGTCCGCAAGGACGGCGGCATCTCGGGGCCCCTGTAGGAGAGTTCATATGGGCGACAGACCTGACGACATCGCGATCCCCGAAGATCTCCTGAGGCGCACCGCCGAGGCCAAGGCCAGGGCGCTGGGCGTACCGGTCGAAGACGTCCTGGCTGCGTTGAAGGGCGAAGGCCCCCCGGTGGACATCCCGCCCCCGGATCCCGAGCCGGAGCCGGTCGATGAGGTCCCGGAGGAGGGTGAAGTCGACGGCGAGGTCGAAGTGGAGGCGGACATGTCCCAGGACGTGCCCCCGGAGGCGCCGAAGGTGGCGGAGACCGCCGAAGACGATGGGTCTGCCGATGCGGAGGCTCCGGCCGACGTGGCGGCACCCTCCGACGACAAGGATCCCGAGGAGGCAGCCGCACCAGTGGCCACCATCGTCGAAGATCGCCCTGCAGAACCGAGCGGCAATGGGTCGGGGAACGGCCCCGGGTCCGGCAAGGTGGCCGCCATTGTGAGCCCCCGCCCCGTGGTCCCGCCGACGGGGATGCCCGAAGGTGTCCGTACCCAGAGGCTCCTCACGGTGGTCAAGGCCCGGGCCATCCAGAACGTCAAGGCGGAGCCGTCCGACAAGGTCAACACCTGGCCCCACCTGATGCTCATGGAATTCGGTGCCCTGCTCGGCATCACCGCACTGCTGGTCATCATGGCAGTGATCATCCACTCGCCCCTGCTCGACCCGGCCAACATCAACGCCACGCCCAACCCGTCCAAGGCGCCCTGGTACTTCCTCGGCCTCCAAGAGCTCCTCAGCTACTTCGACCCGCAGATAGCGGGTGTGATGATCCCGGGTTTCGCCGGCCTGGTCGGACTGATGATGGTCCCGTACATCGACAAGAACCCGTCGACAAGGCCCAGTGACAGGAAGTTCGCCATAGCCCTCTACTCGGTCTTCCTGGCCGGCTCCGCAGCCCTGACCATCATCGGTGTCCTCTTCAGAGGCAGAGGGTTCAACTTCTCGTACCCCTGGCGTGACGGGGTCTTCTTCGACGACATACTCGACTGGGTGCACTTCGAATGAGCTTCACCAACATGATCCTCATCGGCGTCGCAGTGTTCGCCATCCTCGGGGCAGTGGGGGCGTTCACCATCGCCTTCCGCCGCTCTCAAGCAGCCCCTCCCGAGCCCACGGCGGGTGTGTCGGCCGAGACCAGGCGGGCCGACCGGTCACCTGCCCCCGGTTTCGTGACACCCCCGGCCGAGGCCGAGATCGAGGAGCCCGAGGAGCCAGAGGCTGTCGAGGAGCCAGAGCCAGAACCGGTCGGGGCCATCCAGGTCGTGGAGACCCAACGGGTCATCGAAGTGTCGCCCGAGGAGGCCGGGGTGACCAGGCGACAGTTCTTCAACAGGGCCATGAACGCCACATTCTTCTCTTTCCTCGGGTTCATGGGTATCGGGTCCCTGGCCATGATGTGGCCCAAGCTGACCGGCGGGTTCGGGACCGACGTCGACGCAGGCGCGGTGTCAGATCTCCAGATCATGGCCGTCGCACCAGACGGATCGGTGGCCCCCGTGTTCGTGCCCGAGGCGAGGGCCTATGTGGTTCCCGCGCCGGATACCCTCTCCTCCCAGTTCGAAGGTCTGTCGGTGGAGGCAGGCGGGCTGATGGCTCTCTTCCAGCGCTGCGTGCATCTGGGATGTCGCGTCCCATGGTGCGCCACCTCGGTCGGGTTCGAGTGTCCCTGCCACGGCTCGGTATACAACGCCATCGGTGAATGGTTCGGAGGCCCCGCCCCGAGAAACCTCGACCGTTTCGTGGTGGAGGTCGTTGGAGGTCGGTTCATAATCAAGACCGGGAGCATCATCGAGACCCCCCGAGCCGCCGCCCTGTCGTTCAACTACCCCCAGGGTCCCAGCTGCATCACCGCGGTGGTTGGTGAGGATCACTGACGGATGACTGCCGAAGTAGTCACTGTCCTGGCCCTGGTCGCCGGCATCTCCTGGCTGGGGCTCATGGTGGTGTCGGCCCTGCGCAGCCGTGGCGGCGAGGAGATCTCCCCCAACTTGAGGCCGGGCATCGACGACCAGCAGCTGGAGACTCGCCGGCTCGAGAGAGGACAGAAGTTCGCCATCGCCGCCTCGGCTTTCCTTGCCGTCTCCCTGCCCATCTACTTCCTCGGGGAGCCCGGGCGGCAGACCGGATTCGTGGAGGAGTTCGACCAGGCCTCCGTCTCCCGAGGGGAGCGCATCGTCGCCGAGTTCGCCTGCTTCGACTGCCACGGACCGTTGGGGGCCGGTGGCAACGCCAGCTTCATCGAGCGACGGTCCGGTGTGACCGTCGACTGGTACGCCCCACCACTGGACGACATCTTCTACCGCTACTCCGACGACGAGGTCGACTTCTGGATCACCTACGGGCGGTCCAACACCCCGATGCCGGCATGGGGCCTGGCCGGGGGTGGCCCGATGAACACCCACCAGGTGAAGGACGTGATCAACTACCTGAAGACGGTGCAGCGAGCGCAGCAGGATGTGATCAACGACATTCCCCAGATGATCCAGGCCGAGCTCGATCGCCTGGCAGGCGCCGACGCGGCCCTCGAGGCTGCCATCGCCCGCCAGGAGCAGGTGGTTGCCGAGATCGATCAGGCCTCCGAGGACTACGCCTTCATACAGCCCCTGGCAGCCGAGGCCAGGCGTCTGTTCGAGGGCGCAGGCACCGGCATCGACACCGACGGAGACGGGTTGGCAGACGTGGTGGAGGTTCGCCTCTCCGAGATCTCGGCCGAGGCCATGGCCTACTTCTGGTCGTTCCAGCCGATCACTCTCGACCCGGAGACTCCCGACCGGGACGCACTCGAGGCGGTGCTTTCCGAGATGGAAGCCGCCTCACAAAGAGACCCGATCCTCGGGACCTACATCAACAGGATCAACGAGATCCTGGCGAACGCCGACGGCGAGGACACCGACGGTGACGGGATCCCCGACGCCGCCGAGACACAGATCAATGCACTGCTCGCCGAGGCGGCGGCATCGACCCTACCGAGGGGTTTGACCCTGGTCACCCTTTCTCCGACCAACCCCGCCTCGGTTGGAGGCCAGCCCGATATGCGGACCGCGACCAGTCTGGTCGGCACCCTCGAGTCGGTGGCCCTGATCAAGCGGGTGCTGTTCGAGAACGAGGACCGGATCCGGCCCCAGGAAGAGGGCGGCCTCGCCTTCCTCCGTCGGGCCCAGCAAGACCGCCTTTGGGAGATCGACATTCTCGGGGTGGCGGCCGCAATGGGAGTGTCAGAGCAAGAGGCTTCGAGAGCAGTCGGCCTGTTCCAGGCGAACTGTGCCCGATGTCACACCTCCGGTTTCTCGGCGGGGATCGTGTTTTCCCAGGAGGTCGGTTCTGGGGGCTTCGGTCCTGCCCTGTTCGAAGGGAGGCCACTGGTCCAGTTCGGCCCGGCGCCGGCCGATCCTGCGGTGCCCGATCCGCTCGTCGACTTTCTCATCAACGGCTCGGTCGCCCAGGCCCCCTACGGCCTCAACGGGATGGGCTCGGGTCGGATGCCGGGGTTCGGCTCTCTTCTGACCATGGACGACATCGAGCTTCTTGCCCACTACCTGAGAACCGGCAATCTGGCAGGGGTGAGGTGACCCATGTTCCGTGAGCTGTTCCGCAACCTGTTGTCGGCGAACATGTTCGTCACCGGGATCCTCCTCACTGTCGTCTCGGTGGTCCTGTTCTTCGGATCGATGTACCTGTTCAACGTCACCAACCTCGGGAAACGTCTCGGGTTCCTCATAACCGGGGCAGCGACCTTCGGATGGATGGCGATCGGGTCGATGCTGTTCGTGGTGTACGCCCCCAGAGGCCCACGCCCCGAGAGCATCGAAGGCCTGAACGCCTTCGAGATCCGGATCATCCCGATCACCTACCTGCTGGTCAGCGTGGTCCTCTTCCTGGCGTTCTTGACTGCCCTCCATCAGTACGAGCAGACCCAAGAAGGGGAAACGGCGACTTAGTAAGT
>CAYVTP010000097.1:0-2562 GCA_964454615.1 uncultured Acidimicrobiaceae bacterium | reverse complement strand
ACTTGGTACTTGGTACTTGGTACTTGGTACTTGGTACTTGGTACTTGGTACTTGGTACTTGGACTCTCAGCAGTCGCCGGATGGGTCCCGTCGAGGAGTTGCATTCGCCCCTGAGCCCCGAGCCCACGGTGTCCGCGTTCCCAGTACCCGGTACCCGGTACCCGGTACGCCGGGCGTAGCCCGGCCTAGCCCGGCCTAGCCGTAGTAACTCAGGATCTGGAGCTCGTTGGACAGGTCGACCTGTCGGACCGCCACGGTGTCGGGCACGGTGACACGAGCCGGTGCGAAGTTGAGAATCGACCGGACACCGGCCCGGACCAGGGTGTCGGCCACGCGTTGTGCGGACTTCGCCGGGACGGCGAGTATCGCCATGTCGAACATCCCCGAGCCGAGGTCGTCCTCCACATCCGCAAGGTCCCTGATTCTCACCCCGGACACCTCCTGGCCGATCCGCGCCGGGGCTATGTCGTAGAGAGCCACCACGTCGAAGCCTCGTTTCGACAGCCCCGTATACCGGGCGAGGGCGGTCCCGAGGTTGCCGGCGCCGACGATTCCGACCCTGCGCCGCCGCTCGATACCCAGTTCCCGCCTGATCCGATCCCTCAGGTCTGCCGCCACGTAGCCCACCCCTCGGGTCCCCTGGAAACCGAGAGCGGCCAGGTCGCGACGGACGTTGGCGGCGTTGACCCCTGCGGCGTCTGCCAGCTCGCCGGAGCTGACAGTTTCCAGCCCGCCGTTGCCATCTTCCAGCAGCCGCAGGTAGTGGGGCAGTCTGGCCACGGTGGCTCGGGAGAGGCTGCTCATCGCCGGCGACGATACCTGTGCGAGACGTGTCCCCCCACTCGTGGGGGACCGCCCGCAGCCGAAGGCGAGGGCGAGGGGGCGGTGAGCCCCGTAGGGGCGAACTCGTCACTCACCTATCGCGCGGGAGCTAAGTGACGACTTCGGCCTTCGGCCTCAGGCCCCCCTCGACGCGCTCCCTTCGGTCGCTTGCGCCGGTCCCCCCGTTCCCACGGGGGGACACGCTGGGGTATCCAATCCGCGAGGTCCGCGATCCTCGCAACTCTTCTACCCTGCCTGCAGCATGACAACGCCTGAAGTCCTCGTGGTGGGTGGCGGCCCTTCGGGCAGTGCCGCAGCACTCTGGTTGGCGCGGGCCGGACACCAAGTCACCATGGTCGAGGCCAAGGAATATCCCAGGGAGAAGACCTGCGGCGACGGGCTGACCCCACGGGCCATCCTCCAACTCGAGGACATGGGTTTCGACTTCGATGTGCCCGAGTTCCACAGGATCGACGGCCTGAGGTCGTATGCCGGCGACGACCTGATGATCGAGCTGCCCTGGCCCGAACACAGCCGTTTTCCCAATTGGGGAGGCGTGATCCGCCGGTCGGACCTCGACCAACAGGTAGCCCGCCTCGCCGAGAAGGAAGGCGTGGTGATCCGGGAGAAGACCACAGCCACTCCGGTGATGGAAGGTGGGGTCCTGACCTCGGTGGCGCTCTCCAACGGGGACGGGGAGGAGAGGGTCACCCCCTCGATCACGGTTATTGCCGACGGGTCGATGAACCGTTTCGGCAGGGAGCTGGGGACTTCCCGTCGCAAGGATTATCCACTGGGCCTTGCCGCCAGGGGCTACTACTCCTCGCCACGCTCGACCGACCGGTTCCTGGAGAGCCAGCTCGACCTGCGCGACTCGTCGGGGGCGACCATGCCCGGCTACGGGTGGGTGTTCCCTCTCGGTGACGGTTCGATCAACGTGGGTGTCGGGCTCCTCTCCACCTTCAAGCGGTGGAAGACGGTGAACACCACCAACATGATGAACGACTACGCAGCCTCCGCCCCCGACTACTGGGGCATCTCCGAGGAGACCCGGCTCACCAAGCCTGTCGGCGGCAAGCTGATCATGTCCTACGCCAGGGGGCCTTTGGTGGGGGCCAACTGGATCACCGCCGGCGACGCCGCCGGTGCCATCAACCCGTGGAACGGCGAGGGTATCTCCTACGCCTACGAGACCGGGCGAATGGCTGCGGACCTGGTCGGCGACGCCCTGGCCAAGGATGATCTCGGGCTGCTCCGCCGATATCCGCAGCTTCTCGAGGACGAGTTCGGTCTGTACTACAAGATGGCCCGGATCTTCGTGAAGGCCATCGGCAACCCGCCGGTGATGCGGGCCCTGGCCCACACCGGGCTGCGTAACCGTTCGTTGATGGAGTGGACCCTGAAGGTGATGGCCAACCTCCTCGACGAAGACGAGAAGCACATCGGTGAGCGAGCGTACGACGCACTGGCCGGCATCGTCCGGGTGCTCCCCACCAAGTGAACGGGGCCCGGCGCTATCCTCGGGCCGGTCAAGACCTTCCTCTACCTGCACTCCGGCGACCTCGAGCCCGCTCGACGCTTCTACACCGATCTGCTCGGGCTGACCGAGATCTACGGCTCCGCCGAGGAGGGCACGGTCGGATATCAGGTTGGGACCTTGCAGCTCACGATCACCTTCCACGCTGACGCTGCTCCGGTCTCCGGTTGGGCACGGCAGCTGGGCTGGGAAGGAGGAGATGC
>CAYVTP010000096.1:0-6973 GCA_964454615.1 uncultured Acidimicrobiaceae bacterium | reverse complement strand
TCTTGCGATCACAGGAACCTGAATCCTGCGCGTCTGCCAATTCCGCCACTCGCCCCTGGCATGGGAGTCGAAATCGTACCGGCCGGCATCTGGTTGCGGTAGTCCGCCATCTTCCCGAACCCCGTAACCTGACGCCCGGTGAGTGTGGCCCGAGCGTTCGAGAGACGGGTGGAGCGCCTGCTGGGAAGCCTGGCCGCCCGGGTGTTCTCCGGCCGTCTCCATCCGTCCGAGATGGCGGCGCGGCTGGCGCGCGAGGCCGACCTGGCACGGTTCGAGCATGACACCGGTGTGGGATCTGCCAACGTGTACCGGATGGTGCTCAACCCGCGGGACCTGGGCGGCGAGGTGTCGCAGCTCGAGTTGTCGCTGGCCGAGGAGATCGAGCGCCACGCCGCCGACGAGGGGCTCCGCCTCGAGGGCCCGGTCGAAGTCTCCATAACCGCCTCGACCGAAGTGCCACCGGGCACCATCCAATGCCACGTCGAGGTGCTGCCCGGTTCGGAGCGACCTTGGGCGGTGCTGGCCGCCGCCCAGCAACGACACCACATCGCCCGGAACAGGTCCCTGGTGGGCCGGTCGGGAGCGGACGTCTCACTGGCCCACGACGACATCAGCCGGCGCCACGCCCTCATCTGGCGCCAGGGCGGAAGGAGCTGGATCCGTGACCTGGGCTCGGCCAACGGCACCACCGTCGACGGGAAGACAGTCGGAGAGACGCCCGTCCCCCTGGAAGACGGGTCGGCGGTGGGCATCGCATCGCATCGCTATCGCTTCCAGGTCCTCTGATGCCCGATGTGATCCTCGCCCTCCTGCGCATCATCTTCCTCGGGCTGGTCTACCTGTTCGTCTGGCAGATCGCCCGAGCCATCGGATCCCATCTGGGCATCTCGGTGAGACGGACCCGGCCCGAGGGAACCCGGATCCTGTTCGTGCGTTCGGACACCCTTGCCGGAGAAGAACTACAGGTCACTAACGTGACCGTCCTGGGTAGGTCTGAGGAGGCCGACGTGGTGCTCGGGGATCCATACGCCTCCGACTTCCACATGCGACTGGTCGCCCAGGACAACGGGATCGTGCTCCACGACCTGGGCAGCACCAACGGCACCTACGTCAACGGGCGGAGGATCACGGCGCCGACCCAGCTGAGACGTGGCGACACGGTCCAGGTAGGAAAGACGGTGATGGAGGTCCGGTGAGGTACATCTGGGCATCTGGGTCCCATCAGGGGATGATCAGGAGCAACAACGAGGACTCGCTGTTCCCCGAGGCCTCCGGTGAGTCCGAAGGGCCGAAGACCCTGATGGTGGCCGACGGCATGGGCGGAGCGGTCGGGGGTGAGGTCGCCTCGCGTCTCGCGGTCAACGCAGCAGCCTCCGTCGAGCTGTCCCCGGCCGACCGGGTGGCGGCGGGCAACCGGGCCATCCGGGAGGAGGTGGCACGAGAGCCCGCTCTGGAGGGCATGGGCACCACCATGACCCTGGTCACCGTGACACCGGAAGGCGAGGCGCACTTCGCCCATGTCGGAGACAGCCGGGCCTACCTGCTCCGTGGCTCGAATCTCGTCCAGGTCACCGAGGACCACACTGTCGCAGCCGACCTGCTGGCCCGCGGCCAGCTCACACAGGAGGAGGCGGCCAACCATCCCCAGAAACACATGCTGACCCGTGTCGTCGGGTTGACCCGCTTCCTCAACGTCGACGAGGAGACGATCGAGCTCCAACCGGGCGACCGCATCCTCCTCTGCTCCGACGGTCTGGTCGACATGGTGTCCGATACCGACATCCTGGAGGCATTGACCGGCCGAACACCCGAGGAGGCGACATGGGAGCTGATCGACATGGCCAACGCCGCAGGCGGAGTCGACAACATTTCGGTCATCGTCATCGAAGCTTTGGAATGAGGCCGGGTACCCCGTACCCCGCACCCCGTACCCCGCACCGAGCCACTCCCGGTAGCCGGACATGACGAGGAGGGCGGAGTGGGTCAGCATCGTGGCCGCGTCCGTCGTCGCCGCCTTCGGGGTCACGCTGGTCAACTTCGCCGATGGAGGAGGTGTCGACGCCCAGACCGCCCTCACCTTCATCGTCTTCCTGGTGTCCTTCGGAGGAGTCTCTTTGGCGGCTCACATCTGGGCCCCGAAGGCATCCCCCTTCCTGGTACCGCTGGTGGCAGCCATCGCCGCCATCGGATTCATCCAGATCTACAGCCTCTCGGTGGTGAGGGCCGGCTTTCAGCGGTGGTGGCTCCTCATCGGGTCGGCCCTGGCGGCCCTGGTCCTGTGGCTGCTGTCCACCAGGGGACTCGGGGTCTTGAGGCGCTACCGCAACTCGGCCCTGGTGGCGTCCATCGCCCTCCTGCTGCTCCCCAACCTGCCGTCGACCTGGCCTCTCCCGATTCGAGGGCTTGAGGTCAACGGATCCAGGCTGTGGGTGGTCCTCGATCTCGGTTTCACCAGTGTCGGCTTCCAGCCGGCCGAGATAGCCAAACTGGGACTGGTCATCTTCCTCGCCGCGTACCTGGCCGACCACATGCGGACCCTCCGTGAGGCCCACCGGGTTGTGGGACGGATCCGATTCCCCGAGCCGAGGCAACTGCTGCCGGTGTTCGCAGCATGGGGCGCCAGCCTGTTCATACTGGTCGGCCAGCGCGATCTCGGGGCCTCGATGTTGCTCTTCGCCGGCTTCGTCCTCCTCATGTACGCCGCAACCGGCGCTTCCGGATACCTCGTGGCGGGGGGTCTGATGACACTCGTCGGCGGGTTGGCGGCGTACGCCGCCTTCGACCACGTCCAGAGACGGGTGGTGGCCTGGCTCGACCCGTTCGGACACTTTTTCGACGAGGGGTACCAGGTGGCTCAAGGCCTGTTCGCATTGGGCACGGGGAGTCTGCTCGGGGCGGGACCGGGGATGGGCAGGCCCGACCTGATCCCCAACGCCCACACCGACTTCATCTTCGCCGCGGTGGGCGAGGAGATGGGGCTGGCGGGGACGGTGGTGGTGCTCGCCCTGTATGCGCTGGTGGTGGCGGTGGGCCTGGGCATCGCCTTCCGGAGCAGGGACACCTTCCGCAAGCTGCTCGCCGCCGGTCTGACATTCATGTTCGCCGTCCAGACGTTCCTGATCGTCGGCGGTGTGCTCCGCGTGGTCCCGCTCACCGGGATCACGCTCCCCTTCATGTCGTACGGGGGCTCGGCGCTGGTGGGGAACCTGGTGATGGTGGCGGTACTACTCAGGATCAGCCACGAGGAGGCGGAGTGAACGGGCCGATACGCCGTCTCGGGGCCGCCTTGCTCGGGTCGGTCGCCATACTCCTCCTGGCGGTCACCTGGTTCCAGGTGGTGCGGGCCGACGACCTCAAGAACGACCCTCTAAACGCCCGGCCGGCGCTCACCGAGCGTGGAAAGGAGAGAGGAGTCATCCTGACCTCCGACGGGACGGTGGTGGCGCGGTCGGCGCAGGTCGAGGGCACCAGAGGCTTCACACGCCTGTACCCCGACGGCCCGTTGTACGCACACACCGTCGGCTACTCCTCGTTCCTGGTGGGCGACGCCGCATTGGAGGCATCCCGGGTGTCGGCCCTCCGGTCACGGCGCGACCTGACCATCAGCGACCTGCTCGCCGCCCTTCTCGGGACCGACCTACGGCCCCGCAACCTGGAGATCACCATCGACTCCCGGCTCCAGGAGGCGGCCTACCAGGCGCTCGGCGAGCACCAGGGGGCGGTGATCGCCCTCGACCCGACCACCGGCGCCGTCCTGGCGGCGGTGTCCAAGCCCTCGTTCGACCCGAATCTGCTGGTCGGCGTCGATGCCCGCGCCTACTGGGACTCGCTGCTCGCCGATCCGGGGCGCCCACTGTCGGACCGGGGAACGAGGGAGCTGTTCGCCCCGGGCTCCACCTTCAAGACCGTGGTAGCGGCGAGCGCCATCGACCTGGGGCTGGCCAACCCGGGGACCACCTTCTCCGACCCGCTCGAGTTCCCCCTCCCCGGCTCGACGGCCACCATCGGCAACGCCTGGGGCGGTCCGTGCAACGACGGGATATCGGTCAACCTGCATCGCGCCTTCACCAGGAGCTGCAACACGGTGTTCGCCGATCTGGCCATCCAAATCGGGGCCACGGCCATCGAGACGGTGACCGACGCCCTCGGCTGGAACCGATCGGTGGAATTCGAGTGGGCCGTCCCTCCGGCGGCATGGCCCGCCGAGCAGCTGGAGCGCGACCTCGCCGCTCTCGGTCAGAGCGGGATCGGGGAACGCGACGTGAGAGCCACGCCGTTGCATATGGCGATGATCGCCGCAGCAGTGGCAAACAGGGGCCAGGTGATGGCCCCTTACCTGGTGGATCGGGTCTTCGATGCCGACGGCGCCGAGATCGAGAACACCCAGCCATTGGTTCTGGGCCGCGCCCTCTCCCCCGAGACCGCCGCCACCATGGCCCTGATGATGGAGAGGGTGGTCACCGAGGGCACCGGCAGGGCAGCGGCGGTGCCCGGAGTCCGGGTCGGAGGAAAGACCGGCACGGCCACAGGGCCGAGAGGCTTCCCCAACATGTGGTTCATCGGGTTCGCCCCGGTGGCCAACCCCACCATCGCCCTGGCGGTGCTGGTCGAAGGCACCCCGACGACCGGCCCCGGCGGTAGTGGTGGGGCGGTCGCCGCCCCCATTGCCGCCGAGATCCTGAGGGCCTGGATGGCGACCGGCCAATGAGTTGCAACCCGACCTTCCCTAGTATCCCCTGACACTCCATGGAGACTCCCCAGGCCCTCAACGAGCGCTACCACGCGCTCTCGCATCTCGCCCGTGGCGGGATGGCCGACGTATACCACGGGCGTGACACCCTCCTCAACCGCACCGTGGCCATCAAGGTGCTCCACTCACAGTTCTCGGCGGACGAGGCCTTCGTAAAGCGGTTCCGAAGGGAGGCACAGTCGGCCGCCAACCTGACCCACCCGAGCATCGTCGGGATCTACGACTGGGGGCAGGCCCAGGGGACCTACTTCATAGTCATGGAACTGATCGACGGACGCTCCCTCAGGGACGTTCTCAAGTCCGAGGGCGCCCTCCTCCCCCGCCGAGCCACGGAGATAGCGGCCGAGTCGGCGGCCGCCCTGTCCGTGGCCCACCAGGGCGGAGTGATCCACCGTGACGTGAAACCGGGCAACATCCTCCTGTCCAAGGACGGGGCGGTGAAGGTGACCGACTTCGGCATCGCCAGGGCGTTCGACGACAGCCAGGAGCTGACCCGGACAGGGGCGGTCATCGGCACCGCCACCTACTTCAGCCCGGAACAGGCGCAGGGGGCGATGGCCGACGCACGCAGCGACGTGTATGCCCTGGGCGTGGTGCTCTACGAGATGCTCACCGGTCGCCCCCCGTTCGTCGGCGACAGCCCGATGTCGGTTGCCTTCCAGCACGTCTCCAGTGAGGCGCCGGCCCCCTCCACCCTCAACCCCGATGTTCCCGCCGAGCTGGACACGGTGGTCGCCAAGGCCCTGAGAAAGGACCCCGAGGCCCGCTACCAGACGGCCGAGGAGATGCGACAGGACCTGCTCTCGGTGCTGGCCGGTGAGCCGGTGAACATGGCCGCGGCGGTGGTCGGGGCTCCCATGGCAGACGCCACCAGGGTCATGCATGCCGCCCCGCCTCCCACCGTGCCCCCCGACGAGGTGTACCGCCAGCTCGAGGAGGAGCCGCCCTCCCAGATACCGTTCATCCTCACCGCCACCGCCCTGCTGGTGGGCCTCGGCCTCCTGCTCTTCCTCCTCTTCCAGTATGCCGGGCGGAACGAGACAGAGCTCAATGTGGTCCCCGACGTGGTCGGGCTCAGCGAGGGTCTGGCCACCCAGATGATCAGCAACGCCGGTTTCCTCTGGGAGGTGCACCCCGAGGCCAGCGAGGAGGTCGAGGCTGGCCTGGTGATACGCACCGACCCTGCCGGCGACGAGGAGGCACGGTTGGGGTCGGTGGTCCGGATCTTCGTCTCGGCCGGGCCCCCCGAAGTCGAGGTGCCACCGGTGATAGGACAGCCGTTGGAGGTGGCGACACAGATGATCACCAGCGCCGGCCTCACCGTGGGCGAGGTCAGGGAGAGGCCCGACGCCAACTTCGATCCCGGGGTGGTGGTCGAGCAGTCGCCGGTGGGCGGGGTCTCCGTCGGGTTCGGGTTCGCCGTCAACCTGTGGGTCTCCACCGGCCCCGAGGCGGTGGAGATGCCGGACCTCACCGACATGACCGAGCGCGAGGCGACCCAGGCCCTCGGCCAGCTCGGCCTGCTCTGGGACATCTCCGAGGAGCACTCGACTGCAGTGGCGAATGGCCTGGTCATCCGCACCGATCCCGTAGCCGGGGAGTTCGTCACGGTGGGTGGGAGGGTGCTGCTGGTCATCTCCCTGGGGCCCCCTCCGGTCCAGGTCCCCAACCTGGGCGGGATGACCGCCGATGAGGCCCGGGCCACACTGGAGAGCCTGGGGCTGATCGCCAACGTCTCGGCAACCAGACAGCCGGTGGAGAACCCCGATCTGGACGGTCGGGTGGTCGACCAGTTCCCCTCGGCCGGGCAGACGGTCCCGGTGGGGACCACGGTCACCATCACCCTGGGCCAGTACGAGCCGCCGCCCACCACCACCACGACCACGGTGCCACCGACCACGACGACCACCGAGGCGACGACGACGACGACGGACCCGTAACCCGGCGCCGCTCCGGGCTGATCAGGGCGGGAACATCACCGGGAGCAGCCCCACCGAAACCGCCAGGGCGACCAGGGTCAGCGGAGCACCGATCTTCACGTAGTCGACGAAGCGGTAGCCACCGGGGCCCATCACCAGCATGTGGGCCGGGTGGGAGACCGGGCTGGCATAGCTAGACGAGGCCGAGATGGCCACGGTCATCATCAACAGGTGCGGTGAAATGCCCAGCGTTGTCGCCGCGCTCAGGGCTATGGGGGCCATCATCACCACCAGGGCGGCAGTG
>CAYVTP010000095.1:0-7119 GCA_964454615.1 uncultured Acidimicrobiaceae bacterium | reverse complement strand
GTTCCAGGGTGCGGGAGTAGACCACTTTCGGGATCTCACGCCAGATGGCCGCGAACTCCTTGACCGGCTCCGGACTGGCCGGATCTTCGTCGGCGGTCGGCCAGAAACCGACCATCAACTCATGGGTGAGCCGGCCTCCGCGTAGGGCCGCAGTGTCCCGCAACCGATCGTTGAAGTAGGTGTGGAGCTCTTCGTCGACCATGTGCCAGTCGAGCTCGCGGCCGGGCCCTTCGAAAGAGCCATCGATGGACACGGAGGCCCACATGATCAGCTTTCCCATGGCCGCCCTGTGATTGGATGGACTGTCGGCACTCCCCAGCACTGTACGGCCTTCCCTGCCGGACCTAACTCAGGGATCAAGCCTGGCCCCTCATCTGGACGGGCGTCGCTGGAGAGTGTTCGAGACCCAGGCTGCCCATCGGCCCGTGAGGTCGTCGATGGCCTCCCTGCTGGTGCCCTGCGGGGCCAGCGGCGGCCCGATCGTCACCCGAATCCGCCCCTTCCGCAGCTTGTTGTCCACTCCGAGAACCTGTTGGCTTCCGACGATCGCCGCGGGCACCAGCGGGACATCGGCCCTGGTGGCCAACCAGGCGGCGCCGGGACGAGCCCGACCCGGGTCGAACTCCCAGTGTCGGGTGCCCTCGGGAAACAGTCCCAGCACTCCGCCAGCCGATAGGTGACCGAGCGAGGTGCGGATCGGGCCGAGCGGTACGACACCGCGTTCTAATGGAATGGCCTCGAAGACTCGCAAGCCGAAGTCCACAAGCTGGTGTTTGCCAAAGAGGTCGGCCAAACCGAGGAATCGCATAGGCCGACCCCAGGCGGCACCCAGCAGGAACGGATCGAGGAATGAATGGTGATTCGAGGCCAGGACGAACGGTGGCTCGGGAAATCCTACGGACCTGTCCAACTCCAAGCGCCATGCCAGTTTCCCGGCCAACCGGACGGCCCATGGTCCCAGGCCCCATGCCACCCTGGTCGACATGGCAGGGGCCGCAACCTCGACGACCGCACTGTCCTCCACCATGACTCCATGCTGGCGCAGGATCTGTCCGTCCGCCAACGTGTCTGATTGGGGCTCCGATTCGGATAGCTGACACCAGACGGGATGAAGCCGACGATCAGGCGAGATAAGGCATCACATATGACCTTCTCTGCGCTGTCTCAAAGGTCAAAGATGGCGGGCGAGCAAGGCCAGGGCCAGCAAGGACATCGACCATCCGAGGAGCCGCAGGGGCCGCTCCCAGGTGTCGAGGAGCTGGTCCCGGTCCCACTCCTCGTGGTCTTCCCGCGGCTCGAAGGATGCCGATGCTCCTTCGGTACGGCGGCGCACATACCTTGCCGGGGTGCTCAGCGAGCGCTGGGTGGCGCTGATCACCGCAGCGAACCCGGCCAAGAGGACAGCAGGCGCCGAGAGGGTCTCCGCCTGTGCCCAGTAGCCGACCAGCACCGGGAAACCGCCCCAGGCGAGGGCGAAGCCCCAGTAGCTGTGGAGCCAACCCGGCCTCTCCAGGGGATACCCGATGGCAAGGGCGAACCCGACGGCAGCCCAGGCCAGGACCCACGGGGAGATGAGGACCGCACCCGCCACGGCCAGAGCCGCCGCGCCCACCAGTCCGAGAAGTGCCAGCGACATGAGAGTCCGCCGGCTGAGGCCGGTCTTCAGGGGACGGTCATGGAGCTCGTCGAGGGCATGGGCGGTGATACCCAGGCCGAAGAAGAAGGCGAGCAGCGTCCCGGCAAGGTTGACCCAGTTGACCTCGGGGGCAACGGCCGCCCCCATCGCCACATACGCCAGGTGCCACAGGGTGTATGGGGGATGGAGCAGGGAGATCAGGTCGCGGCCGGGTGTGCCGGTGGTGGCGTAGTAGGAGGGCTGGTTCACGGCTTCCGGGCCCACATCACCAGCCCTCCCCCAAGCGAGAGCCGCCGTGCCGTTACATCGACCAAGCCGGCCTCCTCCCAGACTCTGACCATGTCGGGGTGATCGTCGTGGAACCGCTCGATCGACGGGCCGAGGAACCGGCCAACCCGATACCAGCCGGACCCGGCGAAGGCCCCGGCCAGCGGGAGCAACACCCGGGTGTAGACGCGCCACAGGGCCGCGGCGACACGCCGCGGACGCCCGAACTCCACCATCCCCAGCGGGCTGCCCGGACGGAGCACCCTGGCCATCTCCCGCAGGGTCTCGGTGGGATCTCCTACGTAGCGGAGCAGATAACCGAAGGACACCCCGTCGAAGGTCTCGTCCGGGAAGGGAAGATGGTCTGCCACCGCCCTCACCCGACTCCGGCCAGGATGCTGGGACAGCATCTCCGGGCTGAGGTCTAGAGCGACCACCCGGGCTCCCCGTTCCTCCAGCGCCCGACTGATCGAGCCGGTCCCGGCGGCGACGTCGAGGACCAGCCCTCCCGATTCGAAGGGGAGCCCGCTCACCATCGACTGGCGCCACCGTCGGTCTTGGCCCATGGAGAGGATCCGGGTCCACCGCTCGTAGTCGGTGGCGATGTCCTTGAAAATTCGGGCCGCGGTCGCTTCGGGTGTTTCGGGCGAGGGGACCGGTCTCATGCGGACATTGTGCTAGAGCCGTCCCCTACTTGGAGCCACCTTGAGCGAACCCAGGGTTCCTGGCCATCAATATGAAGGTCGGTGGCCCCCAGATCAGGTTGAGAACGGTGTCGGAGAGAGGACTCGAACCTCCACGGGGCGATAAACCCCACCAGGTCCTTAGCCTGGCGCGTCTTCCAATTCCGCCACTCCGACAGCGGCAGGGCGAGTCTAGAACTCGCCCTAGTTCAAGATGAAGGTGAGCAGCAGTGTGCTCAGGGCGAACAGGACTCCGACCGCCACGGTGAGGCGGTTGAGGTTCCTTTCGGCCATTGTCGACCCGCCGAGGCTCGACGTCGACATCCCGCCGCCGAACACGTCGGACAGTCCCCCGCCTCGACCCGAGTGCAACAGCACCAGGGCTATGAGCCCCAGCGACAGGAGGATGTGGAACACGATTGCGATCGCAGAAACAAATCTCATGATGATGAAAGGACCCACCAGTCGGCGGGTGAGAGAAGTTTACCAGAGGCTGGATGGTTCGCCCAGATGCGTCCCAAGTGGCGGGACACAAGCCGACTTCAGCCGGCCTGCTTGGCGACCGCCTCGGCCGCCGCCTTCGCCGCCTCCGGGTCGCCCAGATACCTCGATGACAGGGGCTTGAAGTTGTCGTCCAGCTCGTAGACCAACGGTATCCCGGTTGGGATGTTCAAGCCGACTATGTCCTCTTCGCTGATGTCATCCAGGTGTTTGAGCAGGGCCCTGATCGAATTGCCGTGGGCCACCACCAATACGGTCTTGCCGGCCTCCAGGTCGGGGATCATATCTTCGAACCAGTAGGGCAGCATCCGATCGACCACGTCGGCGAGACACTCGGTGGCGGGAAGGTCGTCCGGGTCGACATCGGCGTACCTCTCGTCGTGGGAGGGGTGTCGCTCGTCGTCGACATCCAGGGCGGGAGGTTGGATGTCGTAGGACCGCCGCCATGCCAGGACCTGGTCGTCCCCGTACTTCTCAGCGGTCTCCTTCTTGTCGAGCCCCTGGAGGGCCCCGTAATGGCGCTCGTTGAGCCGCCAGCTTCGCTTGGTGGGCATGTCATCCCACCCGGCGGCTTCCAGGGTCAGGTCGGCGGTGCGGATCGCCCTGGTGAGGACGGATGTGTGGAGCACATCGGGCTCGAAGCCTTCCTCTACGAGTAGTCGGCCTGCCTCCCGGGCCTCTTCGATGCCCTGCTCGGTGAGGTCGACGTCTGTCCACCCGGTGAACAACCCCTCCAAGTTCCACAGTGACTCACCGTGACGGAGGAGGATCAGTGTGTGTGTCATATCCCCCTCTTACCCGTTCTGTGAAGATCCTTGTCGACCCCTCCGCCACAGATCTTCACAGAACGAAAAAAGGGCACGCTCATCGCCAGAACCTGGCTATCGCCGCGAACTGGTCGGGGTCGATGGAAGCTCCGCCGACGAGGGCACCGTCGATGTGTCTCTTGGCCATGAAGTCCTTGATGTTCCCGGGGTTGACCGAACCGCCGTAGAGAACCCTCACATGGTCGGCTGCGCTGCTGGTGGCGATCGACCTCACCGTGTCCCGGATGGTCTCGGCCATCACCTCGGCATCGTCGGGCCGGGCGGTACGGCCGGTGCCTATCGCCCACACCGGCTCGTAGGCGATCACCAGGCCGCCTCCGACTCCGGGCAGCCGGCTCAGACCGGCCCTGACCTGGGAGACGACGACATCTTCGGCACGTCCCTCGTCGCGTTCGTCGAGGGTCTCCCCGACACAGATGATGGGGGTCATCCCCGCCTCCAGAACGGCCTTCGCCTTCCGGTTGACCATCTCGTCCGTCTCCCCGAACAGCTGCCTCCGCTCGGAGTGCCCCACGATCACGTACGCGACGGCCAGCTTGGCCAGCATCGGCGCCGAGATCTCCCCGGTGTAGGCACCTGACTCCTCCCAATGGACGTCCTGGGCTGCGAGCCCGATAAGCATGCGGTCCTGTTCGATGACCAGCTGCACCGACCGCAGTGCGGTGAACGGTGGGGCGACCACCACCTCGGCACGCTCGTAGTCGGCCAGCTCCAGCCGGTAGGTCAGCTTCTGCACCATCTGGATGGCGTCCAGGTGGGTGGCGTGCATCTTCCAGTTCCCCACCACCAGGGGTTTACGGTCTGTCACCTCGCCCATTTTTCCAGAACCTCGACGCCGGGGAGAACCCGCCCTTCGAGCAGCTCGAGGCCCGCCCCGCCACCAGTTGACAGGTGTGAGATGGTCTCTTCGAGACCGAGCATCCTCAGCGCCGCCGCCGAGTCTCCCCCACCAACGGCTGTGAAGCCTTCACACTCTCCCATGGCCCGCGCCACGGCCTCGGTCCCGCTACGGAACGACTCCCACTCGAACACCCCCATGGGCCCGTTCCAGAACACGTTGGCCGCGGTGCGGATCATCCCCGCATAGGACTTGGCGGTCTGGGGCCCGATGTCGAGACCCATTCCCGACTTTGGCATGTCGCCCACGGCCACGGTGGTGACCTCGGTGTCCTCGGCGAACTCCTTTCCGACCACCACGTCGGAGGGGAGGAGGAGCCGGTCGCCCCATTCTTCGAGGAGCTGTCCGGCGGCTTCCACCATGTCGTCTTCGACCAACGACCCCCCGACTCCGACCCCTTTGGCCTGGAGGAACGTGAAACACATGCCCCCGCCGATGAGCATGACGTCGACCTTGGGCACCAGGTTGCGTATCACCCCCAACTTGTCCGACACCTTGGCGCCCCCGAGGATGACGATGTAGGGGCTGTCGGGATCTTCCAGGAACCGGCCGAACGCCTCCAGCTCGGACACCAGGAGCGGGCCGGCGACCGACTTGAGTATTTCGGCCACTCCGGTGGTGGAGGCGTGGGCACGGTGGACCGACCCGAAGGCGTCCTGGACGAAGAGGTCGTGCCCGGCGGCGAGGTTGCCGGCGGTCACCCGGTCGTTCTCGGTCTCTCCGGGAAGGAACCGGGTGTTCTCCATCACGTTGATCCCCTCCCCGGGGATGTCGAACCGCACCGGCAGCTCGGTCAGCTCGGCTATGCGCTCGGCGACAGGGCGCAGGGTGTAGGCCGGGTCGATCCCTTTGGGTCTCCCCAGATGGGAGCAGACACTGACCTTCGCCTCTCTGTCGACCAGTGTCTCCAGGGTGGGTAGGGCGGACCGAATCCGGAAGTCGTCGGCGACTCTCCCGTCGTCGAGAGGTACGTTGAGATCGGAGCGGACCAGGACGCTGAGGCCGGCCACGTCGACGTCGTCGATGGTCAGGTATCGGGTCATCGGCCCCCCCTCGCCAACTGGTCGAGGACACGACCCAGTTTGACCGGGTCGTGGGCCGGCCATTCAGCGCCATGATCGGCCACGTCGGCATGAACCACCCGCCAACCGTAGACCGCCGCCTCCTCCGAATCGAGGGTGACAGCCGCATGCCCTTCGGGAACATCGAGGGGGCCGTCGTGGGCCACCACCACTCCGGGGCCTTCGACCCCGACGTGAGCCTGGAGGGCGCGGAGATGGTCGGCGCCGCTCATCCCCAGCGTCTCCCCGTCCTGGGTGACCAGGTTGAGCACGAAGATCCGCTGGGCCATGGCGGTGAGTATCGCCGGAGCAAGCACCTGCACTTTGAGGGCCGAGATGAGGGAGGTGTAGAGGCTGCCCGGGCCGATGACGATCTGGTCGGCGGCTGCCACCGCTTCCAGTGCCTGCCGGCTGGCCGCGGTGTCCGACGGCTCGATGTTGAGGGCGGTGATCACCCCCCGGGATCTGGCGATGGCCACCTGGCCGTGGACGGTCTTCCCGTCGATCTCGGCGCTGAGGGTGACCGGGTGGTCGGCGACCGGGATGACCCGCCCCAGCGCCCCCAGCATCCTCTCGGCGGTGGCGACCGCGGTGGCGAAGTCTCCGAACATGTCGCTCAATGCGGCCAGGATCAGGTTTCCCAGGGAGTGGTCGTCGATGTCGCCTCCTTCGAACCGGTGGGCGAACAGCTCAGACCACAGGGAGGGCTCGGCGGTGAGGGCTAGCAGGCAGCGCCGTATGTCGCCGGGCGGGGGTATCCCACGGCGTGTCAGCCGCCCCGACGACCCTCCGTCGTCGGCGACGCTGACTATGGCGTTGATGGCCCCGGCGTACGTCTGGATGGCCTCCAGTGCGGCGGCCTGGCCATGGCCTCCCCCGATGGCGGTGACCACCGGCCCGTCGGGGTCGAGGAGCAGGGGTAGGGATTGTGTCCTGGTCTGGGCCGTCACTTGTCGATGTCTCGGTGGCTGACGGCGGCCTTGACCCCGTGGGCGGAGAGACGGGAGGCGAGCTCCTCGGCGATGGCCACCGACCGGTGGTGGCCCCCAGTGCATCCGATCCCGATCGACAGGTACGACTTGGCCTCGGACCTGAACCTGGGGATGAGGAACACCAGCATCTGCCCCAGCTGGTCGAGGAACTCGCCGGACCCCTCGGCCTGTTTCACATAGTCGCTGACCGCTTCGTCGAGCCCGGTCAGGTCCCTGAGCTCGGGCACCCAATGGGGGTTGGGCAGGAACCTGGC
>CAYVTP010000094.1:5183-7265 GCA_964454615.1 uncultured Acidimicrobiaceae bacterium | reverse complement strand
TTCTTCAGGTTGTGCTCACGGGCGCCCCGTATCAGTATCGAATCGGTGGACACTCGCTCCGAGAGTGTAATCCGCTACGCGTCGAACGCGTGTTCGCTAGGTCAGGGAGTCAGGTGTGTTTGGCCCCGACAACGACATAGCCGAGAGGAAAGAGGCTCGCGGTGCCCAGTAGACGATCCATTGCACGCACCGGAACGACTACAAGGATCAGGTTCATGAAGGCAGCGACCTTGAGGAACATAGGAAATCTGGACGAGGCGGCCATGACCGGCATACAGAATTGATGTGCTAGGAAACTCAGGAGGCCACCAGTGGTCTCTGCCCGGACGACCACCAAGCCGGCTTCCCCCATCAGAGCCTCCACTCCAAAGGACGTGAACCGGAAATAGTCGTTGGGGGCCTCATGGATGCGGCTGAGATGGGGCACCGTCAGTACTACTGTTCCATCCTGCTTGAGTACCCGGTGTATCTCCGCCAGAACCCTCTGCGGTGACTTCACGTGCTCCAAGAGCTCGCTTGCCAGTACGAAGTCATATGTCTCGTCCCGGATCTCAGTCATGTCTTCTGCATTGCCCACATAGGTGAGTTGGCTTCCGCGGTCGTCAATGTCAAGGCCGTGATACTCCGTAACAGCGGAACTCATGCAGTGCCTGAACGGCATCGAACCACATCCGACGTCAAGCACTCTCCCTCGCGCCACATCGACAAGTATCGGCTCCAGCACATCGTGCAAGCCATACAAGGCAGGTGAAGTGTTCTTCCGAACACTCGCGGGGATCTCGTCAAGTCGCCCGCGCATGCGCCTGAAAGCGGCAATCATCCCACGGGCTCCCTAGACGCCAACTCAGTTCCGATCAAGCGCGCCACCACGGCGACGAGAGCGTCCCCGACAATGGCTAATAGGCGAAGGATCACGGATGCCAGTACCACCAGCGAGAGACCCACTCCCGGAAGGAACAATACGAGAACTGACTCCCGGAGTCCGACTCCGGCGGGAAGGGGTATTACAGCAAACCCTATTGTCCATGCGATGGCGAAGGCGGCGACCACCATGGCGCCAGATTCAGCAGGTGCGAGTCGGCCCAGCACCAGCGCGTAGCAGATGCTCATCAGGCCTACACCGGCTGTCGTGACGAAGAAGGCTCGCCACACGGCGCTTTGTGGAGCGCACTCACCTTGAACACTCGGAAACCGCCTTGTCAAAGCCAGAACTGGCCCCGGAAGCGACAAGAACCCAACACCCACCAGGACCAAGGCGAGTAGCCAGGGAAGGTAGGAGACTGGTGGCGCCAGGGCTAGCGCTATCAGGCCCACGAGACCGCCCGCGCCGATGCTCAGAAGCATGTGTTGAACCAGGCGAACAACGACCCCGCCGGGAGCATCACCCTTGGCTGCCTCAAAACTGAGCTGGCTTATCGGCAAGCCCAAACCTCCAGGGATGTACTTGGCGGGAAGCGCTTGAAGGTAGGCGACGCCGCTTGACCGAAACCTCACGCCAAGTAGGGCTGCCCAGGACCAGGCCGCGCAAGCGGCTGCACCAACCATCACAATCGACACTCCGACCATAACCGGCCACGTCAGCTGGGCCATGTGGTGCCTAAGGACATCGCGACCGCTCCACAGCGCCGCCACTAGAAAGAGCGCACCCGCCGACGCCAGAATCCGACGCAACCATTGCGAGTGCAACAGCTGAATAATCATGGGGTCCTCGCTATAACGAAATACCCGTCACCGCGATCAGATCGAAGATACGGCCGCTGCAGGAGGTCAGCCACGCTTCCAATAGCCCTCATTATGGCTCGCGAAGCAACTGGAGCGCGCGGCGCGTGCATATCGTGTGAAACAGACGCTGAGGCAAGAGACCGCTCAGCCATCGAGGACGAGTGATCTGGCTGTACTGCCCTACCTCGGATCCGCGAGGTGACGGCAGTCACCGGAAAGCCGTACGTCCAGACCGTCACGACTTGCAGTCCGCTCCGCGTGGCCAACCCAACCACATCGGAGCGTTCGTAGCGTCGGAAGTGTCCCACCGCTTCATCAGCTGGGGTCCAGTACCGCTCGTGGGCCGGCACTGATATGAGA
>CAYVTP010000094.1:0-5173 GCA_964454615.1 uncultured Acidimicrobiaceae bacterium | reverse complement strand
GAGGCGAAGACCGGCCGGTTGCGTGTGAAGTAGAAGAAGAAGAAGCCGTGGATCGCCTCGTGGAGGACGATTGGGACCACGATCACCCCAACGAGCACGAAGAAGAGCGCGCTGGCAAACAGCACGATCACCGTCACCACCGCCCCGAAGGCGGCCGACCCAGGCCGATAACGCGCCAAGGTCGTCCTCTATGTGCTCCAGAACCTCGAAAGCAAGGAGGTAGTCGAAACCGGACTCATCCACTTCATCAAGCCCAGACACGACTGAAACTTCAGCCACATTGGCCGTCTTGGCAAGAGCAATCTTACGGGCTTGCGGGGACGGCTCCACAGCCACTCCGGTGTGACCCATTCTCGCCAAGGGCTCCAGGAGTTCTCCCCACCCACATCCGAGCTCGAGGAAGTGTCCCTTCGGCATTTTCTTCATGGTCCGCAGGGCGAGTCTGCGCCGCATTTCATAACGGGGACTCGGGTAACTCTCGGGGACCTTGCTCCTATCGGGACAATACCCGCTCATATATCTCCACGTGTTTATCGGCGACGGCCTCGATCGAGAATGTGTTTGCGACCTCCCACGCTGCGCGACCCATGTTCTGGACCTGCTCGGGATCGTCCGCCATGCTAGAGAGTCGACGTTCGAGGTCCCCCCAGCTTCCAACCGGGAACAAAAATCCCGTTTTGCCAGGATCAACTAGTTCGCGGGTCCCAGGAATGTCTGTCGCCAGCACCGCGAGACCAGCCGCCATGGCCTCCATGACCACCGTTGGCTTTCCCTCTGAGCGTGACGGCAACACGAGGACATCGGCCCACTGCATGAGCCGTCCGACGTCGGACGGCGCGACGGGGCCAACGAGCTCGGCGTTGGCGACGGACAGCCTTGCTATCAGCCGTTGCAGGGATACTTGGGTGGGTCCGGACCCGACAATCTTGAGTTCGGCTCGTCCATCCACCCTTTTGAAAGCCCTCACCAGAGTGTCTACTGACTTTCGTCTCGAGAGCCCCCCCACGTAGAGAACCCGGAGGGGAGACGCCAAGCGGCGCCTGGCCAACTCCGGGCCGATGGGAACACCTACTGAGAGCGTGACTAGCCGGTGGTTCGGGACACCTAGCCTCCTAAGCTCAGCCGACACCGCGTCGCTCACGCCTACAACTGCGTCGGCCCGCTGCAGGGCCCGTCGGGCGAACGAACCCAGCACCGGGAGTCGACGGACGAGGTTGACGTCCCCACCATGTGAAGTGACGACGAGCGGAGTGTCCCGACTGAGTCGCCGAGATGCGACCCACCCCGATGGGAGAACCCAATGGCAGTGCAGTAGATCGACATCATCGAGAAGGTCCACTCCTGCACCAAGCGCTCGGATGAGACCGGGAATTTCACTCCCTAACCACGGCTTCCGTTGGAGGTTGGGCACAATCCCACTGATACCCGATGAGAGGTGACCTTCGCGCGCGGCGGCGCACTCCAAAGGGACAACAGTCACGCCATCGATCTGATAGGCAAGGCTCTGCTGAACGGGCGCCGCCACAACAACCTCTACCCTGCGCCTCACAAGGGCTGAGGCGATGCGATGTATATGGACACCCCTTGGGTCGTTCGTATCGGACGGATACGAGGTTGTCAGGAATCCAATCTTCAACTGCTCGGCACTCTTCGAGTAGCGGGGAGCACGTCGTGGCGCGTCTTGTTCAATTGCACTAGGAGGTCGGCTAGAAGTCCTATCCCTGCCACGGCGAAAGCCGCCCCAAGGATAACTAACGTGTTACCCGCTACCCTGAAGTCCTTGGTAATCAAGTCGTACATCAGCTTTCCGACCCCGGTAGCCACCAGAAGTGCTGCGGGAGGTCCGAAGAACCGGATCGGCTCGTGCATCAGGACCATTCGCACAACCTGGAGGAGGTAACGCTGTGTGTCGCTCCACCAGTGGAACTTTGACTTCCCGGCCCGTGGGGCGTAGTCGATCGGCACGTATTTGACTGAATACCCATTGGACAGGAAGGCCATTGTGAGGGTCGTCACACACGAGAAGCCCCGCGGGAGCAGGTAGAGGAACTGGTCGGCCACGTCTTTCCGAAACGCCCTGAAACCGGAGTTGAGGTCGGGGATCTTGGTTCGCGAGAGATAGGAGGCGAGTCTGCGGATGAACCACTTTGCGGGCCGCCGCAACAGCTTGATCGTCCCCTCCTCTGTGCGACGGGCTCCCACCACCTGGTCGTAACCGTGGAGTTGAACCACCAGCTCGGGGATCTTGTCGTTGGGGTAGGTCATGTCGACGTCTGTCCACACCACGATCTCACCTCTGGCGGCCATCGTCCCGTACTTGCGCGCCGAGCCCGACCCGCGGTTGGTGGCGAACCTGATCACCTCCACCCCGAGGGTCTCCGCCAGTTCACCTGAACCGTCTGTGGACCCGTCGTCGACAACGAGGATCTCGTAAGTCATGCCCGAGTCGGCCATCGCCTTCTCGATGCGCTCCACCTCCTCGCGGAGATGGGTCGCCTCGTTGTACACCGGCAAGATTATTGAGACTTCGGGGGCGGGCATCAGGAGTTCCTGTCGGGTGGAGTCAAACTAGAGGCAAGCCTATTGGAGTGTGCGCCCGGACCGGCGGAAAGACCCGCCTCCTGGCCCCTCATCACACCTGACCCCCAGGCCGGGCGACGAGCCCATGGCGCGATGCCACGATGAGCAGGACATAGGCGGTGAGGACGGGGGCGACGGCACGGGAAATATCGAAGTAGCTGCGCCACACCTGCTCGGTGAACATCACACCCAGGAGCGTGAACAGGAGGAAGGCCCACCCCACCAGTTGACCGCTGAGCAGCGTTCGGTATACGTAGGCCAGGAGGATGAGCAGGATCACGACCCCTGTCGCCAGGCTGAGGGGGTCGCCGGCGAGCCAATGCCCGACTGCCCTGGTGAACCCGACGAACGGGAGACCTATCTCCTCAACCTGGTCGGCACCTGCCTCCAATCCGATCCGGAGCCTCAGGTAGATGGCCCAGAGCACCGCTGCCGCGCCTGGGAGTAGCACGGTCAGCACGGCTCGCCGTCGCTCACCGGCCTGCGAAGAGAGCCACCAAGCGCATCCGACTGCGGCGATGAGCATCGCCTCGCGAGCCAGGACCGAGAGGGAGAGGAGCGTTAGGGCCCATGCATGGCGTTCCCGTTGAATCGCGGCGACAGCCCCGAACGCCGCTGCACCGGCAACCACCCCCGCACCGCCGATGCTGATCTCCATCAGGAAACCAAGGTTGAAGGCAAAGGCGAGACCCCACCAGGCTGAGATGCCCATCCTGGTAGCCACCATTGAGGTGGCGAACGTTCCCGCGCCCACGGCAAGCACGCTGACCACGATCATCGCCCACACGATCTGCTCCGGCCCGAACAGGCCCCCTCCTCCGGCGAGAACCGGATACAGCATCCTCTGACTGCGGTACAGGGGACGGTCAAGGACCCTGGCGTTGTTCTCCGAGTCGAAAATCCACGGATCGTTGGCCTGGACGAAGAAGAACCGGCCGTCATGTCCCAACGAGGGCCTGAGGAAAACCTCCCCCAGCCGCTCCTCGGCGAACTCTCGTGTGGCTGGGTCCGCCTCCCCGAACGCGGTGAACAGAGTGGGATCCCAGTCCGTGGCGGCCAAAGAGGCAACCACGTAGGCTGTGACTCCGAGCAACCCGATGACGACCGGAGTGGCGACCTTCTGCGCCAACCCGCTCCGTCGGGCAGTCGTGGACGTCACGGAACTCGGGCTATGGCTATCCAACTGAGCCCCGACCCGACTCCAAGGCGGTCGATGCGCCGGGCGACTGGCACCAGGAGGTCGAACCCTTTTGCCTGAGCGACGCTGATAATGCCCCGTCCCATAGCATGATGAGCTCGCCAGGCCAGCGTGCCCAACCTGTTGAATGCCTCGATCTTGACCAGCTCGAGACCGGCAGCGCGGACCACATCTTCTAGGTCGGAGCGGTCGAACCGTCGGAGGTGGCCCGCAGAACTGTCGGTGACCCCAAACAGGGCAGGGTCGGCGGGTACCTGGATCAGGACTTTTCCCCCGCTGTCGAGTGTTCGGGCGACCGACTCCAACAGCTTCTTCGGCTCGGGGCTCCGTTGAAGGCCGTCGAACAGGACCGCTGTGTCGAGGCTGTTGCTCCCCAACTCGGCTGTATCGAGGTCGATCAGCCTGACTTCCACGTTCTCGAGATGTCCGAAATGGCGTCTCAGCGTTTCGACGTGGACCGGGTCGGTGTCGGTGACGAGGAGGCGTCGTTTGTCGATGAGATGGGTGGTGGTGTGCCCCGGTCCGGCGTTGACTTCCAGCACCCGGTCGCCGATGTGCCCCTCGAAGCGGCTCAGGACCCACCTGCGGAAGCGCGGCGCCTTGCCCAGCGACTGTCGGGTGACCACTGCATCCTCGTTGGTGGCCCTGGTGTCGAAGAAACGGAACTTGAAAATCAGCCAGATCGCCTCCAACCCGTCACGCCATCCGATGTTCTTGCCCTGTGCGTAGGTGCGTCCGTGATAGCTGATGGGGACCTCGTAGATGCGGGCCCCCCACTGTGCGAGACGGGCAGTGATCTCAGGCTCCAGCCCGAACCGATCCGAGGTGAGACGCAAGCGTTTGAGGATGTCCGCCCTGACCGCCTTGTAACAGGTCTCCATGTCGGTCAGGTTGAGGTCGTTGGCCATGTTGGAGAACACGGTCAGCACCCGGTTTCCGAAGGCGTGCCAGAAGTGGAGCACCCGTCGGACTTCGCTCGAGGCGAATCGGGACCCAAAGACAGCATCGGCCTTACCGGCAAGGAGGGGGCCGATGACGGCCGGGTACTCCTCGGGGTCGTACTCGAGGTCGGCGTCCTGGATGATGGCGATGTCGCCGGTCATGACGTCGATAGCGGTGCGGATCGCCTTTCCCTTGCCCATGTTGACAGGCTGGGCGATGACCCGGATCCTGGAATCGGAGGCGGCGAGCTCTTCCAGGATGGCGAGCGAGTCGTCGTTCGAGCAGTCGTCCACACAAACCAGTTCGATCTCGCAGTCCACGGGCGATGCGAGCACGCGCCCAACGATGGTCCGCAGGGTGCGGCACTCGTTTAATACGGGCATGAGTACGGAAAGCTTTTTCATTTCATGTCTGAATCCCTGTGTTCGTTAAAAAAAGCCCGGATCGACGTAG
>CAYVTP010000093.1:0-7432 GCA_964454615.1 uncultured Acidimicrobiaceae bacterium | reverse complement strand
TCGCCCTCGCCTTCGGCTGCGGGCGGTCCCCCCGTTTCCACGGGGGGACACGTCAAGGGCCCGGGGCGTTTCCTTAGAGTCTCTGGTCAGGACCGTTCATGGATCTTGTCGCAGTGTCCCGACAAATGTTCGCCCTCTACGGCGAAGGCAAATATGAGGAGGCGCTGGCTCTTCTCGATAGCTACAAGTGCCGCGACCTCGATGAGGACACCAAGGCGACCTTCTGGAGGGCCTGCCTCCACGGGGTCTCAGGACGAGGGCACGAGGCCCATGACATCCTCCAGGTAGGCGGACACCGTTGCCACGGCCCTCGATTGGCTCAGGCGCCCCAACCTCTAACCCGTGAAGTCCTTGTGGCTCCTCGAAGCTGTCGGGCCCGACTGGCCCTGGTACTTGGATCCGAGCTGGGGCGACCCGTAAGGCATGTCGGCCTCGGTGGTCATCTGATAGAAGCTGATCTGCCCGATCTTCATCCCCGGATAGATGGCGATGGGAAGCGTCGCCACGTTGGACAGCTCGAGGGTGATGTGGCCTTCGAAACCCGGGTCGACGAATCCGGCGGTCGAATGGATCAAGAGTCCCAGCCGTCCCAGCGACGACTTGCCCTCCAATCGGGCAACCACATCATTGCCCAGCTTCACCCTCTCCAGAGTCGAGCCCAGCACGAATTCGCCGGGGTGGAGCATGAACGCCTCCCCGTCCTCGACCTCGACCAGTTGGGTCAGGTCGGGTTGGGGGTCGCGGGGGTCGATCTGGCTGTAACGGTGGTTGACAAAGACCCGGAACCCGTTGCCCACTCTCAGGTCGACCGACGACGGCTGGACGTAGGTCGGCTCGAAGGGGTCGATCTGGATCTTCCCGGCCTCGATGGCATCGCGGATGGAACGGTCGGAGAAGATCACGGGGCGGCCTTTCTGGATCGCGTGCAGCGATACGCCGTCAGGGGGAATGGGTGCACGGGATCCGGTGTGCAGGGGGGCGTGTGGAGGGGTGCGCTGTCAGGGATCATGGGTGCACCCGATCAGATGACGTCCCGACCCAGGTTGGCGAACCGGGTGAACTCGGGCTGGAAGGTGAGCTCGACATGGCCGAGAGGGCCGGCCCGGTGCTTGGCCACGTTGATCTCGGCGATGCCCCGTTTCTCCTGGTCCTCGGGGTGGTAGTACTCGTGGCGGTAGATGAACATGACCACGTCGGCGTCCTGCTCGATGGCGCCCGACTCCCTCAGGTCGGACAGACGGGGGCGGCGGTCCTCCCTCGACTCGACAGCACGGCTCAGCTGCGAGCAGGCGATGATCGGCACTTCGAGCTCCCGGGCCAGGTTCTTCAGGTTCCGGCTGATCTCGGAGATCTCCTGCTGGCGGTTCTCCGCCTTGCTCGCCTGCATCAGCTGGAGGTAGTCGACCACGATCAGCGACAGGCCCTGTCTGCGCTTCATCCTCCGGCACTTGGCCCGGATGTCGGTCACCGACACGGCAGCCGAGTCGTCGAGGAAGATCGGTGCCTTGTACATCTTCCCTGCGGCGTCGACGACACGGGGCCAGAGGTCGCCTAGCTGACCGGTGGCCAGCTTCTTCGAGTCGACCTTGGCCACCGACGACAGGATCCTCTGCGCCAGCTCCTCCTTCGACATCTCGAGGGAGAAGATCGCCACCGGCTCGCCGGCCATGGCGGCGGTGATGGCCATCCCCAGCGCCAGCGACGACTTACCCATCCCGGGACGGGCTGCCACGATCACCAGGTTCGAGGGACGCAGTCCGGCGAGCATCCGGTCGAGGTCGACGAAACCGGTGGACAAACCGAGCAGGTCGCTGCCCCGCTGTTCCATCAGCTCGATCTGCTCGAGCACGTTCTGGAACATCGGACCCAGCTCGGAGAGAGTCTGGGAGGCCCTCTTCTCGGCGACGCCGAGGACGGCCTGCTCGGCGCGGTCGACCACCGAGGTGATCTCCTCGTCGATGTCGAAGGCGAAGTCGGTCACGCTGGAGCCGGCGCGGATCAGCTCACGACGTTTGGCGTGCTCCTCGACGATGCCGCCGTAGTACACGACATTGGAAGTAGACGGGACGATGTCGACCAGACGGGTCAGATACTGGACCCCGCCGATCTTCTCCAGTTCGCCGTTCCTCCGAAGCTCCTCACCGACGGTCACCAAATCGATCGGCTGGTTGGCATCGAACAGGTCCCGCATCGACTCGAAGATGGCCTGGTGCGCCGGGACGTAGAAGTCTTCGGGGTGGAGCCAGCCCATCACCTCGTTGCCCGCGTCCTGGGAGAGCAATACGGCACCGATCACCGACTCTTCGGCCTCCCTCGAATGGGGCGGACTCCGGTACCCGGGCCTCAGTTGTGTCTGGTCGATGGTCACCAAGTCTCCTCGCACCTCCACTATGACGCGGCGCGCCGACAGAATCGGGGGTCTTGAACAGACAAGACCCCGCCGGGCGGGGGAAGTCATTCCGCTACCAGCGGGGGAAGCCAGGAGAACTTAGACCGTTCCGGGCCGGGGTTCTAACCCAGGGGCTGGATTGTTTTCGCGCTAAGCCCAGAACGCGAAAGAGTTCGCTAGGTCGCGAAACGTGGGCCTAACTCGACACTGTGTCCCCCCGTGGAAACGGGGGGACACGGCGCAAGCGACCGAAGGGAGCGCGTCGAGAGGGGCGTGAGCGGAGCGAACCCGTCACTCACGTGTCGCGAGGAGAGTGGGACACGCCACGGTCCGCCTCGGGCCCCCAGGTGTCCCCCCGTGGAAACGGGGGGACCGACGCAAGCGACCGAAGGGAGCGCGTCGAGGGGGGCGTGAGCGAAGCGAACCCGTCACCAGGCCTCACGCGCGGGAGGTGGGAGACGACCTCGGCTTCGCCTCGGGCCCCCCTCGATCTCACTCCGTTCGATCGGTCCCCCCGCAAGCGGGGGGACACGCACGACCCCTAAGCCGGGATGACGTCGATGACCACCGGGAACTCCACCTCCTGGTGGAGCTTCACCTGGATCTCGTGAAGCCCGATCGCTTTGATCGGCCTGGTGATCACCACCTGGTTGCGTTCCAGTTGGGCGCCTGTGAACCGGGCGATCCCCTCCACGATGTCACCGACGCTGATCGACCCGTAGAGCTGGCCTTCGTCCCCGGCCTGGGCGGCGAGGACCACCCTGGTGCCTGCCAGCTGCTGGGCCATGTTCTCTGCCATCTCGCGGGCGCGGTTCTCGGCTTCGATCCGCGCCTCGCGCACCGCCTCGGCGTGCTCCAGCGCCCCCGGGTTGGCGGGAATTGCCAGGTTCCGCGGCAGCAGGAAGTTGCGGGCGTAGCCCTTGGCCACTTCCACGACATCCCCCTGCTTGCCCAGCGGCTCGACGTCTGCTGTGAGGATCAGCTTCATTTGATGCTCACATAGGGGAGCAGGCCCATCTCGCGGGCGTTCTTGGTGGCAGTGGCCACCTCACGCTGATGCTTGGGGCACAGCCCGGTCACCCGGCGGCCGCGAATCTTGCCCCGATCGGACATGTACTTGCGTAGCCCGGCGGCGTCCTTCCAGTCGACGGGGACGCCCTCGGTGCAGTGGACGCACGGCTTCGGCCGTCCGCGGCGGAAGTCCTGACGTCGGCCGCGTGTCGGAGCCGGTGCCCTTCGATTTCTGCGTGGCATGTTCTATCTCCTAGAAGGGGGCCTCATCGGGCCCGTAATCGTCACGGGCGGCTGTCGAAGGGGCATTGGCTCCTCCGCCCTGGTTGCCTCCCGACCAGTCGTCGCTCCGCTGGGTCTTGGTAACCGCTGCGGTGGCCCACCGGAGTGAGGGCCCGATCTCGTCGATCCGGATCTCCACGACCGACCGCTTGTCGCCCTCCTGGGTCTCCCAGCTCCGCTGCTCCAGGCTGCCGGTGACGATCACCCGCATTCCCTTCTGCAGCGACTCGGCCACCTGCTCCGCCTGCTCACGCCACAGCGTGCCGCCGAAGAAACTGGTGTCCTCCTGCCAGGTGCCGTCCTGACCGCGCCAGCGGCGATTGACCGCGATACGGATCTTGGCCATGGCCACACCCGACGGGGTGAACCGCAGCTCCGGGTCTTCGACCAGGTTTCCTACGAGTGTCACGTTGTTGGACATTTCTCTCCTCTACTCGTCCTGCCCGCACTATGTCGGACCGGTGGGACGGTTTCCAGTGGTCTCTACGCGCCCAGCCGAACGATCTTGTGGCGGACCACCTCGTCGGCGAGGAACAGCATGCCGTCGAGAGAGTCGACCGCCTCAGGCTCACCGGCAAAGGTCACCACGGTGTAGTAGCCCTCGCTCAGATGGTCGATCTCGTAGGCGAAGCGGCGCTTCCCCCACATGTCCCGCTTGGTCACCTGGGCACCCGAACCGGCCAGATGGGCCTCGAGTGCTGTGATCCTGCTTGCGACCTCATCCTCAGCCAGGTCCGGCTTGTGGATGGTCATCACTTCATAGTCGCGCATGTCACCTCCTATGGACATCCGGTTGGACGGCCCCGTTTTTCGGAGCAGGGGTCGGGCGCACCCGACGGCGCGAGACGCCGGTGCGCAGAAGCCGAGATTAGTGGGGAATCCGCAGATTGGAGAATCCGAGGAAGGTGTCGGGAGCCTCGGCCAGGGATCCATGGAGCAGCGTCTCCGGCCGAGTCGGGTGGAGACTCGTGCATGCGCCCAGGACCTGGCTCATCCGTCGTGTCGGGCGAGCCACCTCAGCTCCGAGCCGACATCGAAGTCGAAGGCTCCTGCCGGGGTCTCCAGAGCCCACAGCACCGGCCCGGGTGACAGGTAGCTCAGGCAGGGGCGCTGCTCGCAGGGCTCCATGGTGTCCATCCCGATGAGGGTCCGGTCTTCGGAGAACCACCAGATGTCGAGAGGCATGAGGGTGTTCAGCATCCAGAAGGAGGCCTCGAGCGGGCTCTCGAACACGAAGAGCATCCCCTGGACGGGATGGGGAAGGGACTCCACTCGCATCAATCCCTGCTGCCGTTTGTCGGGGGTGTCGGCAACCCAGACCACCAGGACGGTGTCACCGACCAGGACCGTTGCGACCGGAAAGTCGCCGATCACGGCCGGAATCGCCGCGGTTGAGGAGGTGGTTGATGCGCTCACCACGGGAGCCGTGGCAGTGGTCGACACTGTGGTGTTCTCCGGGGCGGGCGATGCAGGAGAAGTGCAGGCCGTGACCAGCAGCAGACCGGCGACTACTCGGATCTCGTCCCTTTCAGCAACTCGGCCGTCACTTCGTCGGAGACGTGGTAGCTCTCGGCGTCCGACGGGAAGTCTCCCGACTCGACGTCGGCCTTGAACCGTTCCAGGGCTCCCACCGCCTGATCGGCGAGGTCGGCGTAGGGCCGGACGAACTTCGGGTAGTTGCCCGACCCGAGGCCGAGGACGTCGTGGAACACCAGCACCTGGCCGTCGGTGGAGGGACCCGCTCCGATCCCGATGGTCGGCGCATCGACCTCCTTGGTGATGATCTCCCCGATCACGTCGGGGACCCCCTCGATGACGATCGAAAAGCAACCCTCGTCGGACAGGGCCTTGGCGTCGGCGATCATCTCCCTGGCGGCGTCGACCGCCTTGCCCTGGACCTTGAACCCGCCCATGGCGTGGACCGACTGTGGGGTCAACCCGACATGCCCCATGACAGGTATCTCGGCGTCGAGGATGGCCCTGACCGCGGGAAGACGCTTTCTCCCTCCCTCGAGCTTCACGGCCTCTGCGCCACCCTCCCTGACCAGCCGACCGGCGTTCCGGACCGCGTCCTCCGGGGAGATGTGGAAGGTGAGCCAGGGCATGTCGGCGACGACCAACGCCCGGGGGTCGGCGCGCTTGACCGCCCTGGTGTGCAGGACAATCTCGTCGAGCCCTATCTCGAGGGTAGTGCCCATCCCGTGGACGACATTGGCCACCGAGTCGCCGACGAGGATGATGTCGATTCCGGCACGGTCGGCGATCACCGCGCCCGGATAGTCATAGGCGGTGACCATGCTGATCTTGGGACCGCCCTTTCGGGAGCGGATCTCCGGTGCGGTGACCTTGCTCATGTTGGAAGGTTACCTCCCGGTCGATACTGCACACCCCGGCACTAGCTTGATGAGCGTGGTTGGCCGTCTTGTCCTCACCAGCATCGCCGCACTGGCGATCGCCTCCTGCGCCGACTCACAAGTGACAGAGGCCATGGTCGGGCCACCGGCGTCTGAGTCCACCCTTCCCGACCGGACGACCACCTCCACCACGACGACAACCACGACGACCACCACGACGACAACCACAGTCCCCACCACGACCACCACAACACTGGTCCCACCCGATGGGCTCGCCTCCTCAGAGCGGAGGCTCCAACCGGTCACCAGCATCTCTGGTGCCATCGCACCCAAGTCGTTGGGGGTGTCCGGAACCGGTCTGGTCTTCGCCCAGAACATGATGTATCGGCACACGGTCACGGTGTACGACCGCGACTACCAATTGGTCGCCACCATCTCCGACACCGTTCGGCCTTCCGACTTCGGGCACCATGAGTTCGACGTCGAGCTCCGCGGATCGCCGGTCGAGGTGGCCTTCACCTCAGACGGTGCCTACGCCTACGTGTCCAACTACAAGATGTACGGAGGGGGGCTACGCACCGACGCCGGCGACAGCTGCCCTCCCGGCAACTGGCCCGACAGCTTCGTCTACAGGATCGACACGGTCAGCCTCCAGATAGACCAGTTGATCAGGGTCGGGCCGGTCCCCAAGTTCCTGGCCGTAGCGCCGGACGACAGAAGACTGGTGGTGTCCAACTGGTGCGGGTACGACGTGTCCATCGTCGACCTGACCACCAGGGAGGAGGAGGCGCGGATCCCGGTGGGTCGGTTCCCCAGGGGGGTAGCCATCTCGCCCGACTCGGGGACGGCCTATGTCGCGCTGATGGGCTCGACACGGATCGCCACCATCGACCTGGGCACCTTCGAGGTCTCGTACATCGAGGGTGTCGGACGCGGCCCCCGTGATGTGCTCGTGAGCCAGGACGGTACGACTCTGTTCGTGTCGTTGAATGGCGAGGGTCGGTTGGCCAAGCTCGACCTGGCTACCGGGCAGGTGGTCGCCCGGGTGGCGACCGGCTCGGGGCCGCGCAGCATGGCCCTGAGTGACGACGGCACCGTGCTGTACGTGGTGAATTACCACTCCAATACCTTCAGCAAGGTCCGCACCGAGGACATGGTCGAACTCGAGGAGCACCCCACCGGACACCACCCGATCGGGATCGCCTACGACCCCGACACCCGAGAGGTGTGGGTCTCCCCGTATGGCGGTCCGATCCAGATCTGGGTGGACCGGGCCCCCTGATCGCTTTCTGTGAAGATCTGTGGCGGAGGGGTCGACAGAGATCTTCACAGAACGGCATCGAAGGCGGCCCGGACCCATTCGATGTCCACCGCCTGCTCCGCAGCCCCTCCCGGA
>CAYVTP010000092.1:0-7466 GCA_964454615.1 uncultured Acidimicrobiaceae bacterium | reverse complement strand
CTCCGCTCCGCGTTCGGCGGCGTCGGCCATGTGCCTGTCCATCTTCGCCGCGGTCGGCTCGTTGTTGAGCGGCCCCATGTTGGTGTTGTCGTCGAACGGGTCGCCCAAGCGGACCTCCTCGGCCGCTTTCAGAGCCGCCTCGACGAACCGGTCGTGGACTTCGTCGAGGACGATCAGCCTCTCGGTGGCGACACACACCTGACCGGCGTTGTAGTAGGCCCCGTAGACAGCGGCTTCGGCAGCCTTGTCGATGTCGGCGTCGGCGGTGACGATGGTGGGGCCGTTGCCCGACATCTCCATGATCGAGCGCTTCAGGCCCATCATCGAGACGATCTTCGCCCCGGTCGCCGACGACCCGGTGAACCCGACGGCGTCGACGCCCGGGTGGGTCACCATCATCTCGCCGATGTCTCCCGCCCCGGGGATGATCGACACCGCTCCCTTGGGGACTCCGGCCTCCTCGAAGACCTTGGCCATCTCGAGCAGGGCCCAGCAGGTGAACTCGGGCGGCTTGACCACGAAGGCGTTGCCGGTGGCCAGGCCGGGGCCCACGTACTCCATGGGGATCATCACCGGGAAGTTCCAAGGGGTGATGGTTGCCCACACGCCGACCGGCCGGTTGACGGTGAACATGCGACGGTTTCGCTCGGTGGTCGGGATGACTTCGCCGGAAAGGCGCTTGACGTCCTCCGCGGCGATCTGGAAGTAGTCGGCCGACTCTTCGATGTCCCCGATGGCCTCTTCCCGGAAGGGCTTGCCCTGCTCCAGGGTGAGGATGCGGGCGACCTCCTCGACCTTGTCCTGCCACAGGTCGTAGATGCGGAGGCACATGTCGGCGCGTTCGAAGGCGGTCCAATGGCGCATCTCCTCGGTGGCCTCGCGGGCGGCGGTCACGGCCCGATCGATGTCCGCCTGTGACGCCTTGGGGACGTTGTAGATGTGCTCGCCGGTGACCGGGGAACGGACCTCGTAGTGGTCCTCTCCAGTGCCTTCGGTCCATTCGCCTGCGATGAAGAGCTTCAGATCGGTTGGCATCGGGCCAAACATAGCGAGAGTAGGCTCAACCGCCACCGGACAGGAGCGAAGGCATGGGTTTGCAGGGTCCGAAGACCGCCGAGTGGTACAAGCGCGCATCGGGCGCGCTGATCAACGGCGTCTCCAGCCAGTTCAGGTACTGGGGCCCCGATGACACCATCGTCATCGACCGCGGCGAGGGCGGCCATCTCTATGACATGGACGGCAAGAGGTACATCGACTACCAACTCGGTTTCGGCCCGGTGATCCTCGGCCACGGGCACGAGTCGGTGGTGGCTGCGGCCAGGGAGGCGGCAGGTGACGGTGTCAGCTTCGCCATGACCCAACGGCGCGAGGTGGAAGCGGCCGAATTGATCCGCTCGGTCCTTCCCTGGGCGGACGGGATGAGGTTCACCAACACCGGGACCGAGGCGACCATGCACTCGGTCCGGTTGGCCCGGGGGATGACCGGCCGGGACGTCGTGGTCAAGTTCGAGGGCCAGTACCACGGGATGCACGACTACGTCCTGTTCTCGACCGCCGGGGTCTCCACCGAAGCTCTCGGGTCGCGGTACCACCCGATCCCGGTCCAGTCCAGCTCCGGCATCCCGGAGAGCATCCGTTCCCACGTCCGGACCCTCCCCTTCAACGACATCGAGCGGGCCCAGCGACTCTTCGAGAGCGAAGGCCGACGGGTGGCGGCGGTGATCGTCGAGCCGACCCTGGGCAACGCCTTCGGTCTGATGCCGGTCCCCGGGTTCCTCGAGGGCCTGCGAAGCCTGTGCGACGAATACGGGGCGGTGCTGATCTTCGACGAAGTCAAGACCGGTTTCCGGATCGCCCTGGGAGGAGCCCACGAGGTGTTCGGGGTGGTCCCCGACATCGGCACCTACGCCAAGGCCCTGGGCAACGGCTTCCCGGTGGCGGCGGTGGCCACCAGGGGGGAGATCGTTGAGGGATGGGGCAAGGGCGGCATAGCCCAGGCCGGCACCTACTCGGGCAACAGCATTGCCGCCGCGGCCGCCAAGGCCACCGTCGAGGAGTTGAAGACCGGCGAGCCCCTTGCCAGGGTGGAGAAGGTGGGCACCTCGTTGATGGAGGGCCTCGGGGGCATTCTCGACGACAAGGGTGTCGAGGGGAGTGTCACCGGCCATCCGGCGATGTTCTCGGTGTTCATCGGGAAGGGGGAGCCCCGTGATTTCCGGGACACCGGGCGTCATGACAGCCAGCTCTACGACGACACCTGTTTCAAGATGATCGCCAAGGGCGTGATGCCCTGCCCCGACGCCTTGGAGCCATGGTTCATCTGCGCGGCCCACTCCGACGAGGACGTGGCCACCACCCTCCAGGTGTTCGAGGAGTCGCTCACCGAGGCGATGGCCGGCCGCGGATGATCCGGGTGGCGGTGTCGGGTGCCGGGGGGAAGCTCGCCGGCCCCATCATCGAAGCGGTGGCCGGCGCCGACGACCTGGACCTGGCCTCCTTGTACAACCCGAATCGGGCGGGAGCCCTGATCGAGGATGTGACGGTGGTCGGCGAATTCGACAGGGTTGCCGGCGACGTGGTGGTGGAGACCGCCCATCCGGACGTGGTGTTCGACAACCTGGCCGCCTGGCGTGATCGGGGGATGGCGGCGGTGGTGGGGACATCCGGGTTCACCCCCGAGCGTCTAGCCATGCTGCATGACATGTGGGGGGCCGGTGCGCCGTGTCTGGTGGTCCCCAACTTCTCGATTGGGGCGGTGCTGATGATGCGGTTTGCCAGGGAGGCGGCCGACCGCTTCGAAGCGGTCGAGATCGTCGAGCGCCACCATTCGACCAAGCCGGACGCACCATCCGGCACGTCGCTGGCGACTGCCATGGGGGTGGCCGCTGCCGGTGGCTCGTCGAGCGAGGTCGACGGGGAGAAGGTGCCCGGAGCGCGCGGCGCCCTGGTCCAGGGCGTGAGGGTGCACTCGGTCCGGTTGCCCGGCCTGATCGCCCAGCAGGAGGTTGTCATGTCCAACCCGGGCGAGGTGCTGTCCGTGGAGCATCTCTCCACCAGCTACCAGTCCTTCGTCGTCGGGGCGCTGCTGGCCGTGCGTCGTGTCGGCGGTCTGCCCGGTGGGGTCCATTTCGGCCTGGACGCGGTGCTGTAGCTCTGTTACTCGAGATCGGCCGGTGTGTCCGGCACGTCGACAGCGCATGCCTGGAGGGCCTCGAGGGGGACCATGTCGAGCACCCTCTCGTTGGTGGCCGCCAGGACCACGGGGGCCGCCACCCCGTCCTGGTATGCCCGGAACCAGTTGTGTGCGGTGACACACCAGCGGTCGCCTGGTGACAGCCCGGGAAACCGGTACTCGGGCATCGGCGTGATCAGGTCGTTGCCGATGCTCCTCTGGTGTTGGAGGAATTCGGCTGTCACCACGGCGCAGATTGTGTGAAGGCCGGTCCCGTCGGGCGCGGTCAGGCACGAGCCGTCGCGGAACCAGCCGGTCATCGGGTCGACGCCGCAGGGCTCCAGGTCACCTCCGAGCACGTTCCTTTGCTCCATCTCAGAAGACCAGGATGGTGATTGTGCCGACCAGGAAGCAGTAGGCCGCGAAGGGGAGCAGGCCGACCTTCTTGATCACCGTGAGGAGGAGGCTGATCGCGAAGTACCCGGAGACGGCTGCCACCACGAACCCCACCAGGAGCTCCCAGCCCAGTGCCCCGGCCCCGGCCAGTGCCGGAACTTGTGAGAGCCCGCCGCCGGCGATCGCCGGTATGCCGAGCAGGAAGGAGAACCGGGCCGCCTCGGTCGGAGCGAAACCCCTCCCGTTGCCGGCGGCGATGGTGGTGCCCGACCGGGATATCCCGGGGATGAGGGCCAGGGCCTGGGCCAAACCTACGACCACCGCGTCGGGGATCCGGGCGGACTCCAGTAACCGGGATCCTCTGGCCAGCCTCTGCCCGATGACCAGGATCACTCCGGTGCCGAGCAGGGCCCAGCCGACGTTGGAGACGGTGGCCTGGAACCCGTCCAGGGTGTCGGCCAGTGGAAGGCCGATGAGGGCCGGGATGGTGCCGATGGCCACCAGTAGAAGCAGCTTCCGACCCATGGGGTCGGTCCTCGCCCGCAGTACCCGGGCCACGTCCTCACGGAAGTAGACCAGTACCGCCACCAGTGTCCCCAGGTGGAGGACCGCGGAGACCGCCAGGCTGGGTGCGGCCACCTGCATCCCTGCCTTGGCGAGGTACTCGGGGACTATGACCAGGTGCCCCGACGAGGACACCGGTAGGAACTCGGTGAGGCCCTGGACCAGGCCCCAGATGACTGCGGAGAGCACGCAGGCACGGTAGTTGTGCCCTCATCCCGGGCAAGGCACCCTGGCCTCAGCCCGCCGACACGAGCACCGCCACCCGGCCGTCTATGGCCGCCCGGGCCACCGCTACCGCATGCTGGCCGGGTATGGCCACGCCACCGGTCGCTCCCCCGAAGGTGTCCATCCCGCCGGCCTCCACCACGACACCGTCTACCACCTGGCCCGAGTCGATCACCACCAGGCGGACCCGTCCCCCCGCACGGGCGCTGGGAGGCAAGGGGACCGACACCACCCACCATCCCTCGGGTACCACGCTGGCAATGGCGCCCACGTCCTGGGGGAGGACCGGGGCCCCGGGTGGTATCACCCGTGAGGCCACGGCGCCGGCGGGGACGGGGTCGAACAGGCCCCGGGGAAGCCGTCGGATCTCGGTGTTGGTCGCGTCGAGCGTCTCTCCGGTCAGTATGGGACGGACGGCGAAGGGATGCCCGACGGTGGGATCAGGTCGGAGCTCGACGTACACCACGACCAGTGCGACCACCCCTGCCAGGGCCCATCTCAACCACGGCTGGGGTTGGAGCCAGAGCATGCCTCCGAAGGTACGGGGGATGGCAGCCCCGGGGAAGGGGGTCGGTCAGTCCTTGGTGGCCGCCGCCGGTTTCTTCGGCGCCGCTCCGGCCTTGTCCGTGCTCTCCGGCTTGGAGCTCGAGGACTTCTCTGCCGGCTTGTCCGACTTCTGCGACTTCTTCGACTCGGAGTCACCTGATCCGTTGCCCGATGCGGACGCGCTCCTCATGTCGGTGGCGTAGAAGCCGGATCCCTTGAACACGATCCCTCGGGCGTGGAAGATCTTTCTGAGGTCGCCGCCACAGCCCTTGTGCCGTTTCAGGGGCTTGTCGGTGAAGGACTGGTAGACCTCGAAAGTCTCAGCGCACTTGGCGCACCGATACTCGTATGTGGGCATGTTTGGACCGCCTCGAACCTTCGTGGACCCTGGGAATTCTAGAACCGGACGGCCGGGTGTTCCATTCCCGGCACTTATGATCAGATCATGGAAGTCGCCGGAGCGCTGATCGCTGCCTACCTGATCGGCAGCATCGACTTCGCGGTGTTCGTGGGCCGGATGCACGGGGTCGACATCCGGGAGGTGGGGAGCGGGAACCCGGGCACTTCCAACGTCCTCAGGTCGCTGGGGAGGGGCCCCGCCGCCATGGTCTTCATCGGGGATGCCCTCAAAGGCGTGGTCGGCGCCTATCTGGGGATGCTCGCCTCGGGGAGCCCGACATCGCACTGGATGTGGGCTGCCGGCCTGGCCGCGGTGGTGGGCCACTGCTACCCGGTGTTCCATCGTTTCAAGGGCGGCAAGGGCGTGGCCACCGGTTTCGGGGTGGTGCTGTTCGCCGATCCGGCCCTCGGTCTGGGCCTCCTGGCAGGCTGGGTGGTGCTCGCCAAGCTGACCAGGACCGCCTCCCTTGCCTCCCTGGCCGTGGTCTTGGTGGCGATACCGCTGGCCCTGTGGCGGTCCATCGTCGGCCTGTCGCTCATGTGGTTCGCCTTGATCATTGCTCTGGTGGTGTGGCGCCACCGTTCCAACATCAGGAGGATGGCGAAGGGCACCGAGGAGAAGGTCCCGACATGAGCATCGAGGTTGCGGTCATCCCGGCGGCGGGGAAGGGGACCAGGATGCGGCCCGCCACCCGGGTGATCCCCAAGGCGCTGCTCACCGTGGTCGACCGTCCCGCCATCCAGTACGCCGTCGAGGAGGCGGCACGTGCCGGCGCCAAGGAGGCGGTGGTGGTGGTCGATCTGGATGCCGGCCACCTCGTCGCCCAGCACTTCAGCCTGGAGGGCCCCCTGCCCGGGCTGGAGGACATCCGGGTCCGTCCGGTGGTCCAAGAGGAGGCCCTCGGGTTGGGCCATGCGGTCAGCGAAGCAGCCGGCATGGTCGCCGGCCGGCCCTTCTTCTGTCTCCTGTCCGATCGGATCGTGCGACCCGGCCACGACGTGCTGCTCGACCTGTGGAAGGGGAGCCGGGACGCCTCGGTCTCTGTGGTCTATCTGCGAGCCCTCGAGAGGAGCCTGGTGTCGAGCTACGGGGTGGCCATACCGACCTCCGAGCAGGTCGACGGCTATCTGGACATCGGCGGCGCCGTCGAAAAGCCCTCCCCGGAGGAAGCCCCCTCCAGCCTGGGCCTCGACGGGCGCTATCTGTTCACTCCGGAGGTCTTCGACCTCCTTGCCAGAACGGCCCCCGGGGTGGGTGGGGAGATCCAGTTGACTGACGCCATCAACGTGCTGGGCAGCGAGGGGCGACTTCGAGGATTCGTCTCCGAGCTCGACCTCCTCGACGTCGGCACCCCTGCCGGACTGGTCGATGCGACTGCGGTCCTGGGCGGCCATCTCTTCGGCTAGAGAGCACCCCGTTCGGTTGGGCATGGCTGACCGATGGCGGCTAGCGTTCTGATTGCCGGGGGTCGTTGTATGCGCCAGGGTTTCTGCCTACCCTCCGGTAGCGAGTTGACAGGACCATGGAATCCATTGTCGTAGTAGGACTGCTGGTCATAGCAGGAGTGTGGGCGGTCTACCTGATGCCTGTCGTCTTCGGGGAGAAGCGCGACGCCCCTTTGTCCTCCACCGAAGCATTCGACCGCTGGTCCCACTCGATGGCGAACGTCCAGAAGCACTCGACCGCCGAGCTCGCCTCCAGCCAGCGGGAGCGTATCCGAATGCGGCGCCGGCGGACTCTGATGGCGCTGGGACTACTCACCGTGGCCAGTTTCGGGTTGGCCTTGAGGCTCGGCTCGATGCCCTGGCTCCTGATGGGCCTGCTCTTCGTCTCCTTGACGGTGCTCTACCTCTTGCTGCTCGCTCAGATGCGCCAACGACGCGACGAGAGGCTCCGGGTGATCCACCTGGCCGAGCGTCCCTCCGAATGGGAGGAGCCGCAGATCAAGGTCATCGCCCGCTGATCCGACCGGATCGATTCACCGGGTCCCCCGTCTAGAATTCGCATCCCGTATGGGGCTGTAGCTCAGCCTGGCAGAGCACCTCGTTCGCAATGAGGGGGTCAGGGGTTCAAATCCCCTCAGCTCCACTAAATTCCCTGGTAAGCGCTGTGAGAGTCCGGTAGGTCTGTCTCGCTTTGGCTTCGGGTCCTTTGTCTCGTTTT
>CAYVTP010000091.1:0-7486 GCA_964454615.1 uncultured Acidimicrobiaceae bacterium | reverse complement strand
GTGGGTGCGCCCCACTTCTTCTCCAACACGACGTTCCGACCCTTAGGGCCGAGGGTGACCTTTACCGTGTCGGCGAGCTTGTCGACACCCGCCTGGAGGCCCCTGCGGGCTTCCTCATTGAAGCGAAGATCCTTCGCTGCCATCTTCCATCAACTCCTTACTTGACGATCGCTAGCAGGTCGCGCTCGGACAGGACGAGGTACTCGGCTCCGTCGAGCTTCACCTCGGTGCCGGCGAACTTCGAGTAGAGGACGCGGTCGCCGACCGATACCTCCATCGGGATGCGCTCGCCGTCTTCGTCACGGCCACCCGGGCCTACGGCGACTACCTCTCCGATCTGCGGCTTCTCCTTGGCGGTGTCGGGGATGACCAGACCTGACGGTGTGCGGGACTCCGCGTCGTCCGTCTGGGCCACCACCACTCGATCGCCGAGCGGCTGAAGCTTCATTTCGTAGCTCCTCCTTGTGTTCTACACGTGGTGTGCTTCCCGCGGACATCCGCTCCATCGGATCTGATGCCCCGGGTTGCGGATGAAACGCTGGTTAGCACTCTCCTATTTCGAGTGCTAGCGCAAGGTTATCACTCCAGAGCGGAGAGTGCTAAAGCAGGTCGCTATGTCCCCCCGCTGTGCGGGGGGACCGACGCAAGCGACCGAAGGGAGCGCGTCGAGGGGGGCCTGAGGCCCAAGGCACAAGTCGTCACCCGCCTCCAGGGGTTCGACCGAGCACCATGGACGGGTCGACGGTCTCTGCCCAGTCGCTGAAGACCCCTCTGGCCAGCCAGTGGGACCCTGCCACGCCGATCATGGCGGCGTTGTCGGTGCAGTAGACGGGAGCCGGTATGGCGAGGGTCACCCCTCTCCGCTCTGCCTCTTCGACCAACCTCTCCCGCAGTCTCCGATTGGCCATTACACCGCCTCCCCCGCCGACCACCTCGACTCCGGTGGCATCGACCGCGTTGAAGGTCTTATCGACCAGGACGTCGACGATCGCCTCCTGAACCGAGGAGGCAACATCCGACAAGGAGGCGAGATCGCCGGAGGCCTGCGCCTTGTCGAGGTAGGCGATCACCGAGGTCTTGAGCCCGGAGAACGAGAAGTGGTAGGGCCTGTCGGGGAGGGCCCTCGGGAAGCTGACAGCCCTCGGATCTCCGCCTTCGGCGGCCCGGGCTATCGCCGGTCCCCCGGGGTATCCGAGGCCCATGGCCCGTGCCAGCTTGTCGAAGGCCTCGCCCGCAGCGTCGTCGATGGTCTCGCCCAGGATCTCGTAATGGCCCCAGTCGCCCACGTGGACCACCTGGCTGTGGCCACCTGAGGCGAGAAGCACCACCGCCGGGGGCACAAACGACTCGTGCTCGACTCTGGGCGCCATCAGGTGCCCTTCCATGTGGTCGACACCGATGAACGGGAGCTGACGCGCCCAGGCGGTCGCCTTGGCGAAGCTGTGACCGACCAGGAGGGCGCCAACCAGACCGGGGCCGGCGGTGGCGGCCACTCCATCGAGGTCGTCCGGGTGGACCCCGGCCTCTGAAAGCGCCCGGTGGGTGAGGGTCCTGATCGCCTCGACGTGGGCACGGGCGGCCACCTCGGGGACCACCCCCCCGAACCTGGCGTGGATCTCCACTTGTGAGGAGATGATGTTGGACAGGACTTCTGTGCCCCGAACGACGGCGACCGCACTCTCATCGCATGATGTCTCGAAGGCGAGGGTTGTGGGCTTCATGGGCGGAGGGTCCGTGAACTCGTACCCCGTACCCCGTACCCCGTACCCCGACCAGCGACGATGCGACGGAGACCGTCTTGGTACTGAGGATCGTCGATGTCATGGGCCCAAAGAACCAGTGCGTCCTCGTCTCCGTAGTAGCCCGGGCGAACGCCTACGGGGGCAAGCCCGAGCGAGGAATAGAGGGAACGGGCCGATTGGTTCCCTACGCGCACCTCGAGGGTGAGGTGTCTCGCTCCGGCGTCGATGGCGACCCGGATCAATGAGACCAGCAGGCGCCTTCCTATTCCTTCTCCCCGGCGCTCCGAGGAGACCAGCAGGTTGGTCACATGCCCATGCTCCCCGGCCACCACCACCCCCCCGAATCCGATCACGCAGGCGTCCTCGGCCACCAGATACATCCGTCCCGACGTACCGATCTCGTCTAGGAAGACGCCCTCCGTCCACGGCCGACGAGGTCGATGCTCTGCCTCCAGCGAAGCCACTGCGGGGACATCCTCAGCTTTCATCGGCCGCAAAACGATCACCCCGTTGCCCATGGACCATCCTGTCGTAGCTTGGCCCAGTTGATGGTGACGTCCGGCTCGCGCATGTACAGCGGCTGGATGTCGTCAGGGTCCGGATAGTCGTCCTTCTCCAACCTCGCCAGGCCGATCTCAGCCAATGCAACCGCATACGGGTATCGGGGCTTGCCGGTCTTGACCCGACGTGCTCTCTTCAGGACCCGCTCCGGCAGGCTGGCGATGTCGCCCACCACGAGACTCTCCTCGGCGGTGGAGACGAGCATGGCCTCCAGCTCCTCGGGGGAGACGATCTCGGTGACTCCCTCCTTCACTATGCCACCGGGGACTGGCCGATATCGAGCGACCGCATACTCCTTCCGCCTCACGTCGACAACCGCCCATATGAGGCGGTGCCCGGTCTTGGCCTCCAGGGCGATGGCGTCCACGGAGGAGACCGGGACGATCGGGATGCCGAAGGCGGCTCCTAGACCCTGAGCCGTAGCCAACCCGATCCTGATGCCGGTGTAGAGGCCGGGGCCGATGTCGACCACCACCGCGTCGAGCTCGCCCGGAGACCACCCGACCTGGTGAAAGCAGAAGTCGATCGCCGGCACCAGGAAGCTTCCATGACCGAACGGATCTATCCGCGACGCGGCGGCGAGAGTGGCCCTCTGCTCCACCAACGCCACGGATGCCCCGGGAGTGGCTGTCTCGATGGCGAGGACTTTCATGGGAGGACGTCCAGACTACGGGACTGCCAATCGCCCATAGGGATCAGTCGGATCCGCCTGGCGCCATCGTCCTCGACCTGGAGCTCGATGCGGAGATGGTCGTCGGGCAGGGCTCCTTCTATGGCGTCGCCCCACTCGATGATGAGGACTCCGTCACGTGCGATTTCGAAGACGCCCAGATCGTCGAACTCGTTGAAGGAGGAGAGCCGGTAGACATCGACGTGGAAGACCGGGAGCAGTCCTGACTCATACTGCCTCACCAGCACGTAGGACGGAGAGATGACCTGTTCGTCGACTCCGAGCCCTCCGGCAAGACCACCCGCGAACAGGGTCTTGCCAGCCCCCAGAGCACCCACCAACACGACCACGTCGCCCCGACCGACATGAGGAGCGAGTCGGGCAGCCAGGGCCTGGGTCTCCGAGGGAGCAGCACAGAAGAACTCCTTCACGCGAAGAGCTCCGGCTGTTCCGGTTCCGGCGCGGCGACCGGAGGCGGGCTCGACCCTGGCGCGACCGACACCTGAGACGGCGGCCCATCGAGCACCTCACGGACCAGGGCGAAGTCCTCCCGCATCTGGTCGACAACCCTTTGGCCTCCCCGTAGGGCTGCCGCCGGATGGAAGGTGGGAATGATGGTGGCACCGAGCCACCACGGGTAGGCCCTTCCCCGGAGCCGGGTGATTCCCGTGTCGGTGCGAAGGAGGAGCTTTGTGGCGAAGTTGCCCAGGGTCACCACGACCGACGGGGCTATCAGGCGAATCTGCTCGCGCAGGTATCCCTTGCACGACTCGATCTCGTCGGGCAGCGGATCACGATTGCCGGGCGGCCGACACTTCAGCACGTTGGCGATGTAGACCTCGGCCCTGGCGATTCCGATCTCGGCCAGGAGCCTCTCCAGAAGCTGGCCGGCGGCGCCCACGAAAGGCTCCCCCTGCAGGTCCTCGTTCTTCCCCGGAGCCTCGCCGACGAACATCAATGAGGCCTCGAGGTCGCCGGCACCAAAGACCACGTTGGTCCTGGTCTCGCAGAGACGGCAGTCGGTGCATACCAGGGCGCGGTCTCTGAGCCGGCCGAGTTGGAGGGTCGCGTCACTCACCGATACTGAAAGTTAGTAGGGCGGGAGGCTGGTTCTCCCGGTGCCGCGGCGCGTGGATACGGTCTCCCCCTCGGTCCTCGCTCACCCGCCTTCCCCCGAAGTCGCTCGAGACGAGGCACGGACTGCCCTTTCGATGGCGCCTCCGGTAGCACCAAAAGCGGCTTCTCCGAGGGTCTCGACGTCCACCTCCACGTTGCCGCATGAGACGGCGAACACGACGTCGCCGTCGAAGCGTGTGTGGACCGGCCTCACACACACTGCGAGGGCATCATGGGCACGCACCACCAACCGACCGAGGTCGATCCGGCTCAGACGGGCATCGGTGGCGATGACCACCAGAGTCGTGTTGGGCGATGCCTGCTCGAGAAACCGGGGCGGGCCGGGTTCGTGCCGACCCCCTGTCAGCGGTTCTCCATCGAGAGCGAAGACATCCCCGAGGGCATTGACCACCACCAACGCACCGACCCTGGCTCCGCCGGCCATACGGAGATCGGAGCCGAGACCACCCATCTTCCGGTGCTCGAACCCACGCCACTTGGCGACCGTGGCACCAGTCCCTGCCCCGACCGGGCCGGCCTCGACGGGCCGATCGGAGAGGGAACGGTAGGCGGCCTCACCCTGAGCGGGTCCCGGGCGGACTGCAGGGTTCCCGACTCCCAGGTCGAAGAGGACTGCGGCCGGCACGATGGGGACACGGGCAACCGGTGTCTCGTGCCCTCTCCCGTCGGCCTCCAGGCAACGCACCACTCCGTCCGCGGCGGCCAAACCGAATGCGCTGCCTCCGGTGAGGACGATCGCCTGGGCCTGTTCTACTCTCATTCCCGGCTGCAGGAGGGCGTACTCCCTGGTTCCGGGAGCCGCCCCCCTAGCCTCCGCGGCCACAACATTGGGTTCGGGGAGCTCCACGACCGTGCACCCTGTCAGAGCCTCCCGGTCTGCCCAGTGTCCCACCCGGATCCCCGGGACGGCGGTGATGGTCTGGTTCAACCCGTGTACCTCCTCGGAACTCTGGGGCCCACGGTGCACACCACCTCCCAGGTGATGGTCCCCATCTCGTCGGCCCACTCCTCGGCGGCGATCTCCTCGTCGCCCTGGCGCCCGAGGAGCACCACCTCGTCACCAACACTGACATCGGAATCTCCGACATCCACGACTATCTGGTCCATGGTGACTCTCCCGGCGAGGGGGTGGCGGACTCCCCCTATGAGGACATCGCCAGATCTGAGCCAGGTGTACCCATCGGCGTACCCGACAGGCACGGTCACCACCGTCGAGTCGGCAGCAAGCGGACGAACCCGGCCATATGAAGGGCTCTCCCCTGCCGGCAGCCTCTGAACGTGTGCCACCTGGCTGGCCAACCGCATGGCCGGCCTCAGCTCGACCAGATCCCGGGTCTCATCACACGGATGTAGGCCGTAGGCGCCCAGGCCGATACGGCACATTCCTGCCCTGGCCTCCGGGTACAGGGCGGCGCCGGCCGTGTTGGCCAGGTGAAGGAGCGGGACCTCGACTCCGGCCACCAGCTCATAGAACCGCTCGATCTGCGCCCGGGTGTACGCCGGATCCGTGTCGGCGACCGGAAAGTGGGTCCACAAGGCGTCCAGGCTCAAACGGGGGCTCGAATCGATACGGCCGAGGAGGTCGTGGAGATCCTGGGGCGCCACGCCGACACGGTGCATCCCCGTGTCCACTTTGATGTGGAGCCCGACATCGCTCCTGGTCCGCTCGAGTGCGTCGACGAACTCGTGGGTGTAGACGGTGGGGGTGAGATCCCACTCGACGAAGCTGGCCGCCGACTCGGGGGCCGGCTGGGAGAGAACCAGGATCGACGCCTCGACCCCGGCCTCCCTGAGACGCACCCCTTCTTCGACCAGGGCCACCGCAACGCAAGATGCCCCATGGTCCAAGGCCGTCTCCGCCACCGGGACGTCGCCATGGCCATACCCGTCCGCCTTGACCACGACGCAGACCTCCGACGGAGCAACCATGCGAGCGAACTCTGCGACATTGTGGGCCACGGCGCCCAGATCGATGTCGACGTAGGTGGGTCTCACCAGGCGTGACGTCCTACCGAATCCACCAGTCGACTGGCTGTGACTGTCCCGGTCGCCGCCAGACTGGAGGCCGCCTTTCCGTGCCAGTAGGCGCCGGACACGGCCGCCGCCGTGGCATCCAGGCCGCGGGCCATCAAGGCACCGATCATGCCGGCAAGCACATCGCCGGTGCCTATGGTGGCCAGCTCGGGGCCCCCGGATGTGACCAGGATCGGCGGCCCTCCATCCGAGACGAGGGTCGGGTTTCCTTTGAGCAGGACGGTCACGCCCCTGGACCTGGCCAATGCCCGAACGGCGAATTGGCCGCCGCCGACCCCGGCGATCCGCTTGAACTCACCGCCGTGGGGGGTGATGACCACCTCATGGGATGTGCTGGTGACCACATCGAGCAACTCGCTGGTGAGTCCACCGGCATCCAGGACCACCGATCTGGCACCCTCGACGAGCGGGATCACCCCATCGGCATCCCTCGCCGAAAGGCCCGGGCCGACGATCAGAGTGTCGAACCGGCTCAAACGTTCCCTGTCTTCCTCGTACCGGAGGAAGGGGATCTCCGGGGCGATGAGATTCGCCTCGGGCCCGCCGGGAGACCAGAGGTATACCGCTCCTGCTCCGAAGTTGAGTGCAGCCCGTGCGGCGAGGATCGCCGCCCCGACCAATCCCTCGGAGCCGCCGACCACGAGCACGGCCCCACCCGACCATTTGTGGGCCTTGCGGTGCCGTTTCGGTCGGGTGGTATCGGACTCCTCGGCTATGAACATGGCCGGGCTGCCACCACGAATGCCGATGTCGGCGACTGTCACCTGGCCGCAGTGCTCGGGCCCGACACCGATCACATGGCCGGTCTTGAGGGCTCCGAAGGTGACCGTCTCCACCGCACGGAAAGCCGCGGAGTCGACCCTGCCGGTGTCGGGATCGAGACCGGTGGGGAAGTCGACGGCAATCACCCGGTTCGCCGCGCCCATCCACGCCACCGCCTCATCGGGGAGCCCCGACCTGCCCCCGCCGCCGAACACCGCATCGACGACCAGATCGCACCGAACCGGCTCGCCCATCGGAACCACCCTCACTCCCTGGGCCCTGGCAGCGAGAGCCGCCCTCCTGGCTAGCTCTGTGGTTGGCTCGGCGAGGCGGTGCACCTCCACCGAAGCACCCCTGGCGACAAGGTGCCGGGCAGCCACATATCCATCGCCGCCGTTGTTGCCGGGACCCGCGAGGACCACGACCCTCTTGCCATAGCCGGCGCCGTGTCGGCATGCAGCAAGGGCCACCGCGTGACCGGCCCGCTCCATGGCCTCTGCCATGTCGCCTGTGTGGGCTTCGTCGACGCGCCTGTATTCGGCTGCTGTCAGTACCGGCCTCACAACAGGCAGGTTAAGCG
>CAYVTP010000090.1:0-7547 GCA_964454615.1 uncultured Acidimicrobiaceae bacterium | reverse complement strand
AGCCTTTTGGCGATGAGCTCCCGCCGGTCGGCGAGGACACCCTCGACAAGCTCGACCCTGGCTTCGAGCTTGGCTAAGGGAGTGCGACGGTCGACGATGATGGCGTAGTTGGGGCCGACATCGGGATCGGCCATGAGCACCTCCTCGATGGTCCTCGGGTAGACGTTGACGCCTCTGACGATGAGCATGTCGTCGGTGCGGCCCTCGATACGGGCCATCCGCCTGGTGGTACGCCCGCAGGTGCAAGGTCCGGGAACGATGTGGGTGATGTCACGGGTGCGGTAGCGGATCACCGGCTGGGCATCTCGGGTCAGGGTGGTGAGCACCAACTCACCCTGCTGGCCGTCCTCCACCGTGTCTCCGGTCTCCGGATCGACCACCTCCGGGAGGAAGTGGTCCTCCATGATGTGGAGGGCGCCCTTGTTCTCGCGACACTCCACGGCAACCCCCGGACCGATCACCTCGGACAGCCCGTAGACGTCGCATGCGTCGTATCCGGGGCCCCAGGCCTCCTCGATCTTGTCCCTGAGGCTCTCCGACCAGGGCTCGGCTCCGTGGATCCCCCAACGGAGCCTGATCCGATCCTTCAGCCCGTCAGCCTCGGCCCTCTCTGCGAGAACGAGCGCAAAAGAGGGCGTGCAAGAGAGTCCGGTGGCACCGGCGTCGGCCATGAGCCCGACCTGGAACCCGGGGTTGCCGCCGGATGCAGGCACTGCCGTGGCCCCGAGCTCTTCGACTCCGTAGTGGAAGCCGACCCCGCCTGTGAACAGCCCGTAGCCGTAGGCGTTCTGGACGGTGTCGTCAGCCGTGCCTCCCACCGCCGAGAGTGACCTGGCCACGACCTCGCCGAACACCCGCACATCGGCCGCCGAGTAGGCGACGATGGTCGGCTTGCCGGAGGTTCCCGACGAGGCGTGGATCCTCACCACCTCCCGCATGGGGACCGCCAGCATGCCGTAGGGGTAGTGGTCGCGGAACTCGCTCTTCTCGGTGAAGGGAAGATCGCTCAGCTGGTCGAGGGAGGTGATCGCAGGAACATCCTGGAGCTTCCGACGCCAGTATGGGTTTTCCACACCGACCAGCCTCTCCACGACTCTGGCGAGGCGGGTCTCCTGGAGATGCCTCCTCTCCACTGGGTCCATGCACTCGAGATCGCGGCGATACATGGTCGACTCCTCCTCAGGGCACGGTACACGGGTGCCATCCCCTGTTGGGGGGAGCGGGGGACGTCTAGTGTCGGCGAATCGCAGGCCCGATACTGATCCTCCCCAGCCCGCTCCTGGGCGCCTCCAGCTACCGGCCGTTGGCCGCCGAGCTGGGACGCCGGGGACACGAGTGCCACGTCGCCAGGGTGCCCGCGGTGGTCACTTCGGCGAACGATGTCATGACGGTGTTCAACGAACAGGCCTTCAGGGCCCTGCCCCGGGTGGTGGTGGCCCACAGCAACGCCGGCCACTACGCACCGACCGTGGCCAGGGACTCGGGTGCGGACGGCGTGGTGTTCATGGACGCCGCCCTACCAGCAGAAAAGGGCCCCGGGCCACTGGCGCCTCCCGGACTTCTCCGACATGTGGGCGGCCTCGCCGACGACGATGGATGGCTGCCCGGATGGACCGACTGGTGGGAGCGGGAAGTCGTGCTCGACCTGCTCCCCGACCCGACATGGCTGGACCTCATCGAGGCCGGTCAACCGAGAGTCGCCCTCGAGTACTTCCGATCGGAACTCGAAGCCCCCCAGGACTGGACCAGCTCGCCCTGCGCCTACCTCGCCTTCGGGGACAGGTACCAGGACGAGCTGGTGCGGGCCCAGGCTTACGGTTGGCCGAACGAGATGATCGAAGGCGGACACCTGCACTATCTGGTGAGCGAGCGGCGGGTCGCCGACCGGATCGAGGACCTGGTCTCGATGATCCTGGGACCGGGTTGGCTAGCGTCAGGCATATGACTCTCCAATCCCTGGCCGACCGATACTGGATCACCTACGCGGAGTTCGCCCCGACTGTCGCCACGGTGCGAGGCGTCCACGACTTCGACGACAGACTCCGCAGGTTCGACGACGCCTGGCTCGACGAGATGGCGGGCCGGTTCACCGCTCTTGGCACCGAGGCCGACGGGCTCGACCCGGAGACCCTGAGCCCCCAGGAGAGGATCAGCGCCAAGCTCCTGGCCCACGAGTGCCGGGTCTGGACGAGTGACATCGAGCACAGGGTGTCGATCGCCTCGGTCGACCCGTTCGTCGGGCCGCACATCCGAATCCTCAACGACAGCCGACAGAACACGGTGTCCAGCCCCGACCAGGCCGACGCCCTGCTCCGCCGTTACGAGGGCATCCCGGGTTACCTGGACGGCGCCCTACGCCGCCAACGCGAGGACTCGGACAGGGGGATGGCCCCGGCGGCTGCGGTGCTCGACAGGGTGATCGGACAGCTCGACGGCTATCTGGCATCAGGCCTGGACAGCGACCCGTTCCTCCAGTTGAAAGTTCCCGGAGACGGCGGCGATTGGCTGGAGAGAGCGACCGAACTGGTCAAGGACACGATCCGCCCTGCGATCGGGGCCTACCGGGCGGGTCTGATCGAGCACATCGCCCCGGTGGCCCGACCCGACGAGAAGTGCGGGCTGGTGTGGATGGCCAACGGCGAGGAGATCTACCGATCGCTGATCTACAAATACACCCAGCTAGACCTGCAGCCTCAGGAGATCCACGACATCGGGTTGGAGTGGGCGACCGGGATCAATGCCGGGGAGTGGATCGAGATCGGCGGGAAGGCTCTCGGAGCGGCCTCCATGGAGGAAGTGTTCGAGAGGCTCCACTCCGACCCCGAAGGCAAGTTCCACTCCGAGGATGAGATGCTCGACCATGCTCGGGCAGCCATCGAGAGGGCGTGGGGGGTCGTCGACGAGTGGTTCGGTGCCCGGCCGGAAGCCCCCTGTGACGTGGTCCCCGTGCCGGAGGCCGTGGCCCCGGCGATGCCTCCCGCCTACTACATGCAACCGCCGATCGACCGTTCCCGACCGGGCATGTACTTCCTCAACACCTTCAAGCCGGAGGAGCGGGACCGTTTCGAGTACGAGTCGATCCACTTCCACGAGGCGGTGCCCGGCCACCACTTCGACAGGTCCCTGGCGGCCGAGCTCGAAGGCATCCCCGACTTCCGGCGTTACTCCCAGGTGTTCGCCCACACCGAAGGCTGGGGTCTCTACTCGGAGAGGCTGGCCGACGAGATGGGCCTCTACAGCAGCGACATCGACCGGCTGGGCATGGTGTCGGCCGACGCCTGGCGGGCGGCGAGGCTGGTCACCGACACCGGGATCCACGCCCTCGGCTGGAGCCGGCAGCAGGCCATCGACTTCATCCAGAAGTGGACTCCGATCGGGATGCTTACCACCGAGCAGGAGGTCGATCGCTATATCGGGATGCCGGGCCAGGCCCTCGCCTACAAGATGGGTCAGTTGGAGATCATGCGCCTACGGAAGATGGCCGAGGAGCGACTGGGGGCCGCCTTCGACATCAAAGGCTTCCACGACACCATGATCACCCACGGAGCGATGCCCCTGCCCCTGCTCTCAGACGCCGTCGAAGACTGGATGGCACAGCTCGGCTGAGCCCTATTTTTCGCTTCTGTGAAGATTTGTGGCGGAGGGGTCGACAGAGATCTTCACAGAACGAAGAAGCATCTCGCCTATCACCGCTTCGGTGAGGCCAGAGCCAGTGCAAACCAGCCTTGCGAGTCGGTGTACCAGGCGCGGAGGGCCAGACCCGCCTCGTCCAGCTCGGAGACAACCATGTCCCGGGTGAACTTGGTGGAGACCTCGACGTGTATGCCCTCACCGGCTTCGAACGAGGCCACCAGGTCGATGTGGCCGATGCGTACCTCCAACGCACGCGTCGTCTCCAGCCAGGCTTCCATCCGGGACTCCTCGGCGTTCCACACCGGACGGTGGACGAAGGCATCGAGGGGAAAGTCGGCCCCCAGCTCGCGGTTGACGACCTCGAGGATGTTGAGGGTGAACGAGCCGGTGAGCCGCTGAGAGTCGTCGTAGGCCCGGACCATGGTGGACACGTCCTTGACCATGTCGAAGCCAACGAGCAGCGAATCCGAAGGCTCGAGGATTCCGGCGAGCTTTCGGAGAAACCCGACACGGCCCGCCCGGTCGAAGTTCCCGATCGTGGATCCCAGAAAGGACACCAGGCTGGGACCGCACCGGGGCACCAGGGCCAGGTCTGCCTCGTAGTCTCCGATCAGCCCTTCGATGGCCAAGTTCGGGTAGTCGTCGCAAAGTGCCTGGACGGCCGCACGCAATGCCTCCCCGCTCACGTCGAGGGGCAGGTACCGGGCTTCCTCCCCCAGTGCCAGCATGGCGTCCAGCAAGAGTCGGGTCTTGACCGAGGAGCCCGATCCGAGCTCGACCAGTTCCACCGGCCTGGAGGCCTCCATGATTTCGCCGGCGTATCTGGTCAGGATCTCGGTCTCTACCCTGGTCAGGTAGTACTCGGGAAGCTTTGTGATCTCCTCGAAGAGGCGGGAACCGACCTCGTCATAGAAGTACTTGGACGGAATCCGCTTGGGGACCGAGAGCATGCCCTCGCCGATGTCGGCGGCCAACTCGGCCCGCAGATCATGAGGCGGGGAAAGACGACGGACTCTGACGGGTGCCCGGGCGGCGCTGGTCCTCATCTCACGGTCACCTGCCAGGCGAGCCGGAAACCGGCGAAGATCTGACGGCGGATCGGCAGGTCCCAGTTGCGGAAGGTGTTGCGGGCGACCATGGGCGAGGTGGCCCATGAAGCTCCTCTCAGCACCGGGTAGTCCTCCTCGAAGAAGACTTCCGAATACTCGGGGTAGGGGAACGTCTCATATCCCGGGTAGGGCCTGAAAGCCGAGGCGGTCCACTCGTAGACATCGCCGAGCATCTGCTCGACGCCCAGCGCCGAGGCCCCGGCGGGAAAACTCCCGATGGGGGCCGGTCCCCAGTGTCGCTGTCCCAGATTTGCCCGTTCCGGGGTTGGAGGCTGGTGACCCCAGGGATATCGGCGCGACTCCCCCGTGGCCGGGTCCCAAGAGGCTGCCTTCTCCCACTCCGCCTCCGTTGGCAGACGGCCACCGGCCCACCGGGCGAAAGCCTCGGCCTCGTGGAAGGAGACATGCTGCACCGGCTCGGTGGGGTCGAGGGGACGCATGGTCCCGAACCGCCGCACCAGCCAGCCGCCTCCCATGTCCCACACCCAGCCTTGCGGCGCAGAGTGGCCGGTCTCCGACAGCCAGGACCAACCGTCGGCGGTCCAGAGCTCCGGATCCTGGTACCCGCCCGAGTCGACAAACCGGGCGTAGCGTCGGACGGTGACCGGGTATCGGTCGATGGCGAACGGCTCGACCATCACCTGATGGCGGGGCCTTTCGTTGTCGTAGGCGTCTGCCCGGTCATCCGTGCCCATCTGAAACTCGCCTCCCGGGATGAAGACGGCGTCTGTGTCATCCCCCCGGGTCGGGCGGAATCGCCGGAAACGGGCCGGGTATGGCTCGAGGTCGTCCCGAAGGTCGAGGGCCTGGAGCATGGTCTCCTGATGCTGGGCCTCGTGCTGAGCCACCATGCTGAGGACATACCCATCCCGCACCAGAGCGTCGTCCCAGGCCGCCTTGCCGGCCAGGGCGACTGCCTCCTGCCTCACCTCAGAAAGGTAGGCGAGAGCTTGCTCCCGACGCAGGAAGTCGAGATCACCCCGGCACCAACGGGGATTTTCGAACGGGTTGTACACCCGGTCGAGGTGTTCGTCATGGGGCGCGTGTCCACCAACCACCCTGAGAAGCCAGAGCTCCTCGAAGTTGCCGATATGCCCGACGTCCCAGACCAGTGGGCTCATGATCTCGTTGTGCTGACGTTCGAGAGCGTCCTCGTCGAGGGGGTCGATCAGCCTGAGGGTGCGATCCCGCAGAACTTGGAGTTGCCGAAGGAGGGTGGGCCACCGCTCTTTCCCTACAAGGCTGGGACGGCTCATCCGGCGTCGCCTGCCCAGCCCAGGGACTGGCGTCTCCCGGACTCCAGAGACGCCCGGAACTCGTCTGAAAGAGTTCGACCCTTTCGCAAGTGTCGCCCGACGAACTTGTCGGTTGCCTCCATGTCTTCCGGCCGCACCCCGGCCAGACGTGCGGCGCCTTCCAATGCGACCGGCCACACCTGCCCGACGAGATCGGCGACCGTGGGGTCACCCAAGCCCAAGCATGCAGCCCGCTCCAAGAGGTGGGTCGGCTCGAAGGGGAGCATGATCTCGAGGATCCGGTCCGAGGCAGCCTGGTCGTAGATCGCTCCGGCGATCAGGACGACCAGCGGGGGGAGGTACCGCAGGGGTACGGAGTCGGCGGACCGGATCTCGATCGTCCCGTACCGCGGGCGCACCTCTGGGAACAGAGTGGTGAGGTGGTACTCGACATCGGCCTCGGTTGGCGGGCCCCAGTCAGGCGATCCGTCCGAGATCCAGGCTCGCAGATTGAATCCCGGGGTGCCCGGGTGCCAGCGAGAAGGCCTGCTGACCATCATGATGTCGGCATCCAGAGCCTGCCTCCAGACGGCCTCCGCCGGGTCTCTCACCTGCTCGAGGAGGCCGGTTCGGGTTGGGTCCAGCTTCCGCCAGATGCTGGCACGGGCGGAATGGTGAGCACGGCCGGGGCTGGTGGAGAATGTGGCAGCGAGCATGGGGACGAGGGCCTGCGCCGTGGCGAGTCTCCGCCCAAACAGCGGCCCTCCTCCATCGAGGCTGACCTGGCAGCTGGCCGTAGACCTCATCATCATCCGACCGTAGGGAGATATCTCTGCCAGATATCTGTCCATGAGCCGGTAGCGGGGGGCGGTCAACTGGAGGGACACCTCCCCGACCTCGTTCCAGGGATCCACACCACACCAGGCGAACCGGCCGGGCACGGCATCGGCGAGCGTCGTCCAGATCCTGCGCTGCAGGTCCAGCGCCTCCGACACTCCCGGCCTTGGAGGAGTGGAAGCTTCGAGCTGTCCTCCAGGCTCGAAAGAAAGGAGAGTCCCATCGAGGTAGAAACGCGGGTCCGGGTCACGCTGGGCGAGGAGCCCGCCCGCGACCAGGCCGTCAGCTATCTGTTCCAACGACAAGCGACGCCCGGTGTCGTCGACTACGAAAGCCTCGACTTCCAGACCGATGCAGTCGGCAGCCCTCACCGGTTTGTGGACCGCCCGGGCGACGGCCTCGGCGAACACCGCCTCAGCGACTGACACGCCCCAGTCGGCCTTCCCGCCGCGGTTGGGCGCTACTGGGTCATCCAACTGTCTCATTGATGCGGTCAAGGTCTCGGACCTCCTGTGATCAGTTGAACCCTGCCGCTGTCACCGAGATTCCGTGGGTTGCCTCGAAGGTCACTCTCGATCACACAGCCCCTTGGTTGCCGAGGGCGGCCAGCGCCTTCCTGATCTCGTCACCGGTGAGCGACCCGGAGAGTCCGAACTCGGATCGGTAGATCCGGCAAGCCAGGCCACCGGCCGGCTCACCGCCCGGGAACAGGTCGACGCCATCGACAAGGAGG
>CAYVTP010000089.1:0-7553 GCA_964454615.1 uncultured Acidimicrobiaceae bacterium | reverse complement strand
AGGTACACGTTCTCGAACATGAAGTCCCGTAGCTCCCCCATCACCTCCAGCTGGTCGGAGCGCATCGACACGGTCCCCTCCTGGTACGAGCTCTCGATGACAGCTTCGACCATCGAACCGATCCACTCCCGGGCTGTCGAGCCGAAGGCGAGGACCGCCGACTGGGGCAGGTCGTGATACTCGATCACCCCCGCCCGGAGGGCGTCGGCGACGTCGTGGGCGAGGTATGCGATGCGGTCTGCGAACCGGCACACCATCCCCTCCTCGGTGGTCGGAGGTGGGTCGATCTTCCACGAGTGGGCCCTGATCCCGTCGAGGACCTCGAAGCTCAGGTTGAGCGGCTCGAGCAATGAGAGGGTCCTGACGCCGTGGGCCGAGTGCAGCCATTCACCTTCGACAAGGGGGGTTAAGGCGTCTTCGCCGGTGTGGCCGAACGGGGAGTGGCCCACGTCGTGGGCCAGGCAGATAGCCTCGGTGAGGTCCTCGTTGAGCCCGAGGGCCCGGGCTATTGCCCTTCCAACCTGGGTGACGTGGATGGTGTGGGTCATCCTGGTCACGTAGTGGTCGCCGTCGGGGTTGAGGAAGACCTGGGTCTTGTGCTTGAGGCGCCGGAATGCCTTGGAGTGGATGATCCGGTCGCGGTCGCGCTCGAAGGCGGTCCGGAACTCGTCCGGGTCCTCGTCTTCGGCCCGTCCTCGGGACCGGTCGGCCTTGGCCGCCGACGGGGCGAGGAGCTCGTGCTCGAGTCTCTCCCGCTCCTCACGGGCTCGTCTCCGCATGGCTCCTTCCATGGGCGAAGAGTAGGCGCCGGGTGGGTTCAGGCCGGACGCCTAGAGACGGGCTCCGGCGAACCCTGGGTTGCTGACCGTCATAGTGCTGGTCAGGAACCCTGGGTTGAGTGAGTTAGACGGGCTCCGGCGAACCCTGGGTTGCTGACCGTCATAGTGCTGGTCTGGAACCCTGGGTTGAGGCGTTAGCCCATCGGTCTAGGCGGCTGCCTGGAGCTGGGCCAGGATGAACACCGCCAGGTTGACCATGGCCACGGCGAAGAGCTCTCGCTCTTCCTGGGCCCGCCTCAGCATTCCTTCCATCGACCCGGAGGGTAGGGGAAGGTCATGCCACAGGCGCTTGCAGCTGGACCAGGACGAAGATCACGGCAGTTGAGATCAAGAGAGAGGCGGTGACCATAACCACGCGGTGCACGGGGCCCCCGGCGATGAACGACGCCACCAGGCCTGGTTCACGGTTACCAGTAATGATCCGTCGTCTGAGCCGCGAAGACACGGTGTCGATGGCGAGGACCACGCCGATCGTCAAAAGGAGGACGGTCCCGACACGGGGGAAGTCCCCGAACACCAGTTGCTGCTGAAGTTCGAGGCCGATTCCCCCTGCTCCGACAAGTCCGATGACCGCCGACGCCCTCACGTTGATTTCGAATCGGTAAAGCCAATAGGCCAGAATTGTCGGCATCACCTGAGGTAGCACACCGAACCGGATGCGGGAGAATCTCCCGCCTCCGACGCTGGCCACGGCCTCCACTGGACCGGGGTCGATTCCCTCGATCATCTCCGTCGAGAGCTTGCCCAATGTTCCAACAGAATGTAGGCCGATGGCGAGGGTGCCAACCCAGGGCCCTATTCCCGCTACTGGTATCAGGAACATGGCGAGAACGATCTCGGGGATGGTTCGGATCACGATGAATAGCATCCGAACCACGGGACTCAACACTCGGTTGGCGACGTTCCGAGCCGCCAGGAGGGCCAACGGAAGGGAAATGACAGCTGCGATCATGGTTCCCACCCAGGCGATGAATAGCGACTCCATCACCTTGGGCATCGCTCGCTGGATCGTCTCCGGCCTCAGGTCTGGAGGGAACATTGCGCTGACTATGTTCCAGATCCTCCCGGGGGCTGCGGTGACTCGAGCCAGGGACAATTCGAGGCCGGCGGCTGACCAAATCAGGGGAATCACGATGCCGAGGATGACTGCCCACCGGAAGAGCTTCGGCCCTATAGGCTCTCTGGGGATCGAGTCGGCTCCATCCTTGGTTAACGCGGATGGAGCTGTCATATCAAGCGCCTTCGCACTACAACACTGACCTGCTCGACGACGATGACCAGGACCAGGATCGGGATGAGCACCGCCACCACCCTGTCGAAATGGGCCGTGATCCGTTGGGCTTCGATAACGCGTCCGATTCCACCGGCCCCAACTATGCCGAGGACGGCAGAGGACCGCAGGTTCAGTTCGAAGATGTACATGCTGAGGGCCGCGTAGTTGGGCATCACCTGGGGCAACACGGAGACCCTCACCGCCGGGAAATGTCGACCGCCTGTCGCCTTGGCGGCCTCGAGGGGCCCGGGGTCGGCGGCGTCCACAGTCTCGGAGAGCAGCTTGGCCATGATGGCGAGGGAGAAGAAGGTTAGGGCGATGGCCCCGGCCATAGGGCCAAACCCGATTGCTGCCACCAACAGCATCGCCCAGAACAGGTCAGGGATGGTACGGAAGACGTTTAGGAAGGCCTTGTCCAGAATGTAGACAAGCCGGTTGGGGGCGGTCAGCTTGGAAGCCATGAACGCGACCGGGAGTGCTGTGAGGCAACCGATCACGGTCGCGGTGATGGCAATCCGGATGGTCTCGATGAGGGGATTGGGAAGGAACGGGTTTCCGAACTCCCAGGAAGGCAACCACCACCAGGTCCCACCGCCGATGGCCCACCCGAAATCGGGGGGCCAGAGGTTCGGTATGTTGACGATGTTGCCTATGTTCTCGATCAGGCCGCCCAGGCTGAAGTTGACGATAGAACCGGCGAAGACGGTGAACGCAACAACAGCCGAGGCCACGCCGAGACCGGGTACGCGTGCCATGACGGCGAGAAAGACTCCAACAGCGACCGCTCCTAGGACCAGTGCCACCACCATGTACTCGCCATGGCCAAAAGAAGGTTCCTGGTTCCTCCGGAGCGTGTCGATTGGCCTCAAGATGCCGACCACCTCCGCCATCGGTAAGGCGAAGGCACCTGAAACGAGCCACATGAGGGCGGCATTAAACGCCGCCGTGGGGCCGGCGCCGCCGCGCCGGACGACGATGCCACAAGCTACGCCCATTGGAAGGAACGCGGCTGCGAAGAGGACGCAGAGGACCACATCCAGTGTGGGGGGTGCGAACGGGAGAATCCTGGTGGCCAAAGCGGTCGATGCCACCGCGCCAGCGACGAGGAGAGCGACATCCAACGCGGTGACCCGGATGCGCCCGACTCGGAGGGCCAAAGCGATTCCCGCCGCCAGGAGCAGCCCCCACAAGACCCCGTATAGGAGGTGACCAAACCGGGCACCCACGACCCCTGCTGTCATCGCCACCGCGAGGGGTACCACCATCGTGATGGCCCGTCGTGGGGGAGTCGGGCGGATTTGGGTGTGGACCGCGGTCGCGGTCACAGATCGGCACCTTCAAGCAGGTCGTCCGGGGTCACCGATCGACCGTAGATCTCACGGAAGGTGGCCTCGTCGACATCGGAAATGTCTCCGTCGTAGACGAGTTGGCCGTCACTCAGTCCCACCAGTCGCTTCCCATATGCCCGCGCCAGATCGAGGAAGTGGAGGTTGATGATGGTCGTGATCCCGAGATCCCGGTTGATTCGTCGGAGGTCCCGCATCACGGTGTGTGAAGTAACCGGATCGAGGGAAGCCACCGGCTCGTCGGCGAGAAGTACTTTCGGTTCCTGAGCTAGTGCCCTGGCGATGCCAACCCTTTGCTGTTGGCCCCCGGAGAGATTGCTGGCCCGCGTGTAGGCCTTGTCAACGATTTCGACGCGCTCCAGGGCTTGCAGAGCAACCTCCCTGTCTGCGCCCGGCCACATGCCGAGCATGGCCCGTGGCGCGCCAACCTTCGCCAGTCGGCCAATCAAAACGTTGTTGATCACGGTGGTCCGGTTGACCAGGTTGAAGGTCTGGTAGATCATCCCAACCCTGGATCTCAGATCGCGAAGCGACCTGGTCGAAGCGCCTCGCACCTCGGTGCCATCAACTATCACCTGTCCCCCGGTTATCGGCACGAATCCGTTGATAGCCCGCAGGAAGGTCGACTTGCCAGCTCCCGACATTCCCACGATGACAACCAGTTCTCCATCCCCGATGGTCACGCTGACGCCCTTGAGCGCATGGAAGCCGTTCGGGTATGTGACGTGAACGTCCCGGAACTCGATCACTACTGCCTGCCTTTCCTGGGCCCGAGATCACCGGGCTCCAGGTGTCTGAACGTGGAGTTCGGGGAAGGCCAGCGTGCTGCCAACCTTCCCCAACTCCAGCTGATTCGATCAGCCTTCGATTGCCGCGATAGCGTCGCGGATGATGTCCATGGCCCGTTCCGTGGTCTCACCTGCGCGAACAAGTCCGGTCCAGTCGTAGATCTCACGCATCAGTGCGAGACCCTCGTCGGTGGCGATGAATGCGGCAAGGGCGTCGTATATGGCGTCCTTGAGGCTCTCGGGGAGCTCGGCATCAACGGCTATCACGTCGTTGGGGATCGGTGAGGAGATGTTGAACACGATCACCTTCGATCCCACGTCGTTGCCAGCCTGCTCCAGAGCAGTTGTCCGGGCGTCGTCGAACGAAGCTCCGAAGTCGGCTTCCCCGTTGTAGACCGCCACGACGGAGCCAGTGTGTGAACCACCGAACATAGGCTGGTAGGTACCTGCCGTGAGGCCAGCGGCGATCAACTGGCCCAGCGGGAACAGGTGGCCGGATGCCGAGCCTTCGCTCACAAAGGCGAAGACCTTTCCGGCCACTACTCCCAGGTCTATCGGTGTGGGGCAGACCAGGCCAGGATCGACGCCAGGCTCGCGCTGGTCGTCAGCGGTCCATCCGACCTGCCGCGCCGGCGTGTCGGTTGGGCCGACTCGCATGACACTTCCGTCGGTGTCGTGAGTGAACGCACCCTCCACGGGATCACCGTCACAAACGGAAGGATCATTGGTGAAGTACTGGGTGTGATAAAAGAGTGAGCCGTTCCGCTCCGATTGGGCGAATAGCTCTATGTTCGAATACACATTCGACCAGTCAACGTACCCCCTCGGAGGAAAGGCGCCGATCTGCACCGATCCGGTTCCCATGGCCAGGCCGAGAGCCGGGTAGTCCGGTGTCACGATTCCCTCGACATCGATGTCGAGCGCATCCTCCAGAATAGAAGCGAGCAACCGAACATTGTCCAAGAGAGTTTCGGACTCGCGGGATGGCACGAACCCGAACACCAATTGGGTGGGCCAGTCGGCTCTCGGATCTGCTGTGGTGGTTGTCTGTGCGGCTGTCGTGGTCGTCTGCTGCGGCACCGTGGTGGTGGTGTCGGTCCCACCGGGGCCACAGGCAGCCAGCACCAACGCCAGTACCGCGACGACCGCGACCGTCGTCCTTTTCTTCATTGTCATGTTCTCCTTTGATGATGAACCGGCCTATGAATCGGATCGCGCCGGTCCCCGGCGCCAGCCTCGCGATTCCGGCCGAGGGCGAGAGTAGCGAATCTGGGGGTTACGTGACCGATCGGTTGGTTACCGCGGCGCGAAACTCGGGGAAACTGTGGATGTCCAGTGCCCCGTCCACCGGGTCGTTCCAGGGACGCACATACCGACACACGAGGCGGCGGGGCCGGTGCTTGACCAGCCCGGGGAGGATGTGGGGGCCGTCGTCCAGGTATGCGTGGCAGTCGATGTCCCACTTCCTCCCGGTGTGCATGTCGAGGATGTGGACCTCGGCCGCCGGTACCCCGACCCTCTGTAGCCAATCGTGGGTGTCGTCGAAGGCGAACCCCGGCTTCTGGGTGATGACCACGACGTCGTGGCCGTCGTCTGCGAGCTGGTGGAGGGTCTCGACGGCCCCTGGATAGGGGTCGAGGTGCCAGAACAGTGACCGGCCGTCGAGTTCGGATGACCACTCCCAGAACTCGTCGATGTCGGAGAAGTGGGTCAGCTCGACGACGTCGTTCCAACGTTGGGAGTCCTTGACGGCGAGGTCGGCGCCGAACTCGCGGTTGTAGAACCGCTGCCACCCTTCGGTGAAGTTGGCTACGACTCCGTCGAGGTCGATTCCGAGGCGCATGGCCGGCAAAGGTAGATGTCTCCGCCGGGAAAACACACTCGGGGACTTCAGTTGACCTGGACCCAGCCCATCACCTCGGGCAGGCGGCGGCCCAGCAACCTGGAGCTGAGCCAGAGGGAGAACAGGTAGGGGACCACCCCCCAGATGACGGCGAAGGCCGCGGTGAACCAGGTGGGGACGAGTTGCCCGAACGAGACGGTGAGAAGCACCACCGAGGCCGGGATCACCAGGAGTGCGCCGATCACGAAGAAGGAGACCGTCTGGCTGGCTATCGCCAAACATCCCTGCTCGGTCGATTGGGCGAACACGTCGGTCCCTTCTCTGGGCAGACGCAGTGGGGTGAGTACCGACACCAGGTTGCCGACGGCGAGCTGAGCACCGATGGCGGTGACCATCAGTGGGAGCACCAGCCAGGCGAACCGCCACTGGCCGGTTATGGCTGCGATGGCGATGGCGATGATCAGGGTCTCGACAACCAGGGCAAGGGCCACTGCTGCGTTCTTGCCCATGAGCATGTGGGCCGGTTTGAGGGGGAGGACGAATAGGTAGGAGGCAGCGTTGCGCTCCCACCCGAACAAGTTGAGGGCGATGGGCAGCCCGACGAAGAGCACCAGGACAGGGGCCACCAGGGGCGCCCAGGATGTGTCCCTGAAGTCGAGGAACCCGACTGCCCCCATGACGGTGCCGGCGATCGCCATGCCGACGAAGATGACCGTGCCGGTCCAGACGAGACGCTGCCGGGGGTCTCGGATGTAGAAGCGAAGCTCCTTGCGGGCGAGGGTCGGGACCACGCCCCAGGGCCCGGTGGCCATCCCCCTGGTCCTGGCCCGCGAGGCCGGTCGACTCCCTTCCCGGGGAGTGGTCAGCATCCAGGCGAGCAGCTTGCGCCACAGGATCGCTAACACCAGCAGGCCGGCTATTGCGGCGAGGAGGTGCAGGAAGGCAAGGCCTGCCGACCCGGTGGCTGCTTCGACGACGGCCCGTTGCGCGGCCACAGGCGGGAGCACCAGCGACCACTCGATGACACCCACCGAGCGGGCCGCTCCGGCTATCCCCATGTCGTTGATCATCCCGGTGAGGGATCGGTAGAGGAAGAAGCCTCCACCCGCCATGCCGAGGATGAGGAAGGTTGCTATGTCCCGTCCCCTCCTGGTGCGGAGGATCGCCGAGATCGCAGCCGAGAACAGCTGGTTGGCGATGGCCAGCAACCCGATGTACACAGCTGCGGCCGGGACCGCCATCCACCAGCCGGACGAGAACACCACCAGGTTGACCCCGAGCAGGATGACCGGCACCACCGTGGCCGGGGCCACCAGGCTGGCTGCGGCCAGGCCACGGATCATCTGGTTGCCGTCGACCGGGAGGAGGGCCATCTGCTGGGGGTCCAGGTTCTCGTCGAGCGGGAAGATGATCACCGGGAGGGTCACCCAGGCGATGAAGAAGAGGAGGGCCATCGATGCCGCC
>CAYVTP010000088.1:0-7590 GCA_964454615.1 uncultured Acidimicrobiaceae bacterium | reverse complement strand
GACGGCACCCTCTACATCCTGGCCTACGGCAACCCTCTCACCGACACCGGACAACAAGTCGGCGTCCTGGTCACCATGGACAAGGAAGGTCGGGTCCTCAGGACCCAGCAGATCGTCGACCCCCGACAGGGCGGCGCCCAGGCCCGTCTCCAGTTGGGGCTACTTCCCGGTACAGCCAGCCCGTGGATCCTGGTCGGACGAGACGACGGAGTGCGGGCTTTCGTGAGGGTCAACTGATCTCGCCGGTGACCGGTCACCCAATCCAACCCGTTCTGTGAAGATCCTTGGCGACCCCCGCGCCACAGACCTTCACAGAACGCAAGAAATTAGTGAGGGCGGCCAAAAGGCCGCCCTCACGCTCCGGGTAGGGAGCACTGGTTACCCGGCCGGGACGCGCCAGCCTACGAGGGAGGCACCGGTGGCGGGCGCGTGGGTAAACCTCGGGGAGAGACCGGACCATGTGTCGACGCCGGTGACGTTCAGGCGGAAACGGCCGATCAGGAATCCGTCTCTCGCCTCTCTCCTTCCCATGGCGACATTATCTGCGCGCGGAGAGTGGTGGGTATGGGCTTACCGACCTACGTTGCCCGAGAGACCCCCTGGCCGAGGGTCAGATGGTGGCCAGGGCCTGGCTCAGATCGGCGATGAGGTCTTCGACCGGTTCGAGACCCACCGAGAACCGGATCAACCCGGGGGTGACCCCTGACCGCAGGTTCTCCTCGGGCGGGATCAGGGCATGGCTGGTCGACCACGGATGCATTGCCAATGACTCCGTCCCCCCGAGCGACACCGCCATGCTGACCAGCCTCATCGCGTTCATCACCCTGAAAGCCTCCTCCTCCCCGCCCGCCACCTCGAACGAGATCATTGCCCCCGGGCCGGAACACTGCCTCTTGTAGACGTCGTGCCTGGGGTCGTCGGGCCCGATGAGACTGAGATGGCTGACCGAGGCGACCTTGGGGTGGTCGTCGAGGAAGGCCGCCAGCGATGTCGCCGACTCGACCTGTGCTTCCACCCGCACCCGCAGCGTCTCCAGGCTTCGGCCCAGCATCCAGGCGGTCCCCGGCTGTGCGGTGGTCCCCAACCGGTAGCGATCGTGTCTCAGTGGATCGATGAGCTCCTGGGGCCCGCAGACCACGCCGGCGGTCAGGTCGTGGTGGCCACCCAGGTACTTGGTGGCCGAGTGCACCACCAGGTCGGCACCGTGGCGTACCGGCTTTTGTAGGACCGGGCTGAGAAAAGTGTTGTCGACCACCATGAGCGCACCGTGCCCTGAGGCCACACCGGAGGCCATGTCGAGATCGAAGATGTCGATGGTCGGATTGGCCGGGGTCTCCACATAGACCATGGCCAGGCGTCTTTCGCCGACCAGGGCTTCGAGGTCCTCGGCGGTGGCGTCGGGCCCGAAGGCGGCTGCCTCCACCCCGAAGGGGCCGAGAAGCTCGCGGAGGACCGTGACCGTGAGCCCGTACACAGGGGTCGAGTGGAGCACCAGGTCGCCGGGACGGAGCAGAGAGATGAACACCGTGGCAATCGCCCCCATCCCGGAGTTGAACACCAGGGCGTCATCGGTCTCCTCCCACGCGGCGAGTTCGGCTTCCACCGGACGGAGGTTGGGGCTGTCCAGCCGGCTGTAGGCGAAGGGGAGCACCTCGCCGGGTGCGAGCTTGGCGCCCTGGTAGGTGACCTCGAAGTATCTCTTGCCGGCCTCCGCTGTCTCGAATACGAAGGTGGAGGTCTCGTAGAGAGGTGTCTTGAGTGCCCACCCCCCACCAAGTGGGTTGTGGCCCTGGCTGTCGATCGAATCGGACTCGTCGGTCACCACACCACAATATCTGACGCTCGCCGTCGACCAGACTGTCATTGTGACCAACAGCTCCGAACTCCCCGACCTGCTCCAACGCGCCTTCGAGGTGCTCGACCCGGCTCGCCGCATCATGGTCTTCAGTGGCGCAGGCCTCAGCACCGAATCGGGGATACCCGACTTCCGTGGCCCCGACGGGCTCTGGACCAAGGTCGACCCCGAAGACTTCACCATCCAGCGATATCTGACCAACCGTGACCTCAGGGTCCGGTTCTGGGCCGACGACGCCGCAGGAGGACGACGGTCGCCCCGTTCGACGGTCGAGCCCAACGAGGGCCACCGGGCGATCGTCCGACTCCACCAAGCGGGACGGCTGGCCGGGGTCGTCACCCAGAACATCGACGGGCTGCACTACATGTCAGGACTGATGGACTCTTCTGTTGCGGAACTGCACGGAAACGTCAGGGGCAGCCACTGTCTCGACTGCGGTGCCCGATGGCCAACCGAGACCGTGCTCACCTGGGTCGACGCCGGCGAGGAGGACCCTCACTGTCCGGAGTGCTCGGGGCTGGTGAAGACGGACGTGGTCCTGTTCGGCGAGCATCTGCCCGCCGACGAGCAGGACAAGGCGATGCTCTTCCTGGCCATGGCGGACGCGGTCCTGGCCGTCGGCTCGACGATCTCGGTGTGGCCTGCGGCAGGGATAGTCCTCCAGGCACTCCAGGTCTCCCGACCGCTGGTCATCATCAACAGGGGCGAGACCGACTTCGACGAGTTCGCCGCGGTCAAGATCGACGCCGGCATCGGCGACACCCTGCCCCCACTGGTCGACCGCCTCATCTCCCAGGGCAGGCCTGGGCTCACCGGACAGTGACCAGAGACCAATCGCCATGCAGGAACCGGGCTCGCCGGAGCCTCTCATCGGACATGCCGGTACCATCGGGGCATGACTGACTTCGTCGCACCGCTCGACGACATCCGGTTCACCCTCAACCATGTGGCCCGGCTCGAGGAGATCTCCAAGCTGAACGGATACCAGCACGCCGACCCGGACACGGTCGACACCATCATCGAGGAGGCGGCACGCTTCTTCGAGGAAGTGATCGCCCCCCTCAACCGGATCGGCGACGAACAGGGGTCGGTCCTCGACCCCGACGGCCAGGTGTTGACTCCTGAAGGGTTCAAGCAGGCATACGCCAAGTATGTGGAAGCCGGTTGGGCAGCAGCCCAGGCCCCGGTCGAGTGGGGAGGAGGCGGGCTCCCCTACACGGTGGGCGTCGTCATAGAGGAGCTGTTCAAGACGGCCAACCTGGCCTTCTCCCTTTGCCCTCTCCTGACACACGGCGCCATCGTCGCCCTCGAGCGGCACGGATCGGACTCCCTGAAGGAGACCTACCTCGAGCACCTGGTGTCCGGCCGCTGGTCAGGGACCATGGTGCTCACCGAGCCCCACGCCGGGTCGGACCTCGGCACCATCCTCACCAGGGCCGAACCGCAGGACGATGGCAGCTACCGCCTGTTCGGAACCAAGATCTTCATCACCTGGGGCGACCACGACCTCACCGAGAATGTCATCCACTTCGTCCTGGCCCGCACACCGGACAGCCCCCCGGGTACCAAGGGGATATCCATGTTCCTGGTCCCCAAGTACATCCTCGACGGGGAGGGCAACCCGGGCGAGCGCAACGACTACAAGGTGGTGTCCTTGGAGCACAAGCTGGGGATTCACGCCTCACCAACCTGTGTCCTCTCCTTCGGCGACGAAGGCATGGGGGCCACCGGCTACCTGGTCGGGGAGGAGCACACCGGAATGCGGAACATGTTCACAATGATGAACGCAGCTCGCATCGGAGTCGGGATGGAGGGCCTTGCATCGACCGAGCGCGCCCTCCAACGAGCCGCCAACTACGCCAGGGAACGTGTCCAGGGCCGGGCAATCGGCAGCCCGTCGCACGAGCCGGTGCCCATCATCGAGCACCCCGACGTGCGAAGGATGCTGCTCACCATGAAGGCGTACTCGGAGGCGATGCGGGCCCTCCTCTACTGGACCGCCCAGGAGGGGGATTACGCCGCTCACGGAGAGACGGAGGAGAGACGAGCCGAGGCTTCAAACCATCTCGCCCTGATCACCCCCATCGTCAAGGCGTGGAGCACCGACCTCGGCTTCGAGATGACCTCGGTGGGGATCCAGGTCCATGGAGGCATGGGATATGTCGAGGAGACCGGCGCCGCCCAACACCTCAGGGACTCCCGCATAGCGATGATCTACGAGGGCACCAACGGTATCCAGGCCATCGACCTGGTTCTCCGCAAGCTGCCCCTGGAGAACGGGCAGGTGGTCACCCGTTTCATCGAGGGAATGACCCCGATCATGTCGGAGATGACCGAGCACGACGACCTGGGCGCATTCAGGGACGAGCTGACCACTGCGATCCAGGGCCTGGCCGACACCACCACATGGATGGGCGAGAGGCTGGTCGCAGGCGACCTCGACTCTGCACTGGCAGGAGCCACCCCCTACCTGAGACAGTTCGGGACGGTGGTCGGCGGGTGGCTGATGGCGGTGGCCGCAGTAGCGGCCAAGGGCTCTCCCGGCGGTTACGGCTCGGACTTCCTGGCCGACAAGGTGAACACCGCCCGGTTCTATGGAGAGCACCTGCTACCGCAGGCAAACGGCCTGATCCCAACGATCAAGGCCGGCCCCGACCTGCTGGCCTCGGCCAGACTTTGAACCGGACGGTCCGGCGGGCCGTAGTCGGCCTCCTCGCCTCTTCAGCCCTGGCCCTGGCATCGGCACCCCTGCTCATGCCGGCCGACTACTCGGTCGTTACCCACTCGGTCAGCGAGTCGGCAGCCCAGGGGGTCGAAGGCGGATGGCTGGCCAGGACCGGGCTGGCCCTTCTCGGGGCGTCCGTGCTCATGCTCGGCCTCCGGCCCCCTCGGTACTGGACACGTTGGGCGCGCGCTGCCCACATCTCCTTCGGCGTCTCAATGGTTGCAACGGGTGTTCTCCCACGCTCCATGGGATGGGTCCCCTCACGACCGCTTCGAGGACTTCCTTCACTCGGCAGCGTCCTTCGGTGTCGGGATGTCTTTCACCATCGGAGTGGTCCTGGTGGCACTCACCGGCCGCTCCGCCCGGTGTCGGGCACTGGACCTGGTCGCGATCGTTGCGGCCATTGCCATCCCGCTGATCATGCCCCGTTTCGACGCCGGAGGGTTGGCACAGCGCACCATGTTCCTGATCGCCATCCTCTGGTACGGGATGGAGGCGGTCACTGCCTGGGATACAGTGAAGCCGGAAGTCAGCCGACCCGCCTGAACTCCCTGGCGCCGGCAACATTGAGGACCGCCCGGGCAAACAGGTGGCCGCGCAGGTCGAGGACCACGAGCACCGAGTCGGCGCTGCCGCGGCCTACCGCCCAGAACTGACGACCCACCACCCCTCGTCCGATCATCACTCCGACTCGTCGCCGGCCCGGTCGATTCGCTCCGTGATGGGGACCGATGCCGAACTCCCGATGCACGATGGTTCGCTCCAGGTCTCCCCGGCGAAGTAGATGGACCCGGAGTATGTGGAACCTCTCGAACCTAACACGGCGCCTCCAGACCAGCAGGCTGTCCAACCCGAAGAGCAAGACGGTCACACCGCCATCCTCCTCCACCACCCTGAACCCCATGCGTCGAGGCTAGCCAGGGAACACCGGCCTGCAGCAGGTGCCCCTCCGACCACTTAGGATCGAACCCGTGGAACTGCAAGACAAGGTGATCATCGTCACCGGGGCGGCCAGCGGCATTGGAGAAGCCCTAGTCCGCCGTTTTGCGAAGGAGGGCCCCCGGGGCATCGTGGCCGCCGACCTCGACCTGGAAGGGGCGAAGAGGGTGGCAGGTGAGACGGCGTCGCACCCATTCCCGATCGACGTCTCCGACCCGGAGGTCAATGGGGCATTGGTGGAGACCGCAGAGAACCTGTTCGGCCCGGTAGACCTCTTCTGCGCCAACGCCGGCTACGGGATCAGCGGCGATGAGCAGACCGATCCAGCCGAATGGGACCGGATGTGGCAGGTCAACGTCATGTCCCACATCCACGCCGCCAAACACCTGATACCAGGGTGGGTGGCCCGTGGCGAGGGATACTTCATGCCGACGGTCTCCGCTGCCGGCCTCCTCACCAATCTGAAGGCAGCCCAATACTCGGTCACCAAGCACGCCGCCCTGGCCTTCGCCGAGTGGATATCGATCACCTACGGCGATGCCGGAGTCAAAGTCAGCTGCCTATGCCCGATGGGTGTGCGCACCAAACTCCTCGACGCGGCCATCGAGTTCGAACGGCTCCTCGGCCCGGAAGCCCTGGAACCTGACGCTGTCGCCGAGGCGACCGTCGCCGGCCTGGCCGAGGAGGCCTTTCTCATCCTCCCCCACCCGGAAGTGGCAAGGTTCTTCCAGAACAAGGCCAACGACTACGAGAGGTGGCTGGCGGGGATGCGCAAGCTCCAGCGAACGGTGTTCCCGGAGTGAGAAGATCATGAACGGACGAAGAAGAGTGGTGGTCACCGGGCTGGGAGTGGTGGCCGCCCCCGGAGTCGGGCTGGACCGGTTCTGGCTGGGTTTACAGCAAGCGCCAGGGCCCGCACCGCGGGTGGTAGGGGACTGGGATCCGGAGGCCTGGATGCCAAAGCGAGAGGCAAGACGGCTCGACCGGTTCAGTCAGATGGGGCTTGTCGCCACGGAGGAAGCCTTCTCCATGTCGGGGGAGATCGATGTCGACCCGACCCGGGTGGCAGTCTCCATCGCCACAGGGATCGGTGGCCTCGAGTCGCTGGAGGAGCTGGTCCACGGTTCGGAGTTGGAGGAACCGCGGGTGTCACCCTTCCTGGTGCCGATGATGATGGCCAACGCCGCGGCGGCCGCCGTCTCGATCAAGTACGGCTTCGGCGGCCCAGTCACCACACCAGTGGTGGCCTGTGCCGCCGGTAGCCAGTCGATCCTCGACGGGTTGAGGCAGATCGAGTGGGGCTACGCCGATGTGGCTGTGGTTGGTGGCGCCGAAGCTGCGGTTCGGGCCCCGGCCTACGAGGGCTTCCGGGCGGCGCGGGCCCTGTCGACCGCCGGTTATGCACGGCCCTTCGATGTCGACCGCGATGGCTTCGTGATGGGGGAGGGAGCCGGCATCCTGATCCTCGAGGCGGAGGAGGTGGCCGCGGCCAGGGGAGCAGAGCCGGTGGCGCTCATTCTCGGAGGCGCCTCCACCGCCGACGCCCACCACGTCACTGCACCACACCCTGCCGGAGCCGGTGCAGAACGGGCCATGCTCCTGGCGATGTCGGACGCCGGGCTCGAACCCGGAGATTTCACCTACGTCAACGCCCACGGCACAGGAACCGATCTCAACGACCGGACGGAGGGGCAGGTGATCGCACGGATCTTCGGTGATGCCCAGCCGGCTGTGTCGTCCATAAAGGGGACCACCGGCCATGGCCTGGGAGCCTCCGGGTCGATCGAGGCGGTGGCTGTGGTCGAGGCCATCCGACGAAGCGAGCTTCCCCCCAACGTGGGACTGACCAACCAGGACCCGGAGATACCCCTTTCTGACATCGTGCGCCAGGTTCGCCCTTGGGAGCCGACGCCGGCCCTAACCAACTCGTTCGGGTTCGGGGGCCACAACACGGTCCTCGCCTTCGGTCCGGCGTAGCTGTTTGGACCCGACACCCGGATGTGTCCCCCCACTCGTGGTGTCGCATTGCGCGAGGGGTGCGACGGTTCATGGTTGGTTTCCTGTGTTGGGG
>CAYVTP010000087.1:0-7617 GCA_964454615.1 uncultured Acidimicrobiaceae bacterium | reverse complement strand
CTGTGATTCCTAGTAGTAGCCCGTGCTGTTTAGTGCGGTCCCGTCTAGGTGTCGTGACATCTGAGATCGGGCGGTGATGTCCTCTGCGTTCCAGTATGGCTACACAAATGGCTACACCCGCGTTCAGGCGGTTCGGATCCCTGCCAGAACTGTTCGTCAGGCAAGAGAGGTTGTGTACCCCATAATCAAACCTAATCGTCGGCCACACGTCTATACACGAGTCAGCGCAACGATAAGTTCCACGGCTCATAACATCAGTTGCGGGGTTGCGGAGGCAGCATCCAACCGTCGTAATAGGGGTGGTCGCCGAGGGGTGCACCGAGTTGGACGGTAACCGGATACCACGGATTCCCGGGGCATCTGGCAGCAACGCCAGGGACAGGCTCGATGAACACGATCAGCACGATCCCATCGCCGTGGTGTTCGGCGACGACGACGATTTCGCGGTCGGCGGGAGGCTGGCCACTCGCACATGCCCGTTCTTGGATCTGGATTGGCAGCAGCGACGAGCCTGGGTCAGGGTGGAGATCCGGGTCGAGCCTCCACTCGGCTGGATTCGAAGTGCCCATCAGGTTCCGCCACTCTTCACTGGAGGCGATCGCGGTCAAGGTCTCCCAGGCATCCTCGGTCTGCTCGCCTGTTGCTATTGCGATGACGGCTTGTCGATACTCCTCGGGCAAGGCCAAACTCACGGACCCGGCTCCCGTCGGCGGCTCGGCCGGTCGTGCCACGGCATCACACCAGTCGGACCCGACGTCCAACCATCGCTGCTCATGCAGAGCGAACTCGATGTACGCGTGCGAACTGCCGTACAGGTTGGGCTGTGACTCGAACCTCGGGTAACCCAGGAGGGAGATCCAGGTGCCAGTGTCTACGACTACCGCCCAGTGGTAGATCTCGTAGAAATTGTCCTGGTCCACACGAGGCGGTCCCGCCGACGCCAGCAGGGTCGGAACGTCCACTGTCGGTCCAGCTACTACCTCGGGTGGGTTTCCCTGGGGAAAGATGATCGGTCCACACGTATAGGTCAGCGACCCAGCTGCCACCGGCACCAGGCGTCGGCCGTGGTCGTCAACGGGATACGGTCCAGGGATTCCTGGTTCGTCCAGTGAGGTGGATGGCAGGTCGGTGGTCACAACGGGTGGGGTGGTGGGAACGGTCGGGGTCGTATCCAGCGGTTCGGCGGGACCGCCGAGCAGTAGGACTGGAAGCATCAAGGCTATGACAGCCACACCTGCGATAGCAGCGACCAGAACCCGACGAGTAGGCGGCTGACCGGAGCGGACCGACAGGTCCAGTTGAGGCGGCTCGAGGTTGTCGAATGCTCGGCGGGTTATCTCTGCGTGGCTCCGCCCAATGAAGTCAAGATCACTCATCACCAACACCTAATCGTTTCGCCAACGAGCGTCTCCCCCGCATCAAATGAACCCTCGCAGTCGATTCACCGCACCCGAGCAGATCGGCGATCTCTGCGACAGGTCTGTCCTCCAAGTAGTACAAGGCAATCACCTGAGCCTGACGCAACGGGAGCCGTCGCACCTCACCCCAGAAATCCTCCGTCGCCTCGGGCAGCTGCGGCCCCACCCGCACCTCTGACTCCAGCCGCGACAACGCGCGGCTCTCGGCATAGCGGCGCCTCCACGAAGACCTCGCCGCATTCACAGCAACCGTCCGAATCCAGCCAGCCGCATTGGCCAGACCCTCCCATTTTTCGAACGCAGCCACGAACGCATCATGAGTCACGTCCTCAGCCCGAGACCGATCACCCAACAACACAAACGCCAGAGCCAACACCTGCTGATACTCCTTCACATAGAAGGCTTCGAACGATCGGTCCTCCACCAGGCACAGTCTCCCCGACCAACTCCCGGGAGGTGGCCGAATCGGCAAGTCTTCTGCAAGTCGAAGCTATGACGCTCTAGAACAACAAAACGCTTACCTAGGGTGCTAGGCCAGGTCGTGAGCATCCAAGGCTGTGTGACCAGTCGGGAGGCGCCCACCGCCAAGCTGACGTCTCGAGCCGGTGACATGCTTGGGGGCAACCGAAGGGTGGTCTGGTGCGTGGTTTAGGTGTGGAGTCATCGGACCGTGAGATATATGAGAAGCACTCGGCTGACCTGATCCGGTACGCCACGGTTCTGGTCGGTCCGGACCAGGCTCCGGATGTTGTTTCCACAGTCGTGTTGCGGGTGTTGAAACGGCGCAGTCTGGGTGATCTCGACGACCCGAAGGCCTATCTGGTTCGGTCCGTGATGAACGAGTGTCGTTCCTGGCGCCGGCGTAGACAGTCGAGCACCGTGTCGTTGAGCCGGTTCTTCGAGCGAGACGTCGCTGACCCGCTAGATACCACTGTTTCAGATCGTGTTTCCGCAGCTGAGGCGGTATGGAATCTCCCACCCAGGCTTAGGTCGGCCGCCTACCTGGTGTATTGGCTCGACCTGTCAATTGTCGAAGCGGCTCAGGTTCTTGGGGTGAGTGTGGGGACTGTGAAGCGGTATGTCCATGAAGCAAGAGAGCGGATAAGAGAGGAACTGTCATGAGCAGAGAAGATCGGATGATGCGCACCGGGTTTGGAGTGTTGACCGAGTCGGCGCCTCCGGCACCGTCTTTCGAGGAGATCACAGCCCAGGTGAGACGGCGTTCGCAGTGGCGACCATCCTATGCAGTGGGGGTAGCGGGTTTGGCCGCCTTGGTGTTCGTATCGGCATCCCTTTTCGACGGCGGCATGCGGTTGGCCTACGCCATGGACCCGGGTCTGGACCTGAGGTACACAGTCAACAGTGAGAGCAATTTCGGAGCTGAGACCTTCACCGCTGGACCGGCCGCAGTCCGCTACCAGGTCAGTGACGCAGGGGGCGGTCTCTTCGATGTGCACATCAGCTATGAGCCCCTCGCAGGCTGCGGACCCGAATGCCAACCTGGAGTGACCTTCACCCAGACCGTCACGAGCGAAGGCGAAATCGTGGCAATAAGGGGCTTAACCGAATACCAGGGCGTTCCCGGATTCGTCATCCCCGTACCCATCAACGCCGCAGGAGTCCCCGCTGCAAGAGCCATCGGCGGGTTCCCCCGTTTCCTGGGTCCACCTCTTCCGCAACACCAACTCAGATTGCAAGACACATGGGAGACCAACGAGCATGGCGTCGCCGGACAACATCAGATCGTGGACCAAACCCACCTCAACGGACGCGACGTGGTCATCATCCACAGCACATACACCTACACCCACCCAGACCCCGAACTCGGGGAGGTCAGAGCTACGACTTCGGTCTGGTTTGACCCAACCGACGGAATCGTCGTCCAGGCTCTAATCACTCGGAACAGCCAATACAGCGACGGGATCGACAGGACAGAACAGATGGACTTCAAACTCGAACGGTGAGTAGAGCACCTGGCGTTGGCCGATTCTGTCGGAGGCAACGGTTACGGTGAATCGGATGGACCGAGAATTCGAGTTCAAGAAGCAAGTTCACCAGCACTATGACGCCCTCCAGCTTGCGTACGACCGGGTCGTACTCACACTCTCCGGGGGCGCACTCGCGCTATCTATTACGTTCGTCTCTCAGATCGCCCCTGCTGCTATCGACTCGTGGAAGCTGGCTTGGGGTTGGGGGTTCCTCCTGGTCAGTCTCCTCCTCGTCGCCCTTAGCTATATCCCGTCGATCCGGGCACACCGCCGGGAAATTGACAGCAAGCCTCATCGAGGTTTGGACCTCATCGCAGATGTGCTCAGCATGGCTGCCGCTCCCTTCATGGCGTTCGGATACGGATACCTCGCATGGTTTGCCTTCACCAACCTGACGAAAGGAATCGAATGAGCCAAGACAACGTGTCAGAAGAGAGCGAGCTCCCTAGGGCAATTACAGGGGCGGGCGGTGTCGCACCCAACTACGCAGCGATGTCGGCCGGCGACGTCGCGACCAGAGCAGGCAGTGTCGCTCCGAACTATGCCGTGTCCGTTGAGACGAACCCCGCAGACCCTGCACCGGTCGTTGAGGCATCAGAGGCCAGCGACTCGACATAGCCGCCCCACCGGGGCGCAAGGGCTAAATAGAGGCGAGTCAGTGTTAGCAGCGCCCCAGGTTCCTCCCTTTCGGGACCCGTCGTTGCGGGGCACAACGGCAAGCGGACGTGCACTGTGGAATTGCGCGTCATACGAACGAGCTCTCCGCTGCCTTGACTAGGAGGAGGATGGTCAAACGACTCGAGGGATCTACCGACGATGGCAGCTTTGAGGCATTTTTTCGCGCCAACGAGGCCGGAGTGAGGTACGCGCTGGTCGCCTCGCTGGGGTTCGAGACGGGAAGAGAAGCCTGCGCCGAGGCTTTCGCCTACGCCTGGGAGAACTGGCCACGAGTGAGAGCGATGGAGAACGCGGCGGGTTATGTGTTCAGAGTCGGCCAGCGCCGCGGGCGTCGTGCCCGTCCCATGCTCCCGCTCCACGATGCGGATATTCCTGTCGAGGAGAACGTGGCTGTTGAGCCCGCCCTTACGGAGGCAATTGCCCGACTTCCTAGGCGTCAAAGACAGTCGGTCCTTCTGGTCCACGGGGCGGGGTGGTCGATCCGCCAGGCGGCGGCGTTGTTAGGAGTGTCTGCGCCCACCGTTCAGACGCATCTCGCCCGTGGCCTGGAGTCATTGAGAAGGTCGCTCGGCGTTGACGATGCTTGACCCACTCGCCGGTCGGTTGCGCCAGCTGGTCGATCAGATGGCCCCTCCCTTGGAGCTCAGCGACCTCACCGATCAGATGATCGGCGGTCCGAGAGTCGCTCGACCCTCGTTGAACAGGGTCCTGATCGCTTCCACTTTGAGCGCTTTGGCAGTAGGTGTCATCGTGTTCGTCGGGACCTTCGACCCCGACCCGGCGGTGACCCCGAGCCTGCCACCTCCTATTGGCACCACCATCCCTCCTCCCGCAGCCTCCACCACAACCACGGGCACGGCGACTGGTCAGAACCTCAGGCCGCGGGACATCGACCCCACCTTCGCCCAGTCACCAGATTGGATCGAGGTCGCTGCGGCGCCCATCGACATGCGATTCCGAGATGCGGGAGTCGCCGCCTGGACCGGTTCGGAGATCGTGATCTGGGGGGGCGGCAGCAGTTTTTCCTCTGGGCTCTCCGATGGGGCGGCTTACAACCCATCAACCGGAGACTGGCGTCAAATGGCCGACAGCCCATTCGTGGGCTCGGTAGCCAGATTCCCAGGATGGGTATGGACCGGTGAAAGGGTTCTCATATGGGTGAACGGCGCGGCTGCCACTTGGGATCCCGCCACCAACACATGGCAGGACCTGGGCGAAGTTCCTTTGGCTGCTGGATCTTTCCATCGTCGGGCGGTGTGGACCGGGACCGAGGTCATCGACACCGTGGGCAACATTGCCTTCAATCCGTCTACCCAGAGCTGGAGACCGATCGCCTCGCCCGAGTTGAGCGGGATGCTCGAAGAGCGCTCCCAGGCCGTGTGGGCCCAAGGGCGGGTCGTTCTCCTGCCCAGCGGCCCGAGCTACGATCCGTCAGCGGATCGCTGGGACCCGATCGAGAACTCCGGACTGTCGCCCAATTCGGTCGATGGGGTGTCCGTCGGGGGTGTCATTGTTGCCGTCGATTACCTGATCGACGGCGCCACCTACGACATTGGCGCCGATCGATGGCTGTCGATAGACCCGCCGCCCCTCCGGTCCTTCGAGTGTCCTATCGTCCTCCTTGCGATCGGTGACCGCGCAGTTGTGGACTATTGCGGTGAAGGGGCCGTCTACGACACCGAAGCGGCTGCATGGGCTTCTTTCGCCCCTCCCGAGGCGGCACCCGAATGGGCCCCACGATTCATCGCCGCCGACACCGAGCTCTACGCTTTCCGCGACCGCCTATGGCGATTCGTCCCAGACCTGAGCGATCCTTGGAATACGGTCCGTCGGGTCACGATCGGTGGTCTCGTTATCGACCTCCCAGACGGGTGGGTGAGCGAGCCGGCCATAAGATCCCACGAGCTTCTGCGGATGCGCACCGCTTCGGGTGGAGCATGCATGGTGGCCCAATTCGGGGGCGGAAACAATGCCGTCGATGAATTCAAGAGGACCGGCGGTACTCCTACCGTAGTCGCGCCTCGGATAGGAGGTACTCCCTACCACGCGGTCGGCGGGGACGGTGGCCACCCCAGCTTCCCAAAGACCCTTATGTGGGCTCCGCCCGGCGAACCCCTGACCTTCAACTGCACCACGATCGCAGAGGCGAAAACCCTGTTCGCTCACGTCCTCTGGATCTGGGAGCAGCCCGACGAGTGAATTCAACCCTCAGGCCGGTGCATGCGGTGCCAAAGATGGTCCAGGCCCGGCCTTTTCAGAGGGGCGACACTATCGCCTACGACGCCCGGGGGAACACCACGACCATTGGTGGGATGACCTTTACTTATGACGGGTCGGGCTTGTCCAGGGCAAACGTTCGTCGGCATGCAGGACGGGGAAGTGGACAAGCTGAGAAAGGCACTGGAGGTTGACTATGCCGATCTCGGACGCTTTCCGAAATGCGTGTTATCCGCACAAGAATGTTGATCTCGAGTGGGGCACTCACCTCGTTCCTCGTCGAATCCCTGTAACAATCAATCCATGGAGTCGGCAGATCGACAGGTAGTGGCCTTTGTCACTGGGGCTAGTCGTGGCATTGGACGTGCGCTTGCCTTGTCTCTTGCCGAAGCGGGGGCGATCGTCGTGGGCTTTGCCAGGTTTAGCGAATCATTGGATGCTCTCTCAGACGAAGCGAGCGACGGATCGATGCTTCATATTCGATCCGTGGATGTCACGAGCCCTATCGAGGTCAGGTCCGCGTTCGAGCAAGCCGTCATTGATGTCGGTGTCCCAAACTTGCTGATCACTTGTGCCGGTAGCGCCGGCGCACTCGGACCGATCTCAAGCGTTGACCCCGAACGATGGTGGAGCGATGTCACGACAGACCTGCGTGGCACTATGCTGTGCGTCCAAGCTGTCTTGGGTCCGATGCTGCAAGCGGACAACGGTCACATCGTCACGGTCTACGGCAACCTTGGCGATCATGGCGGAGAGCATGTCTCGGCCTTCGCAGCTGCAAAGGCAGGGGTCGTCAGGTTCACAGAAACTCTCGCCAACGAGCTAGCCGATACCAACATCGTCGCTCTAGGGATCCACCCGGGGTTTGTCCGCACTCCCATGACAGAACACCTCGCCTGGAGCGAGGACGGACAACAATGGCTTCCCGACTTCAGGTTGCATGCCGAGCAACACTGGGGAGATGGCACACAAGCCATGTCCCTGGTTAAACGGATAGTCGCCGGCGAAGCGGACGAACTCGCTGGACGGGTTCTTCATGTCAGCGACGACTTGGAACGGCTAGCGAGCCAAGCTCGCGTCGATGAGGACTTGCGGCGTCTTCGGCTCCGTCTCAACGATTGAGAGCAGACAATCGACCGGCGACCGATTCCATTTCCCGCACCGGTAAGTGCCGCTATGCGCTAGTTGGCCTAGAGGGCGTTGCTAGCGCAGAACTGTTGTTATGCGTGGCTGGGGATCATTGGGATGAACCAGTCCGACGGTCCAGTCGTGGAACTCTTCACAGGACCAGAGGTTATGCCGGAGCAGTAGCCAGA
>CAYVTP010000086.1:0-7703 GCA_964454615.1 uncultured Acidimicrobiaceae bacterium | reverse complement strand
CCCGTCGGAGATCTGGGAGGCGTTGCCGGCGGTGATCGTTCCGGCGGGGGTGAAGGCAGGGCGCAGGTCGCCCATCGACTCTGCCGTGGCCTCGGGTCTGACTCCCTCGTCGGTGTCGAAGACCACCGGGTCGCCCTTCTTCTGGGGGACCTCGACTGAGACCAGCTCGCCATCGAGGCGGCCGTCGGCGGAGGCTGCGGCCGCCCTCTGGTGGCTTCTCGCCGCCCACTCGTCCTGCTCTCCGCGGCTGATTCCGAGCCGTCCGTTCTTCAGGTCGGAGGACTCGCCCATGGTGCACTGGTCGAAGGCGCAGAACAGCCCGTCGTGTTGCATCACGTCGACTAGGACGGCGTCGCCGATCCTGGCGCCCCAACGCAGCTCCCTGACGACATGTGGTGCATTGGACATCGACTCCATACCGCCGGCGAGGATGAAGTTGGACTCGCCGACACGGATGGAGCGGTCGGCCAGCCCGATGGCGGACATCCCGGAGAGGCATACCTTGTTGATGGTGACCGAAGGGACTGTCATGGGCAGCCCGCCGAGGACCGCGGCCTGCCTGGCGGTGATCTGCCCTTCTCCCGCCTGAAGGACGTGGCCGAACATGACCTCGTCGATCCCGGCCGGGTCGATGGTCGATCTGGCCATCGCCGCGGAGATGGCCGCCCCTCCCAGCTCGACGGCCCGGAGCGGGCTCAACGCCCCTCCGTACTTGCCGATCGGGGTCCGGGCGATGCCGGTTATCACCGTACGTCTCACGAGGACACACGGTATACGCTCACCGGGTGAAGTTGCTCAACCTGGACCACGTGGCCATAGCGGTCACCGATCTGGACGCGGCCATCGCCGGGTATGCCGACCGCTACAACGTGGCACCCCTCTACCGGGAGGTGGTGGAGGAACAGGGGGTCGAGGAGGCGATGATCCCGGTGGGCGGGTCGTTCGTCCAGCTGATATCCCCGTTGTCGGATGAAACCCCTGTGGGACGTTTCTTGTCCAAGAACGGTGAGGGTCTCCACCATGTGGCCTTCGCGGTGGCTTCGATCGAGTCGGCTCTGGCCCATCTCGCCGAAGCCGGTGCGAGGCTGGTGGATGACTCTCCCCGCATCGGCGGCCGGGGGGCGCGGATCGCATTCGTGCATCCCGCCGATCTGGGCGGGACATTGATCGAGTTGGTGGAGTTGTCCGATGGTGGAACGGTTTGAGATCAAGGGCGGCGCCGGCGAGTTCGAGGCCGGTGTGGTGGCCATCGTCCTCGACCACCTGAAGGGCGAGGAGGAGGCGGCCCGTTCAGCCGTCCCCAGGGTGACGAACGACATCCCTGCCTGGGTCCGGGCCATGCCCCAGACTGCTCCCGGGCAGCCGGTACCGCTGGTCACTCCCGACCGTCGCTGAGCGCCGGCGGGATATCCCTTCGTCCGCCCCTCCGGAAGACTTCCCTGATCTCGGGCGACCTGACCGCCATGCTCCCCAGGATGAACATGGCCAGCACCGTGGCGGTCCCGAACACCAGCGTCCCGAGAGCCTCCCCGAAGGTGAGGACTTCGGTGCCACCCAGCCTGACCACCACCTGTCGTCCCAGCCAGCCAGCTGCTGTGGCGACCAGCGCCCCGCGGGCGACGGTGTAGCCGAGGGGCGCCAGGTGGCCCCTTCCTCCCTTCAGCCACCACGCCACCACCAGTGCCACCGCGTAGGTGGTCATGGCGATGGTCGATGCCAGCGCCATCCCCTCCACGCCGCGGAGGTCGCGGAGCCACAGCCATAGGGGTATCGCCCCGATGGTCACCGCGGTCCCGATGACGACAGGGGTCCACATGTTCCTCCGGGCGTAGAACTGGCGGGCCATGATCTGGTGGAGACCCCATGCCGGGATGGAGAAGGCGTAAATGGCGAGGAGGCCGGCGACGATCACCGCGTCGGTGTCGGTGAATTCGCCCCACCGGTAGAGGAGGCGGACCAGCGGGAGTGAGACGGCGTAGAAGAGGGCGACCGCCAGGAACGACACATACACGGTGATCCGTGACGCCCGGGTGGTGGTCCGGGCCAGGCCAACGTCGTTCCCCCTTGCTGCCAACGCCGCGAGGAACGGGAATGCAGCCACTCCGGCCGCCTGGCCTATGACCCCGACGGGGAGCATGTTGAGCTGGCGTGCGAACGACAGGGCGGAGGTGGCGCCCTCCTCGACCTGGCCGAAGAACCGGACGAACTGCTCGTCGAGGGCGGCGATCGACTGTCCGATCATCAGGGGCAGGGCGAGGAGCAGGTACTCCCCGACAGAGGATTCCACCCTGTGCCTGATCAGCCAGGTCCCGGTCCGCCGCGCCCCGTATGCCTGGAAGGCGAAGTTGCCGACCGCCGATCCGATGACCGCTCCCCAGAGGAAGCCTTCGGGGCTGGGGTCCCCTGCTAACGCAACCAACAGGCCTCCGGCGATGATCCCGAGGTTGTAGATGAGGGGGGCCATCGCCGGGATCAGGAACCGCCTGTGGGTGTATTGGACGGCCATGAGGAGCGCCCCGAGCACCAGGAACACCTGGGCCGGGAGGACCAGGCGGGTCAGGCTCACCAGCCGGGCCTGCTCCTCGACCACCTCGGGGAACACCAAGCCGACGAGAGGCTGGGCGAATACCCACATGAGGGCTGTGAGGCCGAGGACCGCCACCGCGACGAACCGGAACACCGAGGTGAAGGCTTCCGAGGCGGCCCTCAGATCGCCCTGGGCGAGGTGACGGCTGAGGATCGGGATCAGGGTGATGGTCAGGTAGGCCCCGGCCAGGAGGTAGTTGAGGAAGTCGGGGATGAGGAATGCCTGCCGGTACAGGTCGCCTTCGACGTTGACCCCGATCAGGGTGGCGAGCAGGATCTCCCGGAGCAGGCCGAGCACCCGGGATAGGAGGACGCTGGCCGCTACCACCAGGGCGGCGGCCCCCATCTTGAGTGGGCGGCTCATGGGAGGCGCTCCCGGAGCTCTTCGACCACATGGTCTGGAACGACCAGGTCGCCGTAACCGGTTCCCACCTCGAGTCCGGGCTTGTATGCCCCGTGGTAGTCGCTGCCGCCACCTGCGACCAGGCCGAACCTGCGGGCCAGGTCGGCGTATCCGTAACGCTCATGGCGGTGGTAAGAGGAGTAGTGGGCTTCGAGCCCGACCAAACCGGCTGCCTTCATCCGGGTGAGGAACTCGGCCATCTGCTCAGCCCGGCTGAACCCCAGGGTGTGGGGGTGGGCGAGCACTGTGATCGCGCCAGATTCGGTGGCCAACCGGATTGCTTCGTCGGGGGCGAGCCGCTCACGGCTGACATACCCCGGGCGGTGCCTTCCCAGCCACTCGTCGAAGGCAGTGCCGATGTCGGCCACATATCCCTTTCGGACCATGACCGCAGCGATGTGGGGCCGCCCCACCGATCCCGTGCCCGCCTCCCCGGACAGCTCCTCTTCGGTGACTTCGATCCCGTGGGCAGCGAGGGCCTCGAGGATTCCCTGATTGCGGAGGTCGCGTCCGTGGCGTAGCCCTTCCAGGCGGTCCTGAAGCGGTCCCGAGCCCGGTTCCAGCCAGAGGACCAGGAGGTGGAGGCCGCCTTCGTGCTCCAGTGAGAGCTCGACCCCTGGGATCAGCTCTATCCCAAGCTGGTCGGCCCTGGTCCGGGCCTCGGGCACCCCGTCCATGGTGTCGTGGTCGGCGAGGGCGATGACGCCGAGCCGGGCTGCGGCCGCCAGCTCGACCACCCGAGCGGGGGTGTCGGTGCCGTCGGAGGCCGTGGAGTGGAGGTGGAGGTCGACAGCCATGCAGCCCCATGTTGGCCGCTGGGGCCGTCAGGGGTTGGACACTTCGATGGTGATGCGCTCGATGTAGACCGACTCCAGGGGCAGGCTCCGCTCGTTGGTGCCGGGTGGGACCCGTGTCGGAATGGCCTCCATCCGGTCGAGGGTGTCCTGGCCGGCGACGACGACGCCGAGGACGTTGAAGCTGGGGGTGAGGAAACGACCGTTGTCCCCGATCACGAAGAAGAACTGCGACCCGGTGGACCGTGCCCCCCGGTTGGCCATGGCCACCACCCCTTCCACATAGGTGAACCCGGCGGGTGGGAACTCGTCGGGGACGATGTACCCGGGACCGCCGGTGCCGTCGACGAGAGGATCACCGGCCTGGGCCACGAAGTCCCCGAAGATCCGGTGGAACACGTGGCCGTTGTAGAAGCCCTGGCGGGCGAGGAACACGAACGAGTTCACGGTGGCGGGGAAACCGGCCGGGTCGAGTTCGATGACTATGTCGCCGCAGGAGGTGGTGATGGTGGCGGTCACCTGGCTGTTGGCAGTGATGTCGGCCTGCTCGACTGGGGCGTCGAATGTCATCCTCTGGAGGGGGGGCGGTTGGGTGGCGCCACACGCCGTCGGCTGGTCGCGGAACCCCTGGTAGCCCTGGGGTAGTTCGCTGCCGGTGAAGTCGGTGTTGATCAGCCAGAGGAAACCGATGACGATGACTGCCAGGGTGAGCCCGGTGATGATGCGCCGGCGCAGCTCCTTGCGGCGCTCCCTCTTCCTCTCGGTCTCCCGCTTCTGGGCGCGTTGTTCTTTTTGTCGTTGACGGCGGTCTGTCATGTGCCTGGCGACTTTAGGCCGGCGCGCGACGTGTCCCCCACGGAAGTGGGGGGACCGCCCGCAGCGAAGCGAGGGCGAGGGGGGCGTGAGCGAAGCTTGGCGTGTCCCCCCACTTGTGGGGGGACCGCACGGACGTAGTCCGGGCGAGGGGGGCGTGAGCGAAGCGAACCCGTCACTCAGGTTTCGCGCGGGAGCTAAGTGACGACTTCGGCCTTCGGCCTCAGGCCCCCCTCGACGCGCTCCCTTCGGTCGCTTGCGTCGGTCCCCCCGTTTCCACGGGGGGACACGTATCACCGACCCAGATCGAACTCGGTCAATCCCAAGGCTCCAGCGAACTCGTCGTCGTGGGATACCACCACCAGCGCCCCCGGATAGGAGGCGAGAGCACGCTGGAGGCGTTCGATCGAAGGCAGGTCGAGATGGTTTGTCGGCTCGTCGAGTAGGACCAGCCAGGCGGAGCGGCCGAGGCCTAGGGCCATGGACAGTTTGCGGGCTTCCCCCGGCGAGGGCAGCTGGGAGGCGAGAAGGACCTCAGGGTCGACGCCGAGAGTGGCCACAAGAGAGAGGACCCGCCCTCGTTCCTTTCGGTCCAGCTTCCCCAGCTGTTCCACCAGGTCGTTGACCTGTTCCGGTGTCAGCTCCTGTTCCAGCCAGAGAAGCTTGTCGGGAGGAATGGCGGCGTCGGAGACCAGTGAGCGCAGGAGGGTGGTCTTGCCGATGCCGTTCCGCCCCCGCAGCCAGATCCGGTCGGTGCGTCCGATGGCCATGTCGACGTTATCGAGGATGGTCTCTCCTCCTGCCACGAGTGGTCCGTCATGGGAGGCCACCACCCGTTTTGGCGACGGCTCGAAGTCGAGGTAGAGGTCGCCGCCGACCGCCCTTCCCACCGTGCCGGTCGCCGCTGCTTTGGTGGTGGCCCGCTCGGCGGCGTTGGCTGCTGCGGCCAGGGCCTTGCCCGCTGCCTTCTCACCTTCGGCGTGTTTGCTCCCCCTGGCGGCGGACCGGGCGTCTATGTCCTTGAAGGAGGCCGTGTTGTTCTTCCGGCGGAAGGCTGCCCGCTTCTGCTCGTTGACCCGTCGGAGGTCGGCGAGGTGCCGCTCCGCGCTCCTGGCCTTGGCCTTGAGTCTGGCGCGTTCGGCGGCGGTCCTGGCCTCGACCGCAGACCATCCCTGCGAGGCTGCGCGGTACGACCCGTTCCAGACCGTGATCTCCCCCTTGTCGACCCTGATGGTCCGGATGGTCAGCTCGTCGAGGAGTGCGCGATCGTGGGACACCACCAGCCCAACTCCCTCGTGGCGCTGCAGGGCGGCAACCAGCAGACTCCTGGCCTCCGAGTCGAGGTGGTTGGTCGGTTCGTCGAGGAGGAGCACGTCGGGTCGCTGACTGAGTGCGGCTCCGATCTGCCACCGTTTCCGCTCGCCTGGTGACAGGGTGAGCCATCGGTCGAGCTGGTCGGAGTCGAGTGAGAGCCGACCCCGGAGCGAGACGTCGGAGCCGTCCCAACTGTCGGCGAACACCCTGATGGCAGGGGTGAGGTGGTCGACGGTCTGTTCGCAGAGGACGACCGGCCCGTCTGCGGGCTCTACGACAACCGTGCCGCTGGTCGGGGCGAGCTGACCGGCGATGAGTCGGAGGAAGGTGGTCTTTCCAGCACCGTTGGCTCCGACGACACCGGTCCAACCGGGACCGATGTGGGCGTCGACGCCGGTGATGACTTCGGCCGCTGTGGTGTAGCGGTATGAGAGTTGTTTGAGATGGACGGCGGGCATCGAGCGCTCCTCGAGATGGTCGAGACCGACCGCATGGTCACGGTCGGGAACTTTCGGTTCAAGCAGTCGGGCGCATCCATCCTGTCTTGTTGGCGGCGATGTTATTGGAAGGCGTCGGAGGGGGCTGGTCCTTTTTCGACGCACCGGATGGGGACGGGGCTGATCGATCCCGATCGGGGATGAGGTCTTGGCCTAGCGGTCCACGGTTGCCCGTTCAGAAGGCTGTTGGAGGTGTGCCGGGTCTTCGTGACCTCAGCTCACCTTGTGCTTTGCCTTGCGCTCGGCTTCGTCCTTCTTGACCTTCTTGTCCTGTCGCTTCTGCTTCAGGTCGCGGGATGCCACCTTCTTGGTGCTTCTCCCGCCCTTGTCCTTGTTGGCCATGGGCTCTCCTAGCGGCTGTCGGTACGACGGCCTGTTCTCATGGTCGCAGGTCCGCCGGAGTATCGGGCCGCAAACTGAAGAACCCCCGGAGTTGTCCGGGGGTTCGTGGTTGGGGCTGGGATCTTCGCCTGGATGGGCGATGGTCACAGCCCCGAGGTTGGGGTCCTCAGCGCGACTTGGCGATGTTGACCTTGAGCTGGCGCCCTCCAAGGTCGCGGCCGTTGATGGCCTCGATTGCCTTGCGAGCGTCTTCCTGGGACGTCATCTCGACGAAGCCGAAGCCCCTCGATCTGCCGGTGTCCCGGTCAGAGACCACCTGCGCCTTGGACACTGAGCCGTGCTCGGAGAAAAGCTTCTCCAGCTCGGCCGAGTCGGTCTCGAACGCGAGGTTTCCCACGTAGATGTTTGCTGTCATTTCGATGCTCCTTTGAGCTGTGCCGTCGAGATCCACCCCCCGGCATGTCCACCTGTTGTCCGGGACATCCATTTAGGGGTTTCCGGCAGGTGCCATGTCGGCGACTCCACCCGACGGAACGAAAGGAAGCGAAGAAAGGCGTGGCACGCTTTGGGGCGCGCCCTGTCCTCGTCATGCTAGCGGCTGCTCACCACTATGAGGAGGTGAGCCGAAACCCAAAGGTGTCCCCCTACTTGTGGGGGGACCGCACGGACGCAGTACGGGCGAGGGGGGTGTGAGCGGTGTCCCCCCACTTGTGGGGGGACCGCCCGGACGCAGTCCGGGCGAGGGGGGCGTGAGCGAAGCGAACCCGTCACGCACCTCTGGCGCGGGAGGCCTGGTGACGACCTCGGCTTCGCCTCGGGCCCCGCAATGTGTCCCCCTACTTGTGGGGGGACCGCACGGACGCAGTACGGGCGAGGGGGGTGTGAGCGAAGCGAACCCGTCTGTCACCTGTCGCGCGAGAGATGGGTGACGACCTCGGCTACGCCTCGGGCCCC
>CAYVTP010000085.1:0-7861 GCA_964454615.1 uncultured Acidimicrobiaceae bacterium | reverse complement strand
TGGATGGTGAGTCGACCTCAAATCCCGGCATCAGGCTCCATGATACTATTTCGGGGCATGCCCCTCGATCTGAGCACCACGATCGACGAGCCCTCTCAGGCGGTTGTGCTCACCGTCCTCGGGGAGGTCGACTTGGCCACCATCGGCGAGCTGGAGTCGAAGATCGAGTCGCTGGAAGACACCTCGTCGAGCCTGGTCATAGATCTGACCTCGACGGAGTTCATGGACTCGACCGGTTTGAGGCTCCTCATCGCCACCCATGAGCGGCTCCGTGACGCAGGACGCGAGCTCAAGGTGGCGGTGGATGGGGGCCCGATCGAGAGGCTCCTGGAGGTGACCGGGGTGCTGACCCACCTGAACGTATTCACTTCGGTGGGCGAAGCCCTGGAGAGTTGAGCCCGGACACGCTGTCGATGCGAGCCGACCCCGATCCGAGGTCGGTCGCCCTGGCCAGGGTTTTTGTCGGGAACGTACTGTCCGCTTTCGGGTCCGGTGAGGACGAGGCCCAGGATGTGAAGGTCGTGGTGTCGGATCTGGCCACGGGATTGGTGGAGGCCGGTCGCCCGATCGAGATCAGCGCCAGCTTCAGTAGACGGGAACTGCGGTTGTCCGGGAACCTGGCCACCGGTGTGTCAGCGGTCAGCGCCCCACTTCTCGGGTCGCGTCTCGACATGGGAGAAGGGCACTGGACGATCGACCTGAGCGCAACCTGACCCGGTCGATCGAGGTCCCTGCTACTCCGGGGTCGGCGGCCGCGGTACGGGAGTTCCTCGCCGAGGCCCTCACCGTCGATTCGATGCGGGCCGCTGAAGCCGCTCTGCTGGCCACCGAGCTTTTCGCCAATGCGGTGCAGCACGGCAAGGCTCCCAAGGCTCGGATATGGGTCGAGGACCGTGGCCCGTTGGTGAGCGTGGGAGTCAGCCACCCCGCCTCTGGCCCGTTGGAGGTCCGGTCTCCGGGCTTCGGGTTGACCCTGGTCGAGAGACTCTCACAGGGGTGGGATACAGATTTCCGGAACGGGGATCTGCATGTCTGGTTCGACCTCCGACAGCCCGGCTCGGTGGCTATGTCCCCTGCCGACCTCGACGAGGATCAGTTGATCGAGGGCATGGCGACCGAGCCGCTCTATGCCGAGGAGCTGATCCGACGGTACCGACCGCTGGCTGCCGGGATCGCAAAGAGGTACCGGGGCAAGGGCATCGGCGAGGAAGATCTCGAGCAGGTCGCGCTGATCGCCCTCCTCAAGGCGGTTCACCGTTTCGACCCCAGTCGCGGGACGCTCCGCTCCTACGCCGCGGTCACCGTGGCCGGCGAGTTGAAGCGCCAGCTCCGTGACAGGGGATGGTCGGTGCGCGTCCCACGGGGGCTGCAGGAGCAGGCACTCGAAGTCAGCCGAACCGCACAGCTCCTCACTCAGGAGCTGGGCAGGGCTCCCCGGGTCTCAGAAATAGCGAAGAGCCTGGAGATATCCGAGGATGAGGTCTCGGAGGCGATAAGCGTGGCCCAGGGATACAACGCGGTGTCGATCGAAGACCCGGGCGGTGAGTCCGGGCTCGCCCTATCCGAGATGCTGGGGGATGTCGACCGGGCTTTCGGTGAGTCCGAGGCGCGGGCCAGCCTGGGAAGCGCCCTGGCCGAACTGCCGGAGCGCGATCGGGTGGTGGTGTATCTCCGGTTCTACGAGGATCTCACCCAGTCGGAGATCGCCGGCCGTGTCGGCGTCTCGCAGATGCAGGTGTCGAGGATCCTCACCCGGTCGTTGTCCGAGTTGGGTGATCTTCTCAGCCTCGAGTGAGTCGTCGCAGTGTCGACTCTGACCGGCTGACTACCGGGCGCCTTCTCGAGTCTCCTCGGGATCTAGACCGTGCGGGTCGCTGTTCGGATGGTCGGGGAGCTCTGTTGTCTCTTCGACTTCCTCGAACGCTTCGGCGATGAGCTCGGCCTTGATGCGTCGATACTCCTCGATCAGGTCGTGCTCGCTGAGGCGATCCGGCTCGGAGGTCCACTCGCGGTTGCTCATGGGTTCCTGGTTACCCCCTGCCCGGGGCCTCTCAAACCAGACGGGAGCCAAGGTTTGGAAGGCCGCCGGGTTAGAATTGCCTTCTCGAATCCGATGACCCATAACAACGACGAGGGGGTCGAACGAGCTTTCCCGCTGCGGCCCGAGTCGGTTTCGGCGGCACGCTCCTTCGTCCTCGAAGCCGCCCCGACCACGCGGGAGGACAGCCGCTCCCGACTCTCTGCAGTGGTCTCGGAGCTGTCAACCAACGCCATCCTCCATGCCAAGACGCCGTTCAAGGTGCGGGTGTCCGGTCGGCCGAGTCGAATCAGGGTGGCCGTGATCGATGAGAGCTCAGCCGCCCCGGTGAGAAGGGAGTACTTCGCCTCCCAGCCGTCGGGACGGGGGCTTGCGATCGTCGAGTCTCTGTCTGACAGGTGGGGAATCGCCGAGGAAGGTCGGGGGAAGGCAGTGTGGTTCGAGATCGATGAGGGAAGCGACTCCGTGGCTTCCCTTTGAGGCCAGGGCGAGCCTCTCGCTGGTTACCGGAAGGGCCGGGTCACGGCCGCAAGACGTGTAGCAGGGGCAGACATCGGGTAAGGGGGGATCATGAGATCCTCTGAGAACCTTCCGCCACAACACCGGGTCTCCGCCTCCGCCCTCGACCGTGAGGATGCTCGCAACCTCATCGAGGAGTTGGAGGATCGTGGAGTCCCGTCCACCGCGATCGAGCTCGACGAGCCGGGCAAGACCCGGCCACAGCGTCAGGCCGGCCCCGTGTTCGGCGATGTCCTCCGGTCATCACTGCTGGCGGCCGCCATAGGCGCCGGGGTGGGAGCCGTGGCGACGGTCCTCTTGTCAGCGGCGGCCGACATCGAAGTGGGTTGGTGGACGATTGCCGGGGCGGTCTTCGGCGCCTTCGTAGGTGTGGCGTTCGGAGGGATGCGCGTGGTCCGCTACGCCTCCCCGGCGTGGCGTGACACCGGCGATGCCGAGCAGCCGGACCAGGTCACGGTCACGGTCGAGCATCCCGAGCGGGAGGTGGTCGACACCGCCGCACAAGTGATCGAGTCGCATGGGGGCCGACCGAAGCGGGCCTGAGACCCTGAAGGCGGCTGAAGAGCCGAGTCCTGAAGGCGCGGGTCATCCGCCGAAACGGCGAAAGCCGTAGCCCTCGCCTTCCGCCCGCTGCCGACGATCTTGGATGTGCTCCCCGGCCTCTCTCACGCCCTCCTTCTCGGCCCACTCTTCGGCGGTCTCGAGGTCGGCCTCGGCCATCTTGTCGGTGACCGAGCTCTCGTCTCCGGTCGGGCTGCGGTCGTGTTCGATCTCACCCCGCCAGGCCCCGGTTGCCTGGTGGCGCCCCTCGATGAAGTCCTTGAACCTTCGCAGGTCGCCTTTCGTGCGGCCGGTCACGAAGCCCAACTTGTCGCCCACCTGCTCCACGATCCCTTCTGGATCGAACTTCATCTGGAGGGTGACCCTGGTGTCGGTATCGCCGAGACGGTGGAAGGTGACCACTCCGGCCTGGTCGATCCCGGAGGTCGACTTCCAGGCGATCCTCTGATCTGGCCTCTGCTCGGTGATCTCGGCTTCGAACTCCCGCTCCACCCCGGCGAGCTCGACGGTCCATCGAAGTCGCCGATCGTCGAGCTGCTCGACACGGTTGACACCCTCCATGAACCGGGGGAACTCCTCGAACTGGGTCCACTGGTCGTAGACGGTACGAAGGGTGGCATTCACATCGATGCTCTGAATGACTTCACCCACTCCTGGTCTCCTTTCGGCTCTGCCTGCTCATACCCCTTACGAGCTCTTCCGAAACAGGTCGACCGGTCGGCCCTGGGCTTCCGTCGGATAGGGTTGCCCCGTGACCCAGGCCCGCTCCGGCAAGTGGCTCGCTGATGCCGAGTCAGCGGTGGCACCCGGCGTGCGGGTGGTGATCGCCGCGGTGTCTGCCAGCGTCCTTATCGCAGCCCTGGGAGGGGTGCTGGCGTGGCGCTCCTACTCGGACCGGGTCGACCGGGAGAACGAGAGGGTCCTGGGGGTCGCGCTCGAGGCGTCGAGCGCCGGCTGGCAATACCTTGCCGGGAAGTTGGCGGTGCTCGAGGCCCTGGCCGGCGCCCCCGGCGTTGCCGAAGGCGACGTCGAGCAGATCCGGCTCCTCGTCGATGCCGCGGGCAGTGAGCATGGCGGGTTCAGCGGCGGTGTCGGCTGGGCCAACTGGGCCGGGCTACTCCAAGCGAGTTCCTCGCTCTCGCCGGCGGATCTTCCCTTGGACCTTTCAGACCGCCCCTACTTCCGGAACGTGATGCTGACCGGTCGACCGGCGGTGGGTGAAGTGGTGACCGGGAGGCTGCACGAGGAGATGGTCGTCGTACTGGCTCAGCCGATCTTCGCCGGGGACGACATCAGGGGCGTCATGCTCGGACTGATCGTGGTTGGGGGCATCCATCGGGAGGTGCCCGCACTCAGCCCGGCCGGTTGGGAAGTCCGTGTTGTCGACACCATGGGCAGGGTCTTCCTGACCGACGGTCAGGCCGGGTTCGAGTCCCCTGACAATCCGGAGGTCCTCGCCGGTCCTCGCCTGACGGTTGGCCCCGGCCTCCAGGGAAGCCCCAATCGGGTTGTCGGCATGGCAACCATGGAAGGCACAGGTTGGACGGTCGTGGCCGAGAGGGACCGGGCCGCTATTCTGTCCCCCGCCCGGGGTCGTTTCGTAGGCGAGCTTGGAGCCCTGCTCCTTCTCGGATCGGGCATCGTCGTGGTGGCGGCGACCGCGGCCGTCAGGATCAACGCATCTCATCGGCAGATGCTCGAGGCGGTGACCAAGCTCGAGGCTCTGGAGGCGCTGGGCGAGATGCTCTCGACCGCCCCAACCCCCGAGGACATCTCCGGTTCGGTTCTCGGCATGTTCAGGGAAGTGTTCGACGCCGACTCGTTGACGGTCGGCCTGGTCGACCATGGGGGTCGGATGCGCCTGCACACCATCGCCGACCTCGAGTCCGACTCTTGGTCGTCTGACGGGGGTGTCGTCGGAGGCGAGAGCTCGATTCTCACCGAGGCCTACGAAACCGGGGAGATGATGGTGCTGAGCGCAGCCGAGCTGGAGTCCAGGGGGTTGGCCCCAGGAGCGGGCGTGACCGGGGCGATGGCCGGGCTGTTCATCGGGAGGTCTGCTCGCGGTGCGCTCGTGCTGTTCGTCCGCGGGCCCTTCCCCCCCAAGGAGGCGGACGTCCAGTTGTTCACCGGGATGGTCCCGCTGCTCGGGGAGGCTTTCGGCAGGGCGGTGGCAGCGCAGAGCGAGAGGTTGGCATCCACCACCCTCCAGGCCGCCCTCCTACCGCGGGACACGATCGACCGTGGGACCCGGCTGCAGCGGGCCGTCCGATACATACCCGCCGTCGGCGACACCGATGTGGGAGGCGACTGGTGCGATCTGTGGATGATCGACTCCGGACAGGTGGGGGCTGTGGTCGGTGATGTGGTCGGGCACGGTGTGGTCGCCGCCGCAGCTATGGGACAACTACGTAGTGCCCTGCGTGCGACAGCCGCCTCGGTCGACTCTCCTGCCGACGCTCTCGCCCAACTAGACGAGCTGACAGGTCAGATCTCGGGATCTCCCAGTGCCACGGTGATATTCGCCAGCTACGACGTTGAGACCAGGGTGCTTCGGCTGGCCAGCGCCGGGCATCTCCCCCCGGTCCTGGCTACCAGGGACCGGGTCCGGGTGATGCTCGAGGCGCGGGGCACCCCGATCGGGTTTCTCAGCGAGCCGACCAGGAGGGCCACTGTCGTCTCCGAGTTGGGCCCGGAGGACACCCTGGTCCTCTACAGCGACGGCCTGGTGGAGCGTCGTGGCGAGTCCATCGACGAGGGGATCGGGCGGGTTCAAGAGGTGGTCACCGCCAACCGGGGGCTGGGTGTCGAAGCCCTGGCCGATGCCATCCTCCAAGCCTGCCTCGAGCCGGACAGCCGGGACGATGTCGCCCTCATCATCCTCCGTCCGGTCGAGGCCAACCCGGCAACTTTCACCCGTGTCGCCCCCGCAGACGAATTCGCATCGGTCATCGTCGAGGTCGGAGAGTGGATCTCCGCCAATGGCGGAGGCCAGACGGTCGTCGATGGTGTCCTGACCAGGTTGGAGTCGGCCCTCCAGGTGGTGGACTCCAGCATCGCCGACAATCCTGGGGGAGATCTGGTTGTCGAGGTCGCCAGTCTGGGTCACGACACGGTCCGGGTGACCTTGGAGTACCGGCGGGGCCGGGTCGGGCCCGAGACCGAGCCCATCTACCTGGCGGTCCTCAGGGGCTGGGGTTTCGGGGAGATGGCTCTCGGCGGCCCGCGTCTCGAGTTCAGTGTGGGTGGCCCTCAGGACGGCTGATAGCGGAACCGGGGCCCTGGTGCCGGGCTCAGCCCACCGTCACCCGGTCGTCGACAGAGTGGACGCCTCTCACGTTGGAGATCATCTCGAGTAGTTGGTGGTGATCTTCCTCGTCATCGATGCGTCCGGTGAGGACGATCTCGCCGTCCGACGTGCCGGTTGCGACATCGACGTCGGCCGGGGCGGTCAGGTCGAGTCTCCATTGGCCCACCGCCTCGCTACGCACCTTTTGCACCAGGGTCTCCGGGTCCGGGCTCCGGTAGGCGCGAAGTGGGGCAGTGACCTTGTGGGCCAAGCCCGTGGCCACGCCCCTTTGGTATCGGGCGGTGGCCCTGAGCCGTGACAGGAGCCCACGGGACCTCGCTCGGGTCTGGTCGGCGAGCTTCGCCCGCCGCGAGCGTCCCCGGTCCGGGTCGAGCAGGTAGGCGACGACGGCCCCGATCCCGAAGGCCAGGACCATCCCCGCCACGCCGGGATATCGGAGGCGACCATGCTCGGGCATTGTCAGAGGACCCTTCGGCGTCCCGACCACCCGGCCAGGGCGCTGGCCAACAGCAGGACGAGGGCGATGATCAGTAGCCACCGCAAGGCCTCCAGGAAGAGGCCGACGCCTCCGACCAGCAGGGCCAGAATCAATAGCAACAGTGCCAATCCCATGGTCATTACTCCTTTGCTTGGATCGGCCCCTACTTACCCCTGTAGGGGTGGAGCCAAACCCCACCGTCCTGTCCTGCGACATGTCGCCTCGCCGGTGATCGCTCCTTCCAGAGGTCTCTCAAACCTGGGGGTTTGCAGTGAGGGCGCTCGGCTCGACGAGACCCTGAGAGGTTGGCTTCTGGGTGGACCGGGTCAGATCCAGGCCCCTGGCCCGGTGCCGCCGGGGCGGGCGGACATGGCCGGCGAGGACGGAGCAAGTTTGGCTTCCGGGACGGCCCACCGTTCCCCTATCCATACGACCCCGCCGATGATCCACCGCGCCGCCGTGGAGTCGTTCTGGCTCTCATGGTGGTCGGCAGACTTGCCTCCTATGCACTCCTCGTGGTCGCAGGGGCACAGGCTCGGCTCGACGGTGCCCATGCTTATGCAGGCCCCGGAGCAGAAGTCCCCCGCCTTGGCCACCTCGCAGGTGCACGGCATGTGTGAGCACTCCATCCGGACTTCTTTCGCTTGGCTTGTGATGCCACTTACCCGACAGGGCTCACCAGCAAACCACCGCTCGGGGGTGTCCCCCCGCTTTGCCGGGGGGACCGATCGAACGTAGTGAGATCGAGGGGGGCCCGAGGCGCACCGTGGCGTGTCCCCCCGCTGGCGGGGGGACCGATCGAACGCAGTGAGATCGAGGGGGGCCCGAGGCGCAGCCGAGGTCGTCTCTCACCTTTCGCGCGTGAGGCCTGGTGACGAGTTCGCCCCTGCGGGGCTCACGCCCCCCTCGCCCTCGCCTGCGGCTGCGGGCGGTCCCCCCACTTCCGTGGGGGGAC
>CAYVTP010000084.1:0-8040 GCA_964454615.1 uncultured Acidimicrobiaceae bacterium | reverse complement strand
CCCCTTCTACTCGATGTGCGAGCACCACTTCGTGCCCTTCCACGGACAGGCCCACGTCGCCTACATGCCGAGGGGGCGTGTCACCGGCCTGTCCAAGCTGGCCCGTCTCGTGGAGGGATTCGCCCGACGTCCGCAGATGCAGGAGAGACTGACCGCCCAGGTGGCCGACAGCCTCACCGAGCGGCTCGACCCGCTCGGGGTGCTCGTCGTGATCGAGGCCGAGCATCTGTGCATGTCGATGCGCGGGGTGAGAAAGCCCGGGGCCAGGACGGTCACCTCCGCCGTGCGGGGCATCATGGAGTCGAACCCGGCGACACGGGCCGAGGCCCTTTCGCTCCTCTACGGCACCAACGGCCGGTAGCCATTCATGGCACCGCGACAGGGTCGATCGACCTGCTCCCACAGGTCTCGGCCCACGACTGTCACCGCTAACGTGGCCACATGGGTCGCATGGTCGCAGGCCTCAAGCCTCGGGGTTTCAAATGGGTCATCGCCGACCGTCTCGCCGTGGCCGAGCGCGTGGGAGGCTCGGGCTTCCAGCACAGGAGGGTGAGGCGGGAGGAGGAGATCACCTGGCTGGTGGAAGAGGCCGGGATCAACACCATCGTCTCGATGCTTCCCTCCAATCAGAATCTGGCCGCATACCGACAGGCAGGCATAGCCACCTACTCCGTGCCGGTTGGCTCATCCGTGGGCCAGGAGGAGTCGGCCCGATTCTTCGCCACTCTGGGCAAGGCCCTCTCCAGGAACCATGCCCGGGTCCTGGTGCACCGGGAGATCATCGATGACACCGTTGGTGGCCTCCTCGGCGGATATCTGGTCACTTCGGGGATGGTCAAGGACCCGATACTCGCCCTGGCCGTCATCCAGCAGATCCTGGGGCGCGCTCTCGGCCCGGAGGGAAGGGCGCTCATCCCGGAGTCAAACGTTTCGTGACCGATCGCATCGATATCGTCGGCATCGAGGTATTCGCCCGTCACGGGGTCTTCGACTTCGAGCAGGAGAAGGCCCAGGTGTTCAAGGTCGACGTGACCGCCTTTCTCGACCTGGCGAAGCCAGGGCAGAGCGACCAACTCGATGACACCCTGGACTATGGCCGGCTGGCCAACGAGGTGAGGGAGGTGGTCGGAGGGGAGTCCCACCGGCTGATCGAGCGTGTCGCCACCCGCGTCGCCGAGGCCGTGCTGGCGGACGAGAGGGTCGATCGGGTGATGGTGACCATCCACAAGCCGACCGCTCCGGTCGACGTGGCGCTCGACGACGTCTCTGTCACGCTCGAGCGGGCCAGGTGACCCGTTTCGCGGTGGGACTGGGGTCGAACCTCGGCGATCGCCTCTCCTACCTGCGCGAGGCAATCGCAGGACTCGGCGGTTTGGGGCTGGTGAGGTTGACTTCGGCCGTCTACGAGACCCACCCGGTGGGAGGGCCCGACCAGGGCCCCTTTCTGAACGCGGTCACGGTGATCGAGAGCCGGCTCGCTCCGCTCGCCCTGCTCGACCATTGCCAGCAGATGGAGTCCGACGCGGGCCGTGTCAGGGACCATCACTGGGGGCCCCGCACCCTCGACATCGACATTCTCGCCAGCGATGGGCCCCGGGTCGACGACGACCGGCTGCAGATACCGCACCCGATGGCGGCGGTGAGACCTTTCGTGCTGGTTCCGCTCGTCGAGGTGTGGCCCGAGGCGCCGGTCGGGGAGGGGTTGGACGCGGCGACGGCTCTGGCCATGGTGGGCCGGGCCGGCGTGGTGCTCTACGCCGAGACATGGGTCTAGGAGTACTTGGTACTTGGTACTGGGTACTGGGTACTGGGTACTTTGACACTGAAGGTACGGCCCGCGTCGTGTTCCGGACCTACGACACCAAGCACCAGGCACGAAGCATCAGGTTGCAAGCACGGACATGGTCGGCACAAAAGGGGACAATGGCCCTACCACCCAAGGCGGCGGTCGTGCTAGCTTCCGAGGATGGTGTGTGGCCGAGCCCCGCCAAGGATCACTTCGAACATTCTGCGATGCCCGAACGACATCACGAAGGAGTGATTGGATGGCCAAGAGGTCACGAGAACACCGCAGCGAGATCCCCGGCTATGACGAAGCCCGGCCCTCGCGCGACGACCGCAAGCTGAAGCACCGGGCCGACCGGCATGCCACGCATCAGATTCTGCATGCCTTGGAAGACCCCGAGGAAGTAGTGCTTCCCGAGCACCGGCGCACGGCGCACAAGCAGCCCGTCCCAGCGATGGCCGGTGCTACCCCCACACCCCCGGAGCGCCAGAGGTTCAGGGTGTGGAAGACCAAGTTTTGGAAACGGCGCGGCAACTACCGCTCCGAGAAGGCAGCCCTCGACGCCGAGTGGCCCGTGGTGACTCCCGACGAGGTGGGACCGGGCTGAGCACACCATGATGTTGCCGGGCTGAGGCTCACAGGGAGCCCGGGCCCGCTCCGTTACCCTGCCGCCTGTGTCCGACCATGCTCTGCGGCTGATAGTCATCGGGTCCGGTAGGGCCGGCGGGGCCCTCGCCCTCGCCGCGGCCCGGGCCGGCATCCATGTCGTCGGAGTGATGTCCCGGTCGGAGACATCACGATTTGGGCCTGTCGTCCGCTGGGGGGCGGTGCTCCCTCCCGCCGACCTCGCCCTGGTGGCGGTCAAGGACGAGGCGATAACCGAGGTTGTTGACAGGCTCTCCGGTGCGGTCGGCCAGGTGGGCGTGGTGGCCCACGTCTCCGGATTCGTCCCGGTCGAGGTCCTGGGCCCGTTGCGGTCCGAGGGCACCGCCATCGGAGGTTTCCATCCCCTGCAGACTCTTCCCGACCCTGACAGGGGCGCCGAGGCCCTCAGCGGGTCGTTCGCCGGGATAGGGGGCGACGCCCGAGCCGACGAGGTGCTGCGGCGGTTGGCCGCCGGCCTGGGGATGATCCCCTTCGCACTCGACGACGGGGCGCGTCCGGCGTATCACGCCGCGGCCGCGGCGAGCTCCAACTTCGTCGTGGCCGCCCTGGGGTTGGCCGGTGACCTGTTCGCCGCCGCCGGAGTCGACCCCCAGGCTGCCCGGCCACTGGTGGAGCGGGTCGTCGCCAACGTCTTCACTGGAGGGGCCGCGTCCGCTCTCACCGGTCCCATCGCACGTGGCGACCTGGACACGGTCCGGGGCCATCTGGCCGCCGCATTCCTGGCATCGCAGGAGACCGGACGCCAGTTCCGGCTCATGGCCGAGGCCACCGCGATCCGGGCGGACCGGGAGGAGGACCTCGAAGCGTGGAAGTGACGAGGACCTTCGAAGCGACCCGTCATGCCTACCGGGGAAAGGTCGGGTTGATCCCCACGCTCGGCTATTTCCATGAAGGTCATCTGCGACTGATGGAGATGTTGAGACCGCGGTGCGACACCCTGGTGGTCTCCCTCTTCGTCAACCCGACCCAGTTCGATGACCCTCGGGACTTCGACGCCTACCCGCGGGAGGAGGAGCGGGACTCCGGGCTGGCCGAAGGCGCCGGCGTCGACGTGCTGTTCAGTCCCGATATCGACGAGGTCTACGGCGGTGTGTCCATCACCACGGTGGAGGTGAGTGGGGTCACCGACGAGATGGAGGGCCGTCACCGGCCCGGTCACTTCGTCGGAGTCGCCACCGTGGTGGCGAAGCTGTTTGCCGGTCTGCGGCCCGACCTGGCGATGTTCGGGCGGAAGGACGCCCAGCAGCTCGCCGTGCTGCGAGCCATGACCGCCGACCTTCGCTTCCCGATCGAGATCGTGGAAGCGCCGGTCGTCCGAGAGCCCGATGGCCTGGCCCTGTCGAGTCGCAACGTCAGGCTCGACGGCGAGTCTCGGGAGAGGGCGTTGGCGATCAGTCGAGGCCTGTTCCAGGCCGCCGAGCAGGTGGACGCCGGTGAGCGTCGCGGCGATCGGCTCGAAGGGACCGTGTCACGGGCGATCAGGTCGCTCGAGGTCGACTATGTCAAGCTGGCATCGGTTGCGACGATGAAGGCGATTCCCGACCTTGCCGAGCCGGCTGTGCTGGCAGTCGCCGCCTCGGTGGGGGGCGTCCGTCTGATAGACAATGTCATCTTCGACTGGGTGGAGGGCGTCCCGAAACCCGACAGGGGAGTGTTCCTGGAGGCGGGGAGCACCCTGACCGGACCGAGGTGAGCAGGCTCGAGACATGAGTGAGACAAGTAGCGAACGGAACCAGATCGAAGCCCGGCGGGCCAAGCACCGGGACCTGGCGGGTGCCGGCTCCTACCCGCATCGGTACGAGAGGAGCCATCTCGCCGGACAAATCCGGGCCGCCCACGGCACCCTGGCACCGGCCAGCGAGACCGAAGAGCGGGTTTCGGTGGCCGGGAGGCTGATGCTCCACCGGTCGTTCGGGAAGCTCCAGTTCGGCACCCTCCGCGACTCCTCCGGTGCCATCCAGCTCGTGGTCGACGAGGCGACCGCCGGCCCTGATGTCGCCGGGCTCTTTTCGAACTGCGACCTGGGGGATTGGCTCGGGGCCTCAGGAACGGTGATGACCACCAAGCGGGGCGAGCTAAGCGTCCGGGTCTCCGATCTTGTGGTCCTCCAGAAGTCGGTGAGGCCCCTGCCCGACAAGTGGCACGGGTTGGTCGACATCGAGACCCGGAGCCGGCAGCGGTACCTCGACCTGATGGTCAACGAGGACGCCATGGAGGTCGCCCTGACACGGATCGCGGTGGTGTCGGCCCTGCGTAGAGAGTTCGAGGCGCGTGGCTTCCTCGAAGTGGAGACGCCGATTCTCCTACATCAGGCGACCGGGGCCACCGCCCGCCCGTTCGTCACCTTTCACAATGCACTGAGCCAGACCATGTATCTCCGCATCGCGACCGAGTTGTTCCTCAAACGCCTCGTGGTCGGTGGGATGGACCGGGTCTTCGAGATAGGGAGGATCTTCCGGAACGAGGGCATCGACTCCAGCCACAACCCCGAGTTCACCATGCTCGAGGCTTATCAGGCTTTTGCCGACTACCGCGACATCATGTCACTGGTGGAGTCGGTGGTGGCCTCGGTCGCCGAGGCAGCGGTGGGGGCCACCGAGATCGTCTACCAGGATCGCCCGCTCTCGCTCCGCCTCCCGTTCCGGAGGATGGCGATGATCGATCTCGTCAACGCCGCCGTAGGCGAAGAGCTGTCCGTGGACGATCCGGTCGGGACCTGGCGTGGTGCGGCCGAAGGTCTCGACGTCGAAGTCGAGGACTGGTGGTCCCAGGGCCGCATCCTGGCCGAGATCTACGACCGTGCAGTCGAGCACACCATCTGGGAGCCCACCTTCGTCACCCAACACCCGGTCGAAGTGTCCCCGCTGTCGCGTCAGTCCAGCGACGACCCCCGATTCGTCGATCGGTTCGAGCTGGTCATAGCCGGGGCCGAGTACGCCAACGCCTTCTCGGAGTTGAACGACCCGGACGAGCAGCGGGAGCGGTTCGAGGCACAGGCCGAGGCCCGAACTGCCGGAGACGACCAAGCCCACCCGGTCGACGAGGACTTCCTCCTCGCACTCGAGTACGGGATGCCGCCCACCGGCGGATTGGGGATCGGGGTTGACCGGCTGGTGATGCTTCTTGCCGACCAATCTCACATCAGGGATGTCATCCTGTTCCCTACGCTCAGAGCCCTGGACAAGGAAGGAGAAGCAAATTGAGGAACTTGTTGGTCAAGGGACTGGTGACTGCGGCGGCCCTGTGGGTGGCCATCTGGATCGTCGACGGGTTGAGGTTCGACGACGCATCGTGGCTGGGATACGTCGCGGTGACAGCCCTGTTGGTTGTGGTCAACACCTGGGTGAAGCCGGTGATGAAAATGTTGGGGTTGCCCTTCATCGTTGTCACCCTGGGCCTCTTCCTCCTGGTGATCAACGCCCTGGCGCTCCAGGTGGTGGTCTGGCTCTCATCGGCCCTGGACCTGGGATTCACCTCGACCGGGTTCTTCTGGGCAACGTTCCTGGGAGCCGTGGTGATCAGCGTGGTATCGGCGATACTCAACCGGGTGGTCGACTGACCGGGTTCAAGCCCTGGCAGACTCGACCCTCTCCACCAGGAACTCACCGAGACGCTCGAGGATGGATCGCGGCTCGCCTTCGGGGAGCCGGCTGAGGGCATCCCTGGCGCTTCCCAGCCTGGCGACGGCACCGGTGAGGGACTCGTCGATGTGCCCTCCGTCACGCACCCGGCGTATCACCTCGTCGACTGTCTCGTCGGGATAGGGGGCGCCACCTTCGAGGAGCTGCTTCACCCGGGGGTCGACGGCCGCCGCCGCCAGCACCGGCGCGGTGAAGGTCCCCTCCCGGATGTCCGAGCCGGCCGGCTTGCCTATGGTCTCCTCTTCCGCCACCAGGTCGAGTGCGTCGTCGGCGATCTGGAACACCATTCCCACTTCCCAGGCCCAGGTGGACAGCGCCTCGACCGTGTCGCCGTCGGCGTCGGCGGCCATCGCCCCGAGACGGGCCGAAGTCCGGATCAGGGACGCCGTCTTCCCCTCGATCACCCGGTTGTACTCGGCAAGGCTGTGGCCGAGGTCGCCGACCAGCTGAAGCTCCATGGTCTGCCCCTCGACCAGCTCGGCGTAGGTTGCTGCCAGCAGTCGGACCGACTCCAGGCTGAGGTGGGTCGCGGCGACCTCCGACGCCCTTGCCATCAGGTAGTCGCCGGCCAGGATGGCAACGGTGTTGGTCCAGTTGGCGTTGGCCGAGGCGGCGCCCCTTCGCAGGTCGGCCTCGTCGATGACGTCGTCGTGGTACAGCGATCCGACATGGATCAGCTCCACGGCGACACTGGCCTCGACGGGGCGGTGGTCGCTCGCCTCCCCGAACTCGGCGGCGAGCAGGGTGAGAAGTGGCCGGAACCGCTTCCCCCCGGCGAGGAGCAGGTGCTGGGCGATCTTGGTCAGGTAGGGGTCCTCGGAGGCCGACGCCTCGAAAAGCCTGACCTCGACCTTTTCGAGTTGTTCCCATATTCGGGGAATACCGACAAGACTTTGGAGGTCTTCCATTGTTGCCGATGGTATTACACGTCGGCGGGGCTGGAACTCGGCGCACGAGTCAGGATCCGGCCCGGTGATAGAATTTGGAGATGCCAGGTCTAGGAGAAGCGAGTGTTTGAGCGATTCACTGATCGAGCTCGCCGGGTAGTCGTCCTCGCCCAGGAGGAGGCGCGCTACCTCAACCACAATTACATCGGCACCGAGCACATCCTGCTGGGCCTGCTCAACGAGGGCGAGGGAATCGCCGCGCACGCCCTCGAGTCGCTCGACATAGACCTCGCCGCGGTCCGCGACGAGGTGGTCAAGATCATCGGCCAGGGTCAGCAGTCACCTCCCGGCCACATACCTTTCACCCCCCGGGCCAAGAAGGTGCTGGAACTGTCCCTGCGTGAGGCCCTCCAACTCGGGCACAACTACATCGGGACCGAGCACATCCTGCTCGGGCTGATACGCGAAGGTGAGGGGGTCGCCGCACAGGTGCTCCAGTCGCTCGGCGCAGACCTCCAGAAGGTCCGCCAGACGGTGATGCACCTGCTCTCCGGGCCGGGAGCCAGCGAGGAGCAGGCGCCCAAGGGCCAGGGGGTAGCCAGTGGGCCGGGCCGTGAGGCCGGCTCCTCCGGCTCGACCATCCTGGACCAGTTCGGCAGGAACCTGACCCATTCCGCCCGCGAAGGCATCCTCGACCCGGTGATCGGCCGGACCCGTGAGATCGAGAGGGTGATGCAGATCCTCTCCCGGAGGACCAAGAACAACCCGGTCCTCATCGGTGAGCCAGGTGTCGGCAAGACGGCCATCGTTGAGGGCCTGGCCCAGCGGGTGGTGACCGGCGACGTTCCCGAGAACCTCAAGGGCAAGAACCTTTACACCCTCGACCTGGGTGCCCTGGTGGCCGGTTCGAGGTATCGGGGAGACTTCGAGGAGCGTCTCAAGAAGGTCCTCAAGGAGATCAAGACCCGAGGCGACATCATCCTATTCATCGACGAGATCCACACCCTGGTCGGCGCCGGCGCCGCCGAAGGGGCCATCGACGCCGCCTCCATCCTCAAGC
>CAYVTP010000083.1:0-8270 GCA_964454615.1 uncultured Acidimicrobiaceae bacterium | reverse complement strand
GAGCGAAGCGAGCTCGTCACTCACCGGGTCGCGCGAGAGGTGGGAGACGACCTCGGCTCCGCCTCGGGCCCCCCTCGATCTCACTCCGTTCGATCGGTCCCCCCGCAAGCCGGGGGGACACGAGCTCGTCACTCAGCTCGGGTAAGCCGCTTCGACATCGGTGACGGGAACCGGGGCATTACCACCACACCGTCGAGCCACTCGGTCAGCGCCACGGCCTGCGCATCGATCATCTCTCTCTCATGGGGGGCCACCGCCTCCAGCAACTCGTACACCACGGTGCCGTCCTGTGTCTGGGCCCACCCGCCGACGACACGGCCATCGACCCACACCGTCGGCCCGACATTGCCGTTGCTGTCAAAGAGCTGGTCCTCCCCTGCCCCTAGAAACCAGCCCCTCTGCTTCCAACCCATAGGGGTCGAGTCCAGGGCGGGGAGCAGGGTCACCGACGGCCCGGCCGCCTCCACCGGGTCTGCGTCCCCTTCCAGGACGAATCCCGACTCTTCCCCATCGAGCTCGACCTGGACGGTGTCGAGCCTGGCGAGAGCATCCCTGGCCCGGGTGAGAGTCCATCCGGTCCACCAGCGCAGGTCGGTCAAGGTGACGGGACCATGGGTCTCCACATACCGGCGGGCGAGGGCCAGCCGGCCTTCCTCCTCGGTGATGGCGCCGGGGGCCACCCCATCCCACGACCCTGCGTCCGCCCAGCGATACTGGCTGGACCTCCAACTGCCGGCCGGGCGGGCCCGGACCAGCAGCCCCTCCATGGCCATGAGGAAGAGGACCCGGGAGGAGATGGGCACCGTCGCTGCCCACTTGCCGCTGCCCAGAGCCACCGGGGTGGCCAGCTCGGGCAGAGCTGTTGTCAGCTCCCTGGTTGACATCTCAGAGTCTCCGAGCGTGTCGAGGACCTCGGCAGCGAGCCGGTCGACCCAACGTGTCACCTGGGCCCCCGTCATGGACTCCGCCAACCATCCCGCCAGCCGGGCCCGCTCCTTGCGCGCCACCTCCCTGGCCGCCCCCGCTTCGAAAACCGGCACGTCCTCCAGCGGGACCAGGAAGAGAGTCCGGCGAATGGTGTGCATCCGCCGCAGTACCCGAGCCTCGTAGAGCGCTCTGTCCAGGTCCTCGAGGGTGAAGCCCGGGATCCTCCCCCGGGCGGAAAGGAAGGGGGTGGTCGGGTCGGTGGCGTGGACCGCAGCCAGAGACGCCGCCATCGATGTCGGGCCTTCAGCTCCCCCGCCGAGGTGGTGCCGTGTCACCAGACGGCGGCGTCGCTCGGCGTCGGAGATCCTGATGCGCACCCTTCGGGCAGGGTAGCCCTGGCAGGCCCGGATGGCCCCCTGGTTCGGTTACCGTCGCACGGTGCGGCTCGACTACTGGACCCTCGTCAGGTTCCTCCACATCACGTCGGCGATCCTCTGGGTGGGTGGGCAGTTGGTGATCAGCCTGTTCTTGAGGCCGGTGGCGGTGCGGGCCCTCGATCCGACCACGCGAAGGGATCTGATCGCCGCCGTGGGCGCTCGCTTCGGCCGGGTGGCCGGCATGGGCCTGTTCCCGCTCCTGCTCGCCACCGGACTTGCCCTCTCCTACCAGAGAGGGGTGCTCCAGGGGGCTTTCGGCGTGGCCGGATACGGGCCGACTCTGGCCGTCAAGGTCGTCCTCGCCGTAGCCAGCTTCGCCCTGGCGGTGGGCCACGGGGTGGCAGCCTCCCGTTCATCCCACACGCTGGCGCGGGTGGTTGGGATCAGTGGCGCCGCAGTCTCACTGGTCGTGGTGCTCCTGGCCACTTCCCTGGCCGGCTGATCTCACTTCGAAGCCGACCGACGATCCTCAGCGGCCGGCGCGGCCCTGACGCAACCCCCAGAGAACGTCCTTGATGCTCACGATGCCGATGAGGTTTCCACCTTCGACGACAGGGAGATGGCGGTAGCCGGCGGCGAGCATCCAGTCTGCAGCATCCCCTATGTCGACTTCGGGCTCGAGCGAGTCGGGATCGGGGGTCATGATCTCACCCACGGTGGCCCCATCGGCCGGATCGGCGAGGTGACGGATGAGGTCGCGCTCGGTGACGATCCCGACCAGGTCCTCGTCTGACATGACGGCCAGCGATCCGGCGTCACTCTGGACCATCTGGCGAGCGGCGTCGACGGCGGACAGGTCGGTGGTGCAACTCAGCACATTCGACCCGAGCAGCTCTCTCACGATCATGGGCGGTTCCTTTCTTCGGTAACCCATACTGGCACACCCGGCCGGGCACTCCAGCTCTCGAAGGTCCCTACCGGACGGGTCTTTAGCCTGTTTCCCGGGTGATCCGGGGCCGTAGGTGGATGCGCTCAGGACGTGGTGGGGATGGACAGAAGATCGACGGCTTCGGCGTAGTGGCACGCCGAGCGATGGCCCGGCTGTTGCTCTACGAGCCGCGGGATCTCGTTGACACACCGCTCTCGTTCCGACTCGGACAGGTCGTTGGCGAACTTGGGGCACCGTGTCCGGAACCGGCAACCGGAGGGAGGGTTGATCGGGCTTGGCACGTCGCCGGTGAGCATCACCCGCCGACGGGCCTTCTCCTTGTGAGGATCGGGCAACGGGATCGCCGAGATCAGCGCCTGGGTGTAGGGATGCGTCGGGGCCTTGAAGATCTGGGAGGCGGCCCCCACCTCGACTATCTTCCCGAGGTACATCACGGCAAGGTCGTGGGCAATGTGCCGGATCACCGACAGGTCATGGGAGACGAACAGGTAGGTCAACCCCAGCTCGTCCTGGAGGTTCTCCAACAGGTTGAGCACCCCCGCCCGTATGGAGACGTCGAGAGCGGAAACCGGCTCGTCGAGTAGGAGCACCTTCGGGTTGAGGGCCAATGCCCGGGCGACACCGATCCGCTGGCGCTGGCCGCCTGAGAACTCGTGCGGGTAGCGGTTTCCGTGCTCGGGGTTGAGCCCCACGGTCTGGAGTAGGTCCCGGACCCGCTGGCGGCCGCCCCTGTCGTAGAGCCCATGGATCTGGAGGGGCTCGGCTATGAGCGCCGAAACCGTCATCCTGGGGTCGAGGGAGGCGTACGGATCCTGGAACACGATCTGGAGGTCCCGTCGGATGGGCTGCATCTCCTTGCGGGACAGCGTGACCAGGTTGCGGCCGCCGTAGTACACCTCGCCTTCGGTCGGCGGGATCAGGCCCAGGATGAGACGCGCCGTGGTCGACTTGCCGCAACCGGACTCCCCGACCAGTCCCAGTGTCCGCCTCGCCTTCAACTCGAGGGTGACGCCGCAGACAGCATGCACCTCTCCGATCCTCCGCCTCAGGAAGCCCTTGGAACGGACCGGGAAGTGTTTGACCAGCTTGCTGGCGCGAAGGATCGGCTCGACCTTGTCGGCCACAGGAGAAGCTGTTTCTTGTGTCATTCTGTGGCCTCCTCGTACGCCTCGATGAGCTCGGCGTCTATCGCCGTCGGGGGGAACAGGTCGACAGGCTCGACCCCGACCAGCCTGTCGTGGAAGTGGCAGGCCGCCCGGTGCCGGGTGCTGTCCACCGAGACGAGATCCGGCTCCTCTTCGACACATATCTCCTCGGCCATGGGACAGCGCGGCGAGAAGGGGCATCCGGCGGGAAGGTTCACCAACGAGGGCGGGGTCCCCAGGATGGGGGTGAGACGGTGCGATCTCGTGGCGTCGAGTCGGGGCAGGCTCCCCAAGAGGCCCAGGGTGTAGGGCATCCTCGGTGAGTAGAAGATCTCGTCGACCGAACCTGCCTCGACCAGCTTCCCGGCGTACATGACACAGACCCGATCGACATGTCCGGCTATGACGCCCAGGTCGTGGGTGATCAGGATCATCGCAGCACCGGTCTCCTCGCGGGCGTTCTCCAGGGCCTCCATCACCTGGGCCTGGACGGTCACGTCGAGTGCGGTGGTCGGCTCGTCGGCGATGATGACGTCCGGGTTGTTGGTCATGGCGATCGCGATCACGATTCGTTGCCTCATGCCACCGGACAGCTCGTGTGGGTAGTTGTTGGCCCGCTGCTCGGGTTGCGGGATGCCGACTATGTCGAGCAGTTCGACGGCCCGGCTCCAGGCATCTTCCTTGGAGACGTCACGATGGGCGAGTACCGCCTCGGCGAGCTGGTAACCCACGGTGTAGACCGGGCTGAGGGAGGTCAAGGGGTCCTGGAAGATCATGGCGATCTTGCTTCCCCGGATCTTGCTGATCTTGGCATCGGACAACCCCAGGACCTCCTGGCCGAGGACCCGCGCCGAGCCTGTGATCCTCGCCGCCTTGGGGAGCAGCCCCATCACGGCCAGCGAGGAAACGGACTTCCCTGACCCGGACTCCCCCACGATCCCGAGCACCTCGCCGCGTCGGAGCTCGTAGGAGACGCCACGAACGGCTTGGACCAGCCCGTCCTCGCTGGGAAACGCGACATTCAGGTCTTCGACCGCGAGCACAGGATCGTCGGGCCTCCCCGACTCGGTCACCATCAGCGTCTGACCATCTGCTGCTTGGGATCGAGCGCGTCACGCAGTCCGTCGCCAACGAAGTTGATGAAGAGGACGATCATGATGATGAAGACACCGGGCACATAGAACACCCAGGGGCTGGTGAACACCGATCCTTGGGCGGCCTGGATCTGGAGGCCCAACGAAGTGTCGGGGGACTGGATGCCGAACCCGAGGAACGACAACGCCGCCTCCACCAGGATGGCCCCGGCGATGATCAGGGTGGCGTCAACCACGATCACCCCGAAGGTGTTCGGGAGGAGATGCTTGAAGATGATCCGGCTGTCGGTGGCGCCCATCGCTCGTGCGGCTTCGACGAATTCTTGTTCGCGCAAGGAGAGCACCAACCCGCGAACGATCCGGGCGGTCGTGGTCCACCCGAAGGCCGCGATGATGAGCGCCACCTGCAACCAGGTGGTACCCGAGGTGAGACCGGCGAGGACGAGAACCAAGACCAGCAGCGGGATGATGATGACGATGTCGACGAGCCGCATCAGCACCGAGTCGACCCAACCGCGGTAGAAGCCGGCTACCGCCCCCCAGGTGGCGCCGAACCCCACCGACATGAAGGCCACGAACAGCCCCACCTTCATTGTCTGCTGGATGCCACGCATCACCTGCCCCATGACGTCGGCTCCGGCGCGGGTGGTCCCGAAGGGGTGGTCCCAGCTCGGGGGCCGATCGCTGGGGACCGCCCGATGGAGCGTGTGGTCCCACTGCCAGAAGTTGGGGCCGAGGAAGGCGAACATGGCGATCAGGATCAGCATGCCGAGACTGAACACCGCCAGCCGATGACGGAAGAACCGGGTGACGATCATCCGCAGCCGGCTGCGCTCCTCAGTGCCCATTGCCTCTGCGTCGGCGCGCCGTGGAGGCCCTCCCTCGGCGGCCTTGGTCCGGGTGATCTCAGTCATATCTGATCCTCGGGTCGAGGACCCCTAAAAGGAGGTCGGCTATCAGGTTGGCGACGACGACGAGCACACCGGAGAGCACCAGGAAGGCCATCACCGCGAACGCATCGATCGATCTGACGGCTTCGATGAAGAAGATCCCCAGTCCACGCCACTGGAAGATGGTCTCGGTGATGACCGCCCCGGTGAGGGCGCCGGCGACGATGAGCGCCGCCAGGGTGGCCACCGGGATCAAGGCAGTGCGGAGGGCATGGCGGCGCATCACCAGCCGGTTCCTAAGGCCCTTGGCCCGGGCCAACCGGATGTAGTCGCTGTTGAGCACCTCGAGCATCGAGGCCCTTTGAAATCGGCTGAGGGCGGCGTATCCGGTGAGCATCAGGGCCAGGGTGGGGAGCATCAGATGGGAGAGGACGTCCCAAGTCGCATCCCAGCCCTCCATCCGATGGTGGGTGGGCGACACGGCCCCGAAAGTTCGGAAGATCCGCACCCCCATCTGCTGGTTGGCCCAGACCCCGGCCTGGCGGATCAGGGCCGCCAGCCAGAAGGTAGGCATGGACAGGGCGAGGAACCCGAAGAAGGTCAGAATGTGGTCAGTCTTCGAGTACTGCCTCACCGCACTGACCACCCCGGTGAATATCGCCAGGCCGATGGCGAACACGGTGGCCGCGCTGACCAGCCTGAGGGTGACCATGAACCGGTCCCCGACCTCTTCGCCGATGTCGAAGACGGGGCCATGGACCGATGGGCCCCACTTGCCCTGGAGGATGCCGATGTCGCCCCTGGTGTCCCCAAGGCCGGTCAGCCACAGCCAGTATCGCTCGGGCGTGGAGCGGTCCAGGTAGAGATACTCGCGCATCCCCTGGATCGTCTCCTCGGGCACAGGGGGGATGGCGAACACCAGGTCGGCCAGGGGATCGCCCGCCAGGTCGACCAGGACGAAGGTGAACATGGTGGCTGCGATCAGGATGGGGATGGTGAGCGCAAGCCGCCTGAAGACGTATGCGAGCATCCCGAAACGCTAGTCGTGGGCGGACCGGTCTGCCAATCATCGACCCTTCTCATCACGAGCCAGGGCCCCGGATGCTCTCGCATCCGGGGCCCTCGACTTCCGTCGCCGTCCGAGACGGCCGACGGCGGTTAGTTGGCTGCGGCCAAGCCCCACTCGCGGAGGTTGTAGAACGACCGCAAACTGCTGAAGTGGTTGTCCCTGAGGTTCGCCAGAGTGTTCTGGACGAACATCATGTTCAGGGTGTCCCACAGGGGCAGCACGTATGCCTCCTCCTGGATGACCAGTCTCGACACCTCGTTGGCATACACCGCCGAGTCGTCGAGGAACGTCTGGTTTTGGACCAGTGCGGCCGCGATGTCGACATCGGGGTTGGACATCTGCCCGAAGTTGCTCCCGCTTCCGCTGCTGTACAGCTGGCCGGGCCCACTGGTGAACAGCGGCGATCCGCTCCATCCGAAGATGACCAGCTCCCATTCGCCACCGGCCAGCAGAGCACCCAGGGATGGGTTCTCGGCCGTGACGACGGTTATCCCGATCTCGGCCATATCGCGTGCCACCAGCTCGGTCAACGGCACCCGGGTCGGATGACCCGCGGTGACCCCGAACCGGAGCTCGCCCACAGGCGTGCCGTCGGGCGCCACCAGGGCGCCGGCTGTATTCCAGGTGTAACCAGCATCTTCTAGGATCTGCCGCGCAGCGTCAAAGTCGCCGGAGCCGAACCCTGTCTCGGTGATCTGGTCCTCGAAGTAGGCGGCGTTCGCCTGCGGGAAGAACAGATTGTTCCGGAACGGGGGCTCGAGATCGCCGTAGATGCGCTGTCGGTAGTCGTCCCGGTCCATCGCGGTGAACATGGCCTCTCTGAGTGCCTTGTCGGTGACCCGGCTCATGTTGAAGTCAATATGCTCCCACACTGCTCCGGCGGAGCCCAGGCCCACGTGGACATTGGCCAACTGCCGTAGCAGCGCCAACTCGTCGTTGGTGAAGGACGCCGGCGACCCACCACTGATGTCGTCGTTGGCGATCGCGTCGGCGAGCCCGGTGCTGCCGATGAACACCACCTTGCTGAGGGTGTCAAGGGTCGGCTGGATCTCGCCATACCACGCCGGGTTGGGCGCCATCACGGCCAGGTTGGGCAGAACCCCACGCTCCATGATGTAGGGCCCACCGGACCAATAAGGCGCCTGCCTCGAGAAGAAGGCCGATGCACCGGCCATCTGCGCCGGGTTCGTCTTCCAGTCGGCGAAGCCCGACGCCTCGGCGATGTGCGCCGGGTAGTCGAAGCCCGCGCCGAACGCGAACCACTCGGGGTATGCGTAGTCGTCGGGCCAGGTGATGCGGTAGGTCTTACCACTGGCATCGGTGGCCTCGATGTTCACCACGTCCTGGGTCCGGATGGTCGACCGCGGGGCGCACCCGTCGGGACCCGGAGGACCACAGTGCACCACGACGTCGTCGCTTGGCACGTAATCGGCCTGGCCGAAGCAGCGCTCCACGCCGTCATCGTGCTCGTAACAGCCGGCCTTGCCGCTGTTGTGGTACCAGGAGAAAATCAGGTCGTCCACCGTCACCGGGTGAGTCGTCCCGTCCAGGCTGTTGTACCAAACGGCCTCGTCCCGAAGCTGGTACTCGACGATCAGCGGGTTCTCGCTGATGACCTCCGGCTCACGGGCAAGGGCGTCCATGTCCCAAGCCCAGGCCCCGTCCGGCAGGAACCTACCCAGGCTGACACCGATGCCTTCCAGCGCCTGGATCAGATACACCGATCCGCCCTCTGGCCGGAAATGGTTCCAACCCTGCCAGTTATCGCTGAGGATCCAGGTGATCTCGCCACCGTCAGCCCTAGGGGCGCTGTTACATG
>CAYVTP010000082.1:2700-8391 GCA_964454615.1 uncultured Acidimicrobiaceae bacterium | reverse complement strand
TACTGGGCTCCCCCCACGAGCTCACCGGTCACGGCGAGAACATGACCGGCCCAAACGGCCTCCTCATCCGCGGAGCGCACCCGACGGCTGGCGAGGAGCGCGTCCCGTCCGACCACCGACTCGGTCTGCACGAAGAGATTCGAGAAAGCCGGGTGGGCATTGTCGGATCGGGGATCAGCCAGCACCAATTCGGCGTAGGAAGTGACCTCCAGCTCACGGACATTCGGCCCCAAATTGGTGAGACTGAGACGCCTGACCTCAGCGTCGTCCTCCGCAGATATCACCACCGTCAAGTGAGTGGAGATGCTTCCGTCACGCCGAGAGATCTCCACCTTGTCCTCGCTGAAGGCCACCTCATACGACGCAGGCTCCGACCTGGTGGGCTGGTAACCCGCCGACCAGGCGCGACCTCCTTCGTCTCGAATGAATAGGTAACTGCCGTAGTTGTCGCGGGTTATATCCTCCCGCCATCTGTTGACCGCCAGCCCGCGCCAACGGCTGTAGCCGGACCCGGCTGCGGTGATGACCGTGGTGAACCGGCCGTTGGACAACAGGTGGGCAACAGGGGCACGCCCGTGAGACAATGCTGCCCTGCGGACCACCCCGTGTGCCTGCTCCGGAGGACGTGCCGTCGCCGCAACCTCCTCGGCGCGGGGTCGGGCCACCTCCAGGTCACGGGGAACCCTCTCGTGGAGCAGCAGCTCGGCGGCACGAACCGACGGCTCACGGTGGAAGAGGCGCCGTGCGAAACCATCGAACACGACGTTGGCCACTGCAACCAGGGACATCGCCTGGTGATGAGCCATATATGCCTCTACCAGGACAGGCTCGCCGCTATCGGGTCGTCGGGACGGGGTGAAGTCGAGAGCCTCGTAATAGCCGCAGGTCCCCAGCGCCCCCAAACCGTCGAGACGGGCCAAATTCTCCACCGCCGCGCCGGGATCGAGCATGGCACCCAACAGGGTGGCGTACGGGGCGACCACCAGGTCCTCACTCAGGCCGCGCTCGAACCCCAGCCCGGGCACACCAAATGCCCGGTATTGATAGGTGAGGTGCGCGTCGCGGGCGGCATAGCCAGACTCTGAGATCCCCCAGGGAACCTGCCGCTCTCTCCCGTACTCGATCTGTCGTTGCAGGATCGCACGGTAAGTAGTGCTGAGAACGCTCTCAGGTGGCGACTCCATCACCAGGAGCGGCATCAGATACTCGAACATGGAGCCCGACCAGGAGATCAGGGCGGCTTCGGTTCCCATCGGAGTCATCGAGCGTCCCAGGCGGAACCAGTGACTCGGCGGAAGGTCGCCCTTCGAGATTCCGACAAAGCTGGCCAATCGGGCTTCGGAAGCCAACAGGTCGTAGTGACTGCCGTCGAGCGCCGACTCGAACACCCGGTAGCCCACCGTCAACAGCTTGTTGTCGGCATCCAGGAGGAACGAGAAGTCCATGCTCTGTGCCAGATCGGCAGTCCTCCTGGCGGCTTCCGCCAGACGACCTTCCAGATGGTCGCTCCCCCCAGGGCTGTCGAATAGTTGACGATCGGCCAGGTGGCTACGAACTGTCGACAGCAGTGCATCGGCCCAGTACTCCAACTCCTCGGCAGCGGAATCGACCGCCAGGGTGTGGGCGATATCGGCAACGATCTCAGCCGCACGCTCGACCTCGTCCAACCGCTCGGGCCACTCAGTGCCGGATGGATGGCGGAGCGGACCGAGCAGATCTTCCAGAGCGCGTTCGAGATCGCGTGGAGAGACCACTTCGACGTCGAGATTGTCCAGCCGGTCTGCTGCTTCTCGAATCAAGAGGGCAGTGTCCCTGATGCCACTGGTGACCTCAGCGCCGGGTACCAGGCCCTGAAGCCGGATACACCCTTCGGACACCGCAAGGAGGTGACCAGCGAGGTTGCCACTGTCGACACTGGAGATGTATCGCGGGGCCAGCGGATCGAGCGAAGTGGTTTCGTACCAGTTGAAGAAGTGCCCCCGGAATCGCTCCAGCCGGTCCATGGTGGCGAGGGTGGACTCGAGCCGGGCTACCGCGTCCTCCGTCCCGATCCAGCCGAACTCCCGGGCCGACAACACGCTCAGGAGATAGAGGCCGATGTTGGTGGGAGAGGTGCGATGGGCGACGACGCCCACGTCCTCTTGGAAGTTGTCCGGGGGAAGCCAGTTGTCTTCTTCGGTGACGAAGCGCTCGAAGTACCGCCAGGTGCGTCGCGCAGTCAGGTGCAGTGTCTCGCGCTCTGCCGCGGTGGGGGGGGCCGCCACTCTCACCTGGCGGGGGACACTCGCCCAATGGGCGATGAGCGGCGCGAAAACCCAAAGGGCTGAAAAGGCGACGGCAGCCACCAGAGCCTCGGGCTTGGCAAAGGCGGCAGCAGCAGTGGCGGCCACCGCTACCACCATCGACGGGGCCATCCGCCGGACGAAGGCGTCGCGATCGAGGCTGAACTGGCGCTCGTCCTCACCGGCGGTCACCCAGTTGAGCAGATTCCGACGGGTGACCGCCAGCCGCCAGAGCGTGATCACGATGGCCTCGGTCGCCCTCAGCGCCTGGTGGGCCAGGAAGGCCCCTTGAAGGACGAGGCGACCGAGTGCTCGCCCCGCGTCGATCCGCCATCGCCGGAGTCGTACCGCTCCGGGGGTGGTGGTGCGCCTGGGAATCACTCTCTCGAGGAGGGGCAGCAATGCGGGAAGGGTCATGGCGAGGATGACGAAGGACATCCACGGCCAGACCGGCACTCCCGGCACCAGGAAGGCAGCCATGAGTGTGAAGAGACCCGCCGGGTTGAACAGGCTCCGACGCAGGTTGTCGACCATCTTGATACGAGCGACCAGGGGTAGGGGCCCGTGTCGACCCAGAATCCAGGGCAACAGCTGCCAATCTCCCCTGATCCAGCGGTGCTGTCGTGAGAGCGCCACCTCGTAGTGACTGGGAAATTCCTCGAAGACTTCGACATTGGTGACCAACCCGGCCCGAGCGAACGACCCTTCGAAAAGGTCGTGGCTGAGAATGGTGTTGTCAGGAACCCGGTTGTCGAGGGCGGCTTCGAACGAGTCGATCTCGTAGATGCCCTTGCCCGCATAGGAGCCCTCACCGAACAGGTCCTGGTAGACGTCGCTGATCGCCGCCGCGTATGGGTCGATGCCGGCGGGGGGAAAGAACACTCGTTGGAAGAAGCTGGTCCCACCCGCCCCCAGAAAGGCAGTGACTCGGGGTTGGAGCACACCGTAGCCCTCGACAACCCGCCCTATCGGCTCATCAACCCGCGCACGATTGAGGGGATGGGCGATGGTTTCCACCAACCGGGTGCCCGCCCCCGGGGGAAGACGAGAGTCTTCATCGAGGGTGATCACATAACGCACCCTTTGGGGCAGTCGGCCGTGCCAGGGGAAGTAGCTGGTGTCAGTAGCCCCGCGGAGCAGGCGGTTGAGCTCGTGGAGCTTGCCGCGCTTGCGCTCCCAACCCATGTACCGGCCCTCTCCCGGATTGAACTGCCGCCGACGGTGCAGGTGTAGGAAGCGATCGGCTCCTCCCGGGCCCGGCCCGTATCGTTGGTTGAGCGCGGACACCCCTTTGGCGGCAACCTCCAGAATCTCGGCGTCGCCGGGCTTCTCGGACTCATCGGAGTCCCGCCAGTCGGTCAGCAGGGCGAAGTGGAACTCCCCTTCGGGATTGGCTAGATAGTGGACCTCGAGTCTCTCCACCAGCCGGTCGACCTGGGCTGGGCTCGACAACATCGCCGGAATCACCACCATCGTCCGGAACTCTTCCGTTGGCCCATGACCGAGGTCCAGTGCCGGGAGCTCTCGGGGATGGACCAGGGCTGTCACCGCCCGGTTGACCATGGGCACTGCGAGTTCGGTGGCGGGGATCAAGGCCAGAAGGCCCATGATCCAGAACCAGGGCGAGCGACGCTCGATGGCGAGCATGGGCAGCGCCAGGGCAAGCGCGGTCACCAGGGTCAACGAGCCGAGGTAGACGAGCGCGGCCCGTCTCTTGAGCATTCGAGCCAGTGACGACCCCAACCCCGGACCGAACCCGAGTTCCTTCTCCAACTCGGTCCTGCCCTCAGCAATCAAGTAGTAGCCGGGGTCGTGCTGCCGACGGTCCGGTGGCTGTGCCCCGGTCAGCCGCAGAGTTGCTTCGGCCACTTCCAGTTCGGTTGCGCCGGAAGCCCTGGACAGACCTTCGATGGCGTGGCGGTATTGGTCGCGGGTGCCGAAGCTCATCTCTCCGAACGTGCTGCCAGCAGTCAGGGACCGGTCGACCAGACTCACCGCCTCGACGAAGTCGGGCCATTCGAAGGAGGAGATGTGGCGGAGACCGGTCACGATGTTGCGGACGGTCACATTGCTGGCCGCCTGTCGGTCGTGGGTCTGCGACACCACCTCGTCGGGGGTGGTCAGATCGTCGGCCAGCCGGGCTAGCAGCCAGGCGAGGCCGGGGGTGCTCTCCGGATCGTGGTCCCGGAGCCGCTGGATCAACTGGACCACAAAAGGCTGGGGAAGGGCTCTCGACCCCAGACGATCGATGATCGCCTCGGGTTCGACGGGGCGACCGCCACCGAGCCCGAGCAGGTCGTCCGCCAGCTCATCAGCATCGCGACGGAGCCGTCGGGCACCGACGATTTCCTCTGCCATTCTTCGCAGGTTCTCCACCATGACGACTCGCAGAGTTATCGGGATCGCCCAGAGCTCACCGATGGTCAGTGGCTCGACCTCTTGATAGGCGTCGACGAACCGGTGCAGGGCCTCGGGATCGAAACGGCTGTCATGGTGGGCGACATAGGCCCACGCAATGCCAAAGACCCGTGGATAGCCGGCTAACGGACCTTCCTTGAGTTTGGGTAGTTGGCGGTAGTAGGAGGAAGGGAGGTTCTCCCTGATCTCGTGCAACTGGCTCTCGACCACGTGGAAGTTGTCGACCAGCCACTCCGCTGCCGGGGTGAGGAGCGCCTCCTCCCGGATCGCCCCGGCCAACTCCCGATACGAGTTGAGGAGGACCTCGCCGTTCTCGGTCAGCCGGCTCGAGATGAGCCGCAGGCGCCCTCGACGCCTGCTCGTCTCATGCGATGCGGCCAGGCTTCTGGCGTATCGCTCCAGCCGCTCGATACTGAACAGCTCGGCCCTGATCGGCTCGGCGCTTTCGGCGACTGACGGGAAGGAGGCCACCAGCGCAGGATACGACCCGCAGCAGTAGACGTTGAGGGCGATGTCCGAGACGCACTCCATCCGGTCTCGCCTGCCTGAAGGGAAAGAAGCCAGGTGTCCGCCAATCGAGGAGGTCGGGGGGTGGAGCCGGTGTCAGGGTCTTGAAGCCGGGAATGCGGGTCAAGCCATGGTTGAGATCCGGACGGCCCTGGCGCTGAGGTGGGATACCGCCGTGTGTTCGATGACACCCCCTCGGAGGCGCTGACGCAAGTGGGCCCGGGCGCTGCCGGAGGAGGGCTTGGCCGGGCTCAAGATGGTGCGGATACCGGACGGGAGCCTACGAAGGTGGCGAAGACGATCACGTTGTCACGGTAACTGCGCTGGCTACGGTCGAACGTCCCACCACAGGTGATCAAGCGCAGGGCGGCGTGGTCGGTGTGGCCGTAGACGAGCTCGGTCGGGAAGTCGTCCTTCGGGTATTGGCGCACCGTCTCGACCCTGAAGATCGCCACCATGCCGTCGTGGCGGGTGATCAGGACCT
>CAYVTP010000082.1:0-2600 GCA_964454615.1 uncultured Acidimicrobiaceae bacterium | reverse complement strand
ACCGTCTCGACCCTGAAGATCGCCACCATGCCGTCGTGGCGGGTGATCAGGACCTCGTCACCTGGACGGAGTTTTCGCAGGTTGAAGAACACCGAGGGTCCGTCGGTGGCGGAGTCGACGTGGCCCACGATGATCGCGGGACCAGTTGCTCCTGGGGTTGCTGAGTGCTTGTACCAGGCCGCATGGTCGTAATACGGGCCTGGAGCGGGCACCTCCAGGGTGTGCTTGGCCGTCAGGCCGACCTGCTGGATCTCCGATTGCACTCCGATCGCCGGTATGTCGATTGCGGTCGGCTCCGACGACGAGAGGGAGACAGGATCATTGACCTCTTCGGGGTCGGGTGAGAACGCGGTCGGCGGTGTGAAGGAGGCATCGTGTGAGGGCGGCGAGTTCGGCACGGGTTCCGGCTCAACCGAGGCCATCACGGACACGGACCCCTCCGACCCGGCCGACGGCAGTGGTTGCGGCGGGGTCTGGCCTGTCAAGCCCAATACGATCAGTGTCGCCCCGGTTGCTGCGAGAACGGCGCCCGCCACGGCGAAAGAGGGGTGACGTGCTGCACCCAGTCTGGGCACGGTCTCGGCTAGTCCGACCGGCGGTATTGGAGTCGTCGGCTAACCATGAACACTCCGACAGCGGCGGCGAGGAGGGACAGACCGCCCAAGATCAGGATCATGGGATGAGCGCCTGAGGTCGATCCACCACCGGTGTCGACCCCGCCGACCGGCGGCGCCAGGGTGGTGGTCGTGGTGTCTCCTGGAGCGGTGTCGGTGCAGACCGCTCGGGTGATGGTGTTGGTGTCCAATGTGACCGAGCCGTTTCGTGCCAGCGTCCGGCCCTCGACGGTTGCTCCGGTGTTGAGGGTGATCGAAGTCAACGCCAGGATGTTTCCGCTGAAGGAGCTGCCCGTCCCAAGCGTGGCTGAGCTGCCCACCTGCCAGAACACGTTGCAGGCTTGGGCGCCATTGATGAGGTTCACGTTGCTGGCCGTGGCAGTGATGAGAGTGCTTTCCATCTGGAAGATGAAAACGGCGTTTGGGTCACCTTCGGCGTCGAGGGTAAGGGTCCCGGTGATTCCAAAGGTTCCCGACGATGAGTCATAGACTCCTCCAGTCAGGGTCTGCCCACCGAGTTCGGTGGCGACCGTGGTAACCGGCCCGCGTCCAGCTGCATCGTTGTATGCCGTGACCAAGTCGACCTTGGCCTGCTCAGCGACAGCATCGGTCTCGTGGAGCTCACCGTCCAACGTCACCGACTCGAACCCGGTCACCGAGGTACCCGGATGTATTCCGACATCGCCGGTGATGGTCGTCGGACCGGTGTTGGTGATGCTCTCGCCAGCCAGGACAGCGAAGTCATCGGCTGTCCCCAAGCCGACCGGGGTTTCCTGGGCGCGGAGTGCCGGGCCAAAGGCGAAGAGGACCAAGAGGGTGGTCAGCGCGATGATCGTGACATTCCGCGCTGGGGCTGCGGCGTTCTGTCGGATGGCCATGGTGTTCAGACCGAAATTCCTGGTGGTGTACTCCTCTACCAGATGAACCCTCATTCTAGCCGTCCACGTCCTAATTGGCTAGGGGCCGGACAGGAGGCGGGCTTCGATCCGACCTGACACGTATGGCAGGGAAGGCCCTCAAGCTCGCCGCCCAAGGCTTCAGCAAAGAAGTCGAGTATCTCTCCTCCTCGGCGGGGGGAAGGCGGTGTTCGCTCTGGCCACCGGGATTCGACCCTGACCATCGCGCTCCGCTTCTTCGGAACTACGGCAGCCTGGTGAGCCAGCTCGGCGGAGTATTCCGCACCGGACCCGATGTCGGTACCACCCCGACGGACGTGGACATCATCGCCGAGAGAGGAGCTCCATACGTCGTCGGTCCTTTCCCAGCCCACATTTGAGTGTTCTTTGAGCAGCACACGGTATTCAGGACCTGTGTGGGACAGGAGGGTGCGTGGGACTGGCAGGTCGATGTGACGCTGGGTGAGGAAGTGAGTGAGAGCTCGATACGTGGGCTGTCAGTACGCTACGGAACACGCGGGGGCTGCTCATGGCAGAACAGCCAATGCGAAACGTGAGGACGGCGAGCGACGAGCCGACTCGACCCTACAGAAAGGACGACATTCCGACAGCAATACAAGTCAGAGACCAGGCGCAACAAACGAGCAAGGAGCACAGACGATGATTAGGCAGACGATCGACAGCCGGTGGCGCATTGCTGCCCTGCTGGCCCTCTTGGGCCTGGCGGTGCTCGCCTTCGGGTTGCCGCCGGCAGCAGCAGTCCATGGTGGGCCCCATGTGACCGTACTGGGGCGTGGCACCTTCACCGATGATGTCGGAGCGACGATCAAACTCAAGCTGGACGGTCGGGCGACCAACGTGATCAACATGCGCGACGCCTCCGATGCGGTGTTCGCTCAGATCGCCGTCCCGAATGGGGCGGCGTTTCCCTGGCACACCCATCCTGGTGCCGTCCTTCTGACCAACATCGGTCCGGGCACGTTCACCTTGGTAAACGCCGCAGACTGTGTGCTGCGTACCTATGGGCCGGGTGAGGCGTTCGTCGATCCCGGTCAGGGCAACGTACATACGGGGTTCAACAACAGCGGAC
>CAYVTP010000081.1:0-8508 GCA_964454615.1 uncultured Acidimicrobiaceae bacterium | reverse complement strand
GAACACCGCACATGGGATCGACCCCCAGACGGTCCGGAAGAAGGTGTCGGACATCCTGGAACTGGTTCAGTCGGAGCGTCCGGCTGGCGATAGGAGGCGGAGAGAGGTCGAACCCCGCCGTCCTTTGGACCTGGAGGGCGACGACCTGGCCCGACTGGTGATGAGCCTGGAGGAAGAGATGCACGAGGCTGCCAAGGACCTTCGCTTCGAATACGCCGCACGTCTCAGGGACGAGATAAACGAACTGAAGCGGGAGTTGCGCGAGGTGGCTGAGGCCGGATGACCACCAGCCCCCGAGAGCGGCTCAGGCTGCTCGACATCAGCCTCCTTTGGGTTGCGGCTTGGTCACTCCCGCTTACCTGGATTGCCCGATATGTCGGGGAGAACGTGAGTCATGTCCGACTCCTCACTTTGTCGGCCTCGATCTGGGGAATCGGTATGGGGGTGGCCTGGCTCGCCCTGAGGCTCGGCGTCTCCCGAGCCGTCGCCGTCTACACCACCTTCTTCGCGATTGTGCTGCTCATGAGGGGCGGACCGGTCCTTTTCGAATTAGGGGGTCTCCTCGGGTGGTTGGCGATCGTTTCGATCCTGGCTCTTCTGTCTGTCTTGCTTCGCCGGATCGGGGACAGTGGGCCGACGCGTCCGTTGGTGTTCGGTCTGGCCGTCGCATTGGTCGCAGGTCCGCTGGCGTCCTTGGCCTCAGCTGTGCAGGAGTGGGGGACTCTGGAGGTGCAGTCTGGCTCGGATGTTGTCGTGGATCTCGCCCACCGTCCCGACATCTATCTGGTGGTCGTGGATGGATATCCAGGGTTCATCGCCGAGGAGATGGACACCGGCGACCCCCGCGAACGGTTCATCTCGGAACTGAAGGCTAGGGGCTTTCAGGTACCCAGGTCAGTCTGGAGCCCCTACTGGTCTACCGGGCTGGCCGTTCCAAGCATTCTCGACATGAGTTATCCCCAAGTGAGAGAAGACGATGGTCGAAGGGCAAACATTCGACAGAGGTATCAGGTGCTCTCTGGCGAAAATCAGCTTGTCAGGGTCTTGAGTGACAACGGGTACGAGACCACGATGATCGAATCGGGTTGGAGCGGTAGTAGGTGTGGACCATCGTACGGTAGGTGCATCGGTGGGCACTTTCTGGATGAGGGGGTCTTCAGGGTCCTGGCAGACACCGTAGCTGCCCCTCACCTGACCAGAACCTACGGCTATGCCTTCACGACCGGATCGCTACACACCATGAGGGAGTTGAGACGGTTCGCATCGGAGGGGCGAGGTGATTCTCCTCCTCGATTTGTCTTCGCTCACCTCCTTGTTCCCCATCCGCCATTCTTTCTCCAGTCTGATTGCAGCACTCGGATCACCGACGAGCGGAGCGGCACGACGTTTTATAGGAGCGGGATTGCGCCCGAATTCCGGGAGGCAGCCTTCATCGAGCAAAGGGATTGCGTCGATCTGTTCGTTCGGGAGCTGACCTCGGCCGTTTCTGATCAGGACTTGCTGGTCTTCGTGTCTGATCACGGGACCGATCGGCGGAGCCAACTTTCGGGATCGGGCTCCGAATGGTCTCACGAGGCAGTGGTGGAGAGGATGAACGCCTTCCTGGCGGTGCGCTATCCAGGTGAGTGTCCCCTTCCGGAAGGACATGTGACAGTCAACCTCTTCAGGGTTCTACTGTCCTGCCTTTCGGGGATCGAGATCCCCACGATCCCCGATCGAATCTTCGTAAGAGGTTTCGTCGAGTTGGATCAGGGTTATGTGGAAGCGCTTCTCCTGGGAGACGTCGAAGCGACTGAGTTTCCAGACTCCCTGGTGAACCGCTAGGACCCCCATATCGACCCCGCCGTGGCCGTGCGTCCGGCCACGGGCCAGATCGACGACCTGCTCGGCGAGATCTGAAAAGCCAGAGGGTTAGGGTCACCACTCTGGCGAAACGAGGCGGGTGTCGAGCGAGGGGGGTTGAAGCGGGAAGAGCCTCGAGGCTGACGGAGCATTGACCCGATCCCGTCTCAGAGTCGAGAAGGAAGTCCGCCCGCACGACCGGCGAGATCAGGGGCTAGAGACCCATTGTTGCTGGGCCACTGGATGATGGATCATCTTCCGGACGCAGGCGCAATCCTCGGGCCCAACCGCTTTGTCCTTGTATTACTGCCTGTCGGGGCAGTGAGGAGCAAGCTGGGAGGCGTTGTGAGGTTGGCCAGGTTTCGACATGGAAGTCTGAGCGCTGGCTCGATGCCGGACAGCCAACTCGAGGCATCCGGGACTCGTATTCGCGCAACGATTTCGATACTCCTGCTTGTCCTTGTCGCGTGGTACGCCGCCGCCGTCATGCATAGGAGCATCGATCCGGCCCACACCGATGTCCTAGCGGACTGGCTCGTCGTCTCGGCTGCCGTGGACGGACTCGACCCCTGGCAGGACCTTAGACAACTGGCGGCGGCCTACGGTGTCCCCTTCGGGATTAGTGGCGGTGGCGAGCTTGACCCCGGCGCAGCCAGGATTCATCCTCGAACACCGGGAGCTCTCCTCCTCATGCGTCCGCTTGCGGAAGTGTCCGCAGGCTCCGTCGTGCCTGTCGCCCTTGCAGCGGCCTCCTTAGCGTTATTGGCCGCGATCGGGGTGTCCGCATCAGGGGGATGGTCAGGCCGGATGGACCTGAGCATCCTGTGGTGGATCCTGTGCATATCCTCGGCTGCATACCTGTCCACCATGCAGTTCGGCTCCCACTCAGCCATTCTGATGCTCTGTATCGCAGTGGTTTGGTCTCGAGGGCTGGAGAGCTCCGAGTCCCACGTGGCCGGTGTTGCCATCGGTATTGCGGGCACCCTTCGCATCTTCCCCCTTCTTCTCCTCGTTCCTCTCTGGGAGCAGGGTCGACGGAGGACATGCGTGGCTGCCGGTGTGACTTTCATGTCCCTCAACATGGTTGGTCTGGGTTTTTTTGATCTGGCGGTGTCCGATGCCATTTCCGCACTCGCCGTTGCCGGAGGAGAGTGGATGGGTTTCAGCGGCAATGGTTCGTTGGCCATGCCCCTGGTAAGAGCTGGCGTCCCGGGCTGGGTCGTCGGGCCGTTTCTTGCCATAGCAGCCGTGGTGGCCGCTGCCGCTTTGCCGACACGCGACCGGGATCCGCGGGCGACTCTTGCGCTCGTGCTGCTGATTTCGATTCTGTGCTCGCCCCTGGCATGGGAGCACTATGACCTGGTGCTCTGGGTTGTCTTGGGACATGCAGTCATCTCAGGCCACCCTCGAACCAGCAAGCCGGTCTTGGTCCTTGTCGTCTGTTGGGTCTGTTTGCAGTTGTTCTCCTACCCGTTGGAGGCGTTGTTTGCCGAGCCTTCCTTTAACCCTGTAGGCTCTCTGGCGCTGGTCGGGAGGCTCGTCCTTCTCCCGGGCTTCTGGCTGCTGTGGAGGGGTGGCCATCTCCCTGACTCGAGACCTCGCTCACGATCCGCCACATCCTCGAGGCCTCGGGAGCCCCTCTGTGTTCCCGCCGACCTGGTCCTGCCCGGACAGGCCAGGAGCCAGCCGTTCTTCGAGACAAGAGGCCGAGGTGGTGCACCACCTTGACCGGGTGGCCACGAGTTCCGGGCAAGGTGCTCACCGCCGCCGCTGGCGTCTTCCTGGTAGCGCGGCTCCTGTCTAATCGAGCCTCACCCTCCTTCAGGTTGGACATGGCCGGATCGGGCGGCGTGTTCGACCTGGTGGTTGCCCTCGCCCTGCTGCACTTGACCGGCTGCCTGGGCTGGCTGGTATTGGGCCGGAAGCTTCCCAGAGCTCGAACACCCATGGCGCTGCTGTCGATGACTCTTTGCATCGGGCTGGTGGCGCTCTCTTTGCCGTTGCTCCTCATCGGTGCCGTCGGCCTCTATCGCCCTGAGCCGATGGCGGCGTTGGTGGTGGTGGCGACGATCCTCGTCTTGCGATACGACTCTGGTTGGCTGCAGCTGTGCCTCGACTCCGGCCGCAGACTCCGCCGCATCGGGGCGGGTCGTGTCGGAACGGTCTGGCTGGCCGCACAGGTAGTTGGAATGGCCGGCTTGGCGATCATTGCATTAGCTCCGGTGGTCGACTGGGACAGCCTGATGTATCACCTCGACCTACCAGCCGAGTTTCTGGAGCGGGGGTCGATCCACCTTCCGGAGGACAACCCTCATGTCGCCTTCTTCTCCTTGGTGCAGGTTCCTTACGGATTGGCCATGGCCGCTGGATCGCACCATGCAGTGGTGCTGTTCACGTTGGCCGGCTTCATCGCGCTCCTTCTGGTTGTCACCGAGCTCTCTCGGATCCTGGGTGGGGTCCGGTCAGCCAGGGTTGCCTCGGCTCTCATCTGGGCCGCGACGTCCTGGTTGCTGGTCGCTGTGGACGCTCGCATCGAGGTCTGGGGGGCGTGCCTTCTCGCAGCTGCCGGAGCTGGACTGGCTGTCGCATGGAGATTCGGGCAAAGAGATGGGGTAACGCTGGCGGGCATCTCCGTGCTCGCAGGAGCAGCCGTCGGGGCCAAGCTGACCAACGCTCCAATCGCAATCGGGATCTTGGTGGTGGCCGCTCTCGTGTTCCGGAAACGATCCGGGAACAACTGGGGTCGGATGCTCCAATTGGGAGGCATCGCCGGCCTGGTTGCCGCTCCGTGGTACGTCAAGAATATGCTCCTGCTGGGCAATCCTGTCTACCCGTTCTTCGGGGAGACTCGACCGCCTCCCTGGCTGGCAAGGCTGGGAGCGACGAGCGTTCCGGGAGTGAGCCTGCTGGGAGCCGTCCGACGCCCGTTCAGTCTGTTCGACTGGGTGCTGCGGCCCGGGCTCCTGACAGTCGAGGGGTCAGGTAGGCTGCAAGGCTTACCGGTCCTCGCTGCGGTGGGCTGGCCGCTGGGGCTGCTTTGGAGATCGCCCCGACAGCGCGTGATATTGACCCTCGTGGCACTAACGGCGGTTCAGTTGGTCGTCATCGTGGGTGTCAGCAGCACCACCAATCTTCGCTATCTCCAACCAGCACTGTTGGCACTCAGTGTGGCGAGTGGTGTGGGCGTGGGTGTCTACATCAAGCGAAGACCGAAAGTCGGGGCTCTCTTGGCGGCGGCCCTGCTGGTGTCCGTTGTCGGCAGCGCCACATGGTTAGGCACTACCTTGGCAGCGGGATCGGCTGCAAGCGTGCTGGGCCGGCAGGACCCAGGGGCATGGCTGGGGGCCCACTCCGTAGCCGCCTTGATCGAACTCGACGATCACCTGCTCCGGTCGGATGCGCAACTGACGGTACTTCTCTTCGAAGCCCGCGTTGCCGGGATGCACTCACCGGTCCGACAGGACAACGCATTGACCGCCTGGCGGGCTATGACAGCACTCGATCTGGCAACGTGCCCGGCCCTTGACGGCGCAACCCACCTGGTGGTCTCAACCTGGCACCTGGCGTACTTAGTGTCGCGAGGCGCCGAGCTGTCCGAAGCTCGATGGGATCGCTTTGGGCCGTATTCTGAGCAGTGCCTGGAATGGATCTCAAGAGTGGCTGCATACGATGTCTATCGCGTTCGATAGAGCGATCGACGAGACCAGCCATCGCTGGGCCGTTGGGCAAAAATGGAACATCCAACCCGGGATCGACCCGCAGGCGGTCAGCAAGAATACGTCGATCATCCTCGCGGTGATCCTGAAGGAGGAGACGAACGAGGCCGCCACAGTGAACTCAGGTTTTAACCTGCGGCGATGCTGGGTGACGAGTCAAGTAGCTGAAACTCAAAGTACGGAGGTGGGCCGAGTCGGGTGATCTGCGGCCCTTGAACGAGATGAGCGAGTTCTCTTGAACCGAATAGGGGGCCCGAACCGTGAACTCGCAGATACCGGTCCACGTAGGGGTGTTGGTGGGAAGCAGCCCTTCCTTCTCGTCTTGGGGTACCTGCTCGGTTCCGCCAGCTTCGTTGCTGTCGCCTACTGGCTGACCGGCTATCCCTTTGTGGCCAGCTACGAGCCGTGGCTGGAGCAAGGCGCACTACACGACATCGTGCACAAGAGGGCCACCGCCTGGGAAGCCTGGTACGGAAACCCCTATCGATCCCTGGGGGAGATCCTTTCAGATCACGGAATCGAGGCCGGCCTGCAGGGTATTCCACCACGAACACCAGGGGCCTACCTGGTGCACTCCATCCTTCTGCTGGTGCCCGAGTCCCACCTGCTCCTGTTCGCGGTGACGTCGGTGATCATGTTGACGCTGGCATGCTTGCGCCTGTCCGGCAGAATCGCCGGTGTTGCCTGGCATCGGATGCTTCTCCTGAGCCCACTGGTTGCTATCTCCCTGCCTTTCGCTACGGCTGTGTCCCACGGTTCGGTCACAGTCATCGGTGGTGCGGTACTGGTTCTAGTCGCGTGGGCATTTCCTGAACGGAGGTGGGCCGGGGTCGCTCTGGGGGTGGCGATGGCGATTCGAGTGTGGCCGACGTTGATCGCTTTCGGTTTCGCTCTATCGGGCAGACGCCGTCTTGCCTACGAGGCGGGGGCTTCTGCAGTCGTCTTCACCTTGCTTGGGCTTCTGATCCCGCAGGTGACAATTGTTGGGTCTCTAACCGCCCTGACCCAGGGAAGCGACCACGGCGTCGGCCACCCTCAGAACGCAAGCCTGACCGCACTCCTGGCAGGTGTTGGGGTGCCCATCTCATTAGGGCTTGCGGTTCTGACCGTGATGGTGCTCTTCCTGGCATGGAAACGGGCGAGTTCGGCAGTAGAGGTTGCTGCTCTCGGGGGGTTGTTGGCTGTCCCGCTCTCGTGGCCGGCGTACATCTTCAACGCCCTGCCTGCGATTGTCAGAGACCGCCCATTGAAGGGAAAGGTAGCTCTGGTCCTGTTGCTGACCCCCTATCTTCTGTGGGCTCCGTTCCCACAACTGATCACTCCGGTTGCTTTCGTGGCCTCCCTCGCTGGGATATTGGCCATTGCAATCTGGTATCCACGTCCGGGAGGCCGGCACGAGGAGAAGGTGACCCCCACGCTCTCTTGAAAGCCGGTAGTGGCCCGACCTAGGCGATCCCCCTCAGGCCAGGCCGCCTCCATCGGATCGGCCAGCCGCCTGGCCTTCTGGGCGGTGCTCGCTCCGCGTATGAAGCCCGGCTTGGTCACAGTCCGACTGTGCAGAGGAGTTCCTCCGGCCCGACTGGGACGCAGTCCAGAGTGAAGACGTATAGCACCTGCATCGCACAAGAGAGCAGAACTGTGGCGAGGAGTACGTTGCTGCGAATGGAGTGTCCCTTCACCCAATGTAAGGCTCCGGCAGCGAGCATGGGTGCGGCCAGCATCAGGGGTTCCAGGGGGTAGCGGTAGTTGAATGCCAGGCCTCCGGAGGCGCGATTGAGGCGAGCATGGACCAAGAGGTAGACCAGCCCCCCTAGCGCCGCCACCTTCGCCCATCGGGGAATCCGCTGCCAGTTCAAGGCGGCCCCGATCACTCCGACAACCACCATCGGCGACCAGAACAGGATGCCGTTCCTTGGTCCGAGAAACATCTCACTCAGGTTGGCCAGATACATGCCCCACGGCATCCCCGTGAGCTGCTCCTCGAAACCGTCTCCGTAGCCCCCGCTCACTCCGAAGCTTCCGAAGACAGCTTGGTTGTAGAGCATGAGACCCAGGAGGGCCACCATGCTCAAGCCGCCAACGCTGAGCATCCATCTCCATTCCACGGTCCGGCGGCGGATGGTCATGCCCAGCCCGGCGACGGCCGCGAAGAGGGCAGCCACCGGCCGTGTGATTATGCCTAGTCCGAGATAGGTCCCACCGGCTATGGGTCGTCCCGCCGCCAGGGCGAGTAGTGCGGCCGCGACCAACATCTGTCCGGGTCCATGCGGCCACAATTCAGCAGCGGAGATACCCCATGTGGAGGTGCCGAATGCGAAGGCAACTGTGGCGGAGAGGGCGCCGGTCACCGGAATGAGCTGGCGCAACACCATGAAAAGGAGCACCAACGCAGCAGCGGTGACCACCACCGCCGTGGCGGTCGAGGGAACGGTGGAGAAGACCGGCGATCCGAAGAGCAGGTAGGCGGGAAGTGCGACCAGCCAGGTCCCCGGGGGCCTGTTGCTGAAGTAGCCGTTGGGGGTCTCGATCACCCAGGGGTTTACCGCGGCGCCCTCGGGAAGGGCGAGCGTACCGCGCTGTGTCAACGACCAGGCCGGAAGAGCGGTCGCAACCGCGTCGACATTGACTTCCGACATCTCCCATTTGGCGGTAGGGGTAAAGGTGGCGACGAAAACGATGAACAGCGACACGGGCCAGACCCACGAAGGTCGCCCCTCGACCCAGGAGGCGACCCGACCCGACTCCTGTGCAGGGTTCTGAGTTGGTGGTTCTCGGCCCATTACCAGGGTCACGATATCGGCGGGTATGCCGCCGACCTTACCGCTGGGACGACTTATGCCCGAGGGAGCACCTTCGCTGTCACGGGGCCGGGTCGCCAGCGAACGGCTCGCGGGGGGTGATTGATCGAGTGTCCGGATGCTCTGGGTCTACGCTCTCCGCATCGACAGCA